>CAITYU010000055.1 GCA_903896675.1 uncultured Planctomycetaceae bacterium
GCCTGAGCGGGTGTGTTGGACGCCTCACGCTGCCCAATCACCATGCTGGGTTCCGCAAAATCGAAGACTTCGAGAGCTCGAGGCAGCAGCCCGCGAGCCACCGGCAGATACACGGAACGATACGCCACACTGGCATCGAAAGGGTTCCCCTGCACCTGTCCGGGACGAAACCTGCCATTGCCACCACCCAGTTGCTGCAGGCGTCGGGCGAGTGGACCAACAGCATTGTTTTCGTTATTGCCCGTCACCGACATGCCCGAAGCACCGGCCGGACGCGGAACACCAGGAGCCACCACCGTTCCCACCGGTCCGTTCGGCCCCAGAATGGCCGAGGGATACTGAGCCAGCATGGACCCGCGGGGTCGCTGCAGATCCAGCCGACCACTGGCCGCCAGCATGCAGTCACGCAGCACTTCCGCCTGCAGCCTGCGCGGCTGAGCGCGAGCAAAGTACAGGTTGTCCGGATCCTGCTCAAAACGCTGCCGATCCCAGGTACTGCTCATGCGGTAGGCTCGGCTGACAACAATTTCGCGAATGATTGTCTTGATCGACCAGCCGCGTTCCATGAACTGCACGGCGAGGTAATCCAGCAGTTGCTGATCGGAGGGCCCTGGCCCGGACGCTCCGAAGTTTTCTGTTTCCCTGACAATCGCTTCGCCAAACAGATGCAGCCAGATGCGATTGACCATGACACGTGCTGTCAGGGGATTGGATTCAGCACCAATCCAGCGAGCCAACTGCAGTCGCCCGGAACCGTTCCCGGGCATGGCGGCGGTGTCTCCGCCCAGCACCTGCACAAATCCTCTCGGGACAGCCTGAGCCAGTTGATCAATTTCACCTCGAATCAGCAACCGGGCATCCTGCGGCTGAGGGCGATCCTGCACGCCCATGCAGACCGTCAGGGGCTGGCCATTTTCGTCGACACTATTAATACGTGTCGTCAACTGGGTCGCCTGCTGGTCAAGAATGAACTGGTTTGCGAGGTTGGGCTGAGGGGTTGTGCCGGCGGGCTGCGGTCTGAATGCGGCACGACGAGCTTCCGCGGCCTGCTGCTGTACCTCATCGCGTCGCCTGCGCAGTTCTGCCAGTTCGTCCTCGGACAGCGGAGTATCCAGCGGATTGGGGTCATCGATGGGCAGGATCAGCAGATTCGAGGGATGTCGATTTCGCTGACTGCGAACACCGCCAAAACACGTCTCGGTGCTTTGAAAAATGCCCGCAAGGGCGTAGTAGTCAGACTGCGGAATGGGGTCAAACTTGTGATCATGGCAGCGGGCACAGGCAACGGACACACCAAGAAAGACTCGCGTCGTCACGTCGATCTGCTCGTCAATCAGGTCAGCCTGAAACTGCCGCGGATTCTGTTCGATCAGCGCCTTGGGCCCCAGCGCCAGAAAGCCGGTGGCAATCAGTTGCGTGGCCCACTGCTCATCGGTCTTTGCCGGCAGCAGATCCCCGGCCAATTGCTCGCGGATAAAACGGTCGTACGGTTTGTCGTCGTTGAACGCATCAATCACGTAATCCCGATAGCGCCACGCATTGGGTGACGATACGTCAATTTCCTTGCCTGTGGATTCAGCGTAACGCACGACATCCAGCCAGTGGCGTCCCCAGCGTTCACCGAACTGCGGGCGAGCCAGCAGTTCATCGGCTGTGGTTGCCACAGCCTGCCGGGGATCATGCTGCCACGCCGCCGTGAACTGCTGCTGCTGATCAGGATTCGGTGGCAGTCCGATCAGGTCCAGGTACAGCCGCCGCAGGAGCGTCAGAGGTTCAGCATCCGGAGCCGGCTGCAGATTGTGCGCTGCATGCTGCCGTGCCAGCAGTCGATCAATGGGCGTTTCTGACCACTGCGTCGCCGGAGGCAGTTCCGGCCGCTGCGGTACCTGAAACGCCCAGAAACTGCGACCTTCGACGATCTTCTGCGGCGTCACCTTCGACTGCACGACCTGTTCCGTGGGCACTCGCGGATCCGGCGCCCCCATTTCGATCCATTGCCTGAAATCAGCAATCACTTCCGGAGGCAGCTGCTGATTGGGCGGCATCCGCAGGCCGCGGTAATTGATGGCTTCCCACAGCATGCTGGCATCAAGGTCACCCGGCACCACGGCCGGCCCCGATTCACCACCAACACGCAGTGATTCACGGCTGGAAACTGACAAGCCGCCGCGAATTCCCTGCCCGCCCTCCGTGGAATGGCAACGCCCGCAACTGTCCATCAGCACCGGCCGAATCCGGGCTTCAAAAAACCGCGTCTGCTCAGGAGAGATCTGCTGCTCTGCGGCACCTGAATCCGCAGCCCTTGACGGAACGGGTTCGTCACCACCGACAGCACTGCCCATGCCGCCAGTCTGCAGCAGCAGTGCCAGCCCGAGGAACGCATGCGGCAGGCGACGGATCGAGCAGTATCGAAGTTGCAGCAGCATGGGCGGGATCCCTGACAGCAGAGTAAAAATGGAAAGACCGGCCGGCGTCCGGAGCAGGCATCCGGACGCAACCTGCCGGTCAATTACCGCGAAAGCGTTCGCACTCATTCGACCTCAGGACGTCCCGGACGTACGCCTTCGCCACCGCCCTGCCCACGACGGCCACCTTCGGGGCGACCACCTTCGGGGCGACCACCTTCGGGGCGGCCACCTTCGGGGCGACCACCCGGGTTGCGACCGGCGGCTTCGGCCATGCGAGACATCGCCTGCTGCAGTTCGGTCTTATCGATGCCACCGTCCTTGTTGGCGTCGACGCGTTCGAGATTCTGGCGCATGCGTTCGGGAATTTCCTCACCGGTGAGTTTTCCGTCTTTGTCAGCATCGCGAGTTTCGAACATGCGTGTCAGCATTTCGCCGGTCATCGCTCCGCCGGCCTGTCCGGGTCGTCCGGGGGCACCGGGCTGCCCGGGGGGGCGTCCAGCGGCTCCGGGTCCACCCTGTGCGGGCCGCAGCTCGTCGGTGCTGAGGGTCCCGTCACCGTTCCTGTCGAGTTTGGCCAGTGCTTTGGCGGCATTTTCGATTTCTGCGGGCGACAGAGCCCCATCCTGATCAGCGTCCAGAGCCTGCATCAGGGGTGCCGCCCCCATGCGCTGGCGGCCACCGCCACGTCCATTTTCCGGGGCATCCTGCGCAAAAGCGGGAGCGGCAAGAGCTGCAAAGGCCAGACAGGCCGGCAAACCAACAGAGATACGCATGTGACAGAATTCCTTTGATGGAGATGCGACTGGTAACAGGCGTGGAAAGCCGCGGCAAGTTGAAGAACCGGCTGCACTTTCCACCTTCTACAGGGAATTCCGGCACCTGCAGGATGGAATCCACACAACTTTTGATAATTTTCCGGCAGTCGAGGCGAATTGTCGATACCAGACGGCGGGGGTTGGGTGTTTGGCCGATTCAGGGTGATTGAATTGGCATTTCTGGTGCCGAGAGGGCACAGGTATGACAGCAACAGACTCTCAGAACGACCTGCAGCGATTGCAGCAGTTCGGTCAGGTGGCACTGGCCGAGCTGTATGCGGGCAGCCAGCCGCGGCTGGAGCGGATCCTGAGATTCCGAATTGATCCGCGAATTCGTCGCCGAATTGAATCGGCGGATGTGCTGCAGGAGACGTGGCTGACAGCGTCGCGGCGTTTGTCCGAATATCTGCAGCAGCCGACGGTGTCGCCCTTTGTCTGGTTGCGGCAACTGGTACTGCAGACTCTGGTGGACATGCATCGGCACGAGTTTCGGCAGCGGCGTGATGCGGGGCGGGAGCTGCATCTGGCGGTCGCTGGTCCGGTGGGCGACACCAGTTTGTCGATGGCTGAGCTGCTGCTGGCTCAGCAGACATCTCCCAGTGGCCGGCTGGTACGGGAGGAGGAGGTTCAGCAACTGCAGAAGGCCCTGAATACGCTGTCTGAACTGGACCGTGAAGTGCTGGCGCTGCGGCATTTCGAGCAACTGAGCAATCAACAGACTGCGGAGGTGCTGGAACTGACGCCGACCGCGGCCAGTAATCGGTACGTCCGCGCAGCAGCGCGGCTGGCGGAGATCCTGCAGAGCTGCAAGTCCGGGGACGGCTGACAGACAGTGAATGAGAACGCCACGGGGTGATTCCGATGAGCACTGCCGATGAACAGTCCGCTGAGCAGCGACACCCGGTTGAGGTGCTGGCGGAGGAATTTGCGGAGCGACTGCGCGGCGGCGAGTTACCGCAGGTGGAGGACTACTGTCAGCGTCTGCCGGAACATGCCGAGCTGCTGCGAGCGGTTCTGTCCACGGTGCTGGCGACGGAGCGTGTCAGCGGGCAGCCGTCTGAGGCAGCGACCTGCGGTCGGACCGACGTGCCCCTGACCGTACCTGCAACAGCGGGTGACTTTCAGTTGCTGCGGGAGATTGGTCGCGGTGGCATGGGTGTGGTGTATGAGGCGTTGCAGAAGTCATTGAAACGCCGCGTGGCGCTGAAGGTGGTGAATCAGCTCATCGCGGGTTCAGAGAAGCAGTTGCGACGATTTCGGCGGGAGGCTGAGTCGGCAGCGCGTCTGCATCACAGCAACATCGTACCGGTGTATGGCTTTGGGGAGGATCAGGGGCTGCAATTCTATGCGATGCAGCTGATTGAAGGGGCGACCCTGTCAGAGGTGCTGGAGAGTCTGCGGGATCCGGGACCGTCGGCTGTGCGGACGTCTGGGTCGAGCGACGTTCGTACCCTGCGTGCAGCAGCCGCTGCTCGGCGTTTGTTGAGCTCCGGGGACGGTCCTTGTCATGGCCGCGCGTCACTGGCTGATCGCACCAGAGAACTGTCAGCAGAGGCAGCGGAGTCGACCGATCCGGAACGCACTATCGTGGCCGCTGCATCGGCGTCTGCGAATGGTGACTTTCAGCTGACCCAGTCGGTGCCTGTCAGGGCAGTTTCCGACGACCGCGTGACGGTGTTCGGGGAGGTGGCTGGCGATCGAAAAACGCCATTGCCATCAGAGTATTTTCGGAACGTGGCGAGGTTGACGGCGGCGGCGGCGAGCGGCCTGCATTATGCTCATGGTCAGGGCATTCTGCATCGTGATATCAAGCCGGCCAATCTGCTGCTGGATGCAGATGGGACGATTCGGATTGCAGATTTTGGTTTAGCGCGCGCGGTGGAGCCTGAGGGGCAGACGCAGACAGGCGACATCGTCGGGACGCTGCGGTATATGGCTCCGGAGCAATTGCGGGGGCAGGCGGATCCGCGGACGGATGTGTACGCGCTGGGACTGACACTGCAGGAGTTACTGACACTGGAGCCACCGGCGATTCCGCTGATATCGCGGAGTGGGCAGCGTGAGGTGGTGCAATTGCGTCTGTTGCGACCGGAAATACCGCGGGATCTTGAGACGATTGCGCTGAAGGCCTGCAGTGCGGAACCGGAGCTGCGGTATCAGACGGCCGCAGAATTTGAAGCAGACCTGCAGCGATTTCTTGAGGATCGGCCCATCATGGCGCGACCGGCCGGGATTCCGGAACGCTTGTGGCGCTGGTCACGTCGCAATCCGCAGCTGGCGGCACTGTCGGCAGCGACACTGTTACTGATGCTGTCGGTAGTGTTGATTCTGGGGGTCAGCAATCGCCGGATCCAGCGGCTGCTGACAGCGCGGGACAGTCAATACATTCGGGCCGAGCAGTCGTTGCAGCAGAAGGCGGAAGCATTGCAGACGGCAGATCGGGAGCGGGATCGTGCGGAGAAGAATCTGCAGTTGGCAGTGACGGCGTTTGAGGAGGTGTTTGCAAACATTGCCGCTCGCGGTCGTGCGGAAGTGCTGCTGGAGGAGTTCAGCGGCGAGGAGTCGATTGGGGAGTCGGCGGGGGTCCTTAGTGCAGCCGACGTGACTCTGCTGGAAACCCTGCTGGGATTCTTTGACCGGCTGGCCGCAGAGAACTCGCGTAATCTTGGGTTGACAGCGGCCGAGGCGCGACGTCGCGTCGGCGACATACAGCGACAACTGGGACGCCTGGAGGATGCCGCCACGTCGTATCAGCAGGCCCTGGAGGTGTGTCGCGGAGCAGAGGTTTCAGGTGCCGGGGCGCTGGAGGCTGGCAGCGCGGTGCCGGTATCGCAGGCGCTGGTGGAGTCTCGAATTCTGCACGAGCTGCAGCAACTGGAAGTTCGGCGGGGCAACTTGCCGGCTGCCCTGCAGGCGCTGCAGCAGTTGCGAACAGTACTGGGGCCGACAACCGCGGCCGGAAAATCGGCAGCCGGTCGTCACCTGCTGGCGGCATCACTGAACGGATTGACGGCGATGGGGTTGCGAGCGGGGCTGGATCCGCGAGTCCGCTTTCGCGGGTTGATGGGTGGAGCACCCGGAGCGACGTTGGGAGTTCCGGGTGGCTTTCCGGGTGCAGCCGGTTCAGCCGGCCCTGTTGGCGGGGGTGCGGGAGCAATCGAGGCGGCGCAGGAGCAGCGATTGCGAAGGGCGTCGGACACGAATTCCGAGGCGCTGCGGATTCTGCGGCAGCTCACGTCGGAGGACCCGCAGAATCCTGCGTGGCAACTGGACCTGGCGCGTGCCTTGCGCGACAGTGCGCGAATTGCTCAACTGCGGCAGGACTGGGAGGCAGCAGAAGCTGCGGCGCAGGAGTCTGTGGGAATCCTTGAGACGCTGCATGCAGGGCATCCGGAAACAGCATTGTTTCAGTTCGAGCTGGCGGATGTGCTGGGCACATTATCCGGAGGGCGTCCAGGTGACATGCCGGAACTGCAGCGTTCACTGACACTCAGTCGGCAACTGTATCAGCGATTTCCGGGTGTACCGGAATATCGCAGTCTGCTGGCGGCCACACTGGCTCGCATTGCCGGACTGTCCGCCGTGCAGGGGCAGTTTTCACGGGCTGAGAGTGGTCTGCTGGAATCACAGGAGATTCTGCGTGGTCTGACGACGGAGTATCCGGAGTCGGTAACGTATCATGTGGCACTGGGACGCACGCAACAGCAGCTGGCAGGACTGTATCTGCGAAATAACCGTCCGCAGCAGGCGAGGACGGTACTGCAGGGTGCATTGACGGAGCTGGAGCGAGTGGTGCAGACAGCAGAACTGAATGGCCGGCAGCGACCGGCATTGACGGCCCTGCTGAAACGGCTGCGTGAGATGCAGCCAGACGAGTGATGCAGTGCGGCGTTGCGGTGGATGATCCCTCCCGCGGGGCTGTTTTCGTCCCAAATCTTGCGTTTTCCCGATTTGCGGCTTAGGATTGGACTTCTGGTGACAGTCCTGACCTGCCGGGGAGAGCTCTGGAATGCCGACGAAGCTGGGATCACCGCGTCAGGGCTGCAACGGCCGGACTCGCAGGCAGACGCTGCAGGCGGGGCTGCTGGGGGGGCTTGGTGGCCTGCCTGGTTTGGGTCTGACGCAGTTGTTGTCGGCCGAGGGTGACGGTCAGATTCGCGACGCGAAGGCAAAGAATGTCATCTTCATTTTTCTGCTGGGTGGCGCGGCCACTCAGGACATGTACGACCTGAAACCCGGGGCCCCCGCAGAGATTCGCGGGGAATTTCAGCCGATTGCGACGACGGTTCCGGGCCTTCAGGTCTGTGAACATCTGCCGCGACTGGCGCGGATGGCCGACCAGTTTGCCTTCATTCGGTCGGTGACCCATGCCGCCGGCTGTCACAACTGCCTGCCCTGTTATACCGGTTATGATCTGATGCCTCCTGACCAGCATCCGCGCCCCACGGATGCTCCCAGCATCGGATCCGTCCTGCAGTATCTGCAGGGGTCGCCAGCGGGAGCGCCGCAGTACGTGTACATGCCGAACTGGCTGGGCTGGGGCCAGTCCTTTCGTCGAGCGGGGCCGTATGGTGGCTTTCTGGGGCGTCGCTTTGATGCGCTGACTACGGAGTGTTCGCCGTACTACGACAGGGAATCCTTCGCCCCGTCACCCGGTAATCCGCAGATTGTCCGCGGCATGCCGCAGCTGCCCAGCACAGCGCTGGAGGACGGGATGACGATTGACCGCCTGAACAGCCGTCGGACCCTGCTGGCCCGGATCGATGATGAACGGCGACGACTGGATGTCGCGGCAGTCGCTGGCCTCGCCTCCTACGACCGGCAGCAGCAGCAGGCTTTTGATCTGCTGACCTCATCCAGGCTGCGGCGGGCTTTTGACCTGTCACAGGAGACACCGCAGATGGTGCAGCGTTACGGCAATACGCTGTTCGGGAATTCGACGCTGATCGCCCGTCGGCTGATTGAGGCGGGAGTGCGTTTTGTGAATGTGACATGGGATCTGTTCTGGGGACCAGTCAACGTTGACTACGACGCGTGGGATACTCATACGAATAACTTCCGCATACTGAAGAACAACAAGCTGCCGGGTTTTGATCAGACCATGGAAGCGCTGATGACAGACCTGTCTGAACGAGGCCTGCTGTCTGAGACGCTGATTGTGGTGACCAGTGAAATGGGGCGGACTCCGAAGATCAATGCCAACGCCGGTCGCGATCACTGGACCAACTGTTATGGGTCGCTGCTGGCTGGCGCAGGAATCCGGGGGGGCACGGTCTACGGCGCATCGGACGCCCAGGCTGCCTGGGTAGCCGACAATCCCGTGCGTCCGGCGGATCTGCTGGCGACGGTGTATCGTTCACTGGGAATTGACCCGGCGACCAGGGTTCCGGATCACACCGGACGCCCCGTGGAGATCGCTCAGGGCGGTCATGAGATTCGGGACGTGATGGTATAGTCGATCCTGTTGCATCAGAGCCTGCCCCGGCAGGCGCGGGAATGGTTCCCGGCAGAAACACCGGAAGGCAGATTGTTCCCAGCCGGATTCTGCCTGCAGAGGCAACTGTCACCGGCTGCACATGGCCACGATGTGCTCATTTCCGAAGTGCGAGGTATCCGTGGTGTGCTGACGGCATCGATTGATGGATTTGGCAGCACAGACCCGCTGAAGATGTATTCTCTGAGCTGGTCGCTGCCGCTGCCGATCCATCGAAAAAAGCGACGGTGACTTGACCAGAGAATGTCTCTGATGATTGCCGCGGTCAGACAATGCCCTGCCTGTGGAGGATTTCGATGCTGCCGTTTTCCAGATTGTACAAGGCGGCAACAATCAGAATTCTTCCAGTATCAGCAAGGTTTCGCAGGGTGCTGCTGCCCTCATAAATCCTTTGAGCAGACTGGATGGTATTTCGGCGAGCCACATCGTCGACAAACTGCTGCCGTCTGACTTCGGACCAGTGTGTCCAGCCGCTCAGTTCGCTGGCACTGACATTCTGCTGAATATCCTCAATCACTATATCCAGATGCTGACAGCCAACATCTGAACAGCTGTGGCGTCCGTGAACAGCGAGGCCTACGGCAGTGGAGACAGCCCCACAGCGTGTGTGTCCCATCACCAGAATCACCCTTGCCCCCGCCACTGCGCAGGCATATTCGAGACTTCCAAGAACCTTGCTGCGAACAACATTGCCGGCAATACGAGTACTGAATACTTCCCCCAGTCCCACATCAAACACAATTTCCGCCGGTGCCCGTGAATCGATGCAGCCGAGTATGATTGCCAGTGGATGCTGACCAGCAGCCGTTTCTCCCATTTGTCGATGCAGATCCCGCACCAACTGCTGACCAGCCCGAAACCTTGCATTCCCCGCCAGCAGCACCTGCATGATCTCGTCAGGGCTCAATCGCTGCTGCAGTTCCTGAGTTGAGTACTGAGTGTACAGAATCTGATTGGCAAGCCCGGAATACTCACGAAAACCGACGGTGCTGACCCGAATGTCGCGTGCGGGCCCCGTTGTCTGCTGGAAATCCCGCAACATTGCGACAATGTCCGGATCGATAAAATTGGTGGCCGTGGCATCAAAGGCAAGATGTGCTCCGGAAGGTGTCGCATCCAGCAGTCGTTGCAGGCTGCCCCGATTCAGAAAACTGACCTGATTGGCCAGTTGCACATGGGTGATCTCTTCACCAAATCTCTGCTCCTTAATGACCGCCACCGGACGCTGCATGTTGCTCATGAGGATAAACGTAATGCTGATCGCCAATCCACACGCGACTCCCGTCAGCAGATCCGTCAGGACAATGCTGAGCAGTGTACCGACAAAGGGCGCGAACTGATAAAGGCCATCCGCATACATTCGCCGCATCAGTCCCGGGTTGAACAGCTTCATTCCGGTGTGCAGAAGAATGGCAGCCAGAGCGGAGAGCGGGATCTGGTTGAGCCATTCCGGAATCAGAATGACACACGCTGCCAGCAGCACACCGTGAAAGACAGCGGAAAGTCGGCTGGCAGCACCAGCCTGAATATTGACGGACGACCGCACAATCACAGATGTAATGGGCAATCCCCCCAATAATCCACACAGAATATTACCGGTACCCTGAGCAATCAGTTCGCGGTTCGGTGGAGACACGCGTCGACGCGGATCCAGTTTGTCAATAGCCTCGAGATTCAGTAGTGTCTCAAGCGAAGCAACAATGCAAACCGTCAATCCAACTCCCCAGACGGCAGGATCCAGCACCCGGGACCAGTCCGGATGCTGCAACAGCAGCCTCAGAGCTCCGACGCTGCCTGCTGAAGGGACCTGAACAAGATGTGTTGATTCAATCAGCCATATGCCACCCATGTAATCCATCACGACCTTGAGGGCACAGCCAAGCAGAACGGCAAGCAGGGGCGCCGGCACCGCAAGCCGCCTGCACAGCGAAAAACGATCCCACACCACCAAAACCAGCAAAGCCGCCACACCAACAACGACCGCCCCCGGATGAATTTCACCATTGAACAGCCTGAGGATCTCTGAGAACGTGTTTTCGTGGTCCGGCTGAGAAAACGACATTTCCCCCTCCGGATCAGTATCGTGACCGAGCAGATGCGGCACTTGCTTCAGAATCAGGATCATTCCGATTGCCGCCAGCAGTCCCTGAATCACGCTGGTGGGAAAGAATGATGACAGCACTCCTGCTTTCAGCAGTCCGAGTGCAATCTGCATTGCCCCGGCAATGACCACTGCAAGCAGGAAAGCATCGAAACTTCCCAGTCCCTCGACCTGTGCTGCAACGACGGCAGTCAGACCAGCAGCAGGTCCGCTCACACTGGTCGATGATCCACTGAGCAGACCCACAACAACGCCACCGATAATCCCGGATACAAGACCGGAAACAAGGGGTGTCCCTGAAGCGAGGGCGATTCCCAGACACAGTGGCAGGGCAATCAGAAATACCACAAGTCCGGCGACGAGGTCGCCTCCCACCGCCTGTCGATCCTGCTGCACCTCACGCCTTCGCGTAGTCTTTTGGGGTGATTCGGGATCTTGTTTCATGGTCTGATTCCGGACAGGGGGTGCGATGGAACGCAAGGACCCGAGCCTGAACGGAAGCATCGTCCGGAAACAGAACAAATCCCTCAGATGATCGCAGGCCTGCGTATCCTACCGTTCGCTGTGGACGGCGAAAAGCTATGCACGGGACTCAGCATTACCCGTACAGATGAGTCAGGGCCTGCGGCAGGTGCGGGAACTGAAATTCGAACCCGCACTCGGCAAGTCGCCGTGATCTGACAAATCGACCGTACAATGCCAGTTCGGGATCAGTCCGCAGCAACCAGCGGGCTGCCAGTCGCACCATCCATGCAGTGGCTGGCAGGCCCACGGGCATACCCACAACGCGACGCAGCTCCCGCATAAATTCGGATTGCGTCACCGGGTGAGGGGCAGAAGCCACGTAGACACCCTGCATGGCGCTATCGCCTGCAGCAAGCGTCAGCAGTCGACACATGTCCGCTTCGTGGATCCAGCTTAAGCCCTGCTTTCCGGAACCGACCCGGCCACCCAGACCGCATCGCGCCAGCGGCAGCAGCTTATTCATGGCACTGGCACCAGCACCCCGATCACGCCCCAAGACGAAACTGGTTCTCAGGACCACCTGCCTTTGTGCCGGCAATACGCTCTCGCGATAAGCCTGCTCCCACTCCCTCCCGACAAATGGGGCCAGACCATAACCCGTTGCGGAATCTTCATCACACCACACATTCGGAGGGTCCCCGTAGATATGGGCAGTACTCATCTGCACCCAGACCGGCGGTGGAGATGCCACAGTTCTGAGGGCTGCACCGAGCGCCCGCGTCGACTCAATGCGTGACCGCAGGATCTCATCCTGATGATCCGGTGTTTTGATGCAGTCCACGCTCCGACCGGCCAGATTCATCAGACACGCTGCTCCGTCGAGACATTGCCTCCAGTCACCGACCGTGCGACCGTCCCAGCCTGCATGACTCCATGGACCGACGGGTGGCGTGCCACGGGACAGAATCACGACCTCGGCCCCCAGACTGTTCAGATGGGTTGCGATGGCCAGACCAAGGAAACCACTGCCGCCAGCAATCACGACACGACGATTGCAGACGGCGGCGGCAGCAGCATTTTCATTCAACAACACGGGATTCGACATGGCAGGACACCATCAGAGTTTTCCGGATCGGCATTCTGGTTCCAACCGTCTTCAGGAGCAGGATATTAACGGTGCCGGATGGGCACCGCGCACACAATTTGTCGCCGCGCACCCTGTTGAGTCGGGTACCAGTACCACTCACAGAACGACTTTCAATGCTGCGATACCCGATCAAAGCGGGTCCGGTACTGATTCCAGAAACCCGTCGCCGGCTCCTGAAAACAGGT
The DNA here is from genome assembly GCA_903896675.1 of uncultured Planctomycetaceae bacterium. GTDB lineage: Bacteria > Planctomycetota > Planctomycetia > Planctomycetales > Planctomycetaceae > SXXK01. The sequence goes on from CAITYU010000055.1 coordinate 12,616, forward strand.
GACTTGCGAACGGACTCGTGTTACCGCTGACAATCCGACGAATTGCAGAGATTTCGTCAGGTTCCAGGTCGCCCCTGTGCTAACATGTGGCAGCTACCGCGTTCAAAGATGTTCGTGTCCTGCCTCGCTCCGCCCAGCCTGATCACCGCTCATCACTCCACACAGCCCAGCCCGATGTCATTGACAGCCCAGCCTGACAGCTCCGCCAGCGATATCGCTGAACAGTCAGCGGTTCAGCCGCGAGCGTCCGTTTTGCGGTTTGTACCGGTTGCACTTTTGGGCGTGCTGTTTGGGGGTCTGTGGCTGCAAAGCCACCCAACGGACGCCCAAATGCAGGGGGCTCGGGTCCAACAGACGGTTGAAGCCAACGGATTCCGCAGTGAGGTTGTGCGGCGGGCCCGACTGTTGCGAACGGTGCCCGTGCGCGGGGAAATCGCCACTCTTCAGCCCGGCATCGTCTACAACGACTGCCGATACTGGCCGCGGAAAATCGTGGAACTGCTGCCCGAAGGGACTCAAGTGCAGCCCGGTGACATTGTCTGCGAACTTGATTCTGCCGAAATTCGCTCGAAGCTGCGGGATCAGACCCTGCTGCTGATCCGCGCCAAGGCAGGCTGGCAAACAGCCCTCGCCGGGGAAACGCTGCAGCAACTGAAGAACGATCGGCGGCTCAGCAGCAATCGACTGCAGGCCCAGTTGACTCAGGATCTGTCCACGTCGTTCATCGAAGCGGAAGCCGATCAGGAGTTACTGCAGCTTGAGGGTGATGTGACCATGCGACGGGAAGCCGCGACGATGGCCCAGGAATCCTGGGAGCGGACTCGTGAACTGACGGCACTGGGAATCAACAGTGTGGCCGAGCTGGACATTCGCGAAGTGGAAAAACAGAACGCACATCGCTCGGTGGTGCGGGCTGCAGGTCAATTGAATCTGACCGAGACCTTTCATCACCGGAAAAAATCGTCGGAATTGCGTTTCAATGCCCAACTGGCTGCCGACGAGTTGCGGCGCACGGGACCGCAGAATGAGCTGGCTTCAGCAGTGCAGCGAGTGAAGACGCTGGAGATGCAGCAGTCAGTAGCTGGCCTGCAACTGCATGTGGATTACCTCGAGCGGGCACTCAGTGCCTGCACCATCAGAGCGGCTCGCGGCGGGGAACTGATCTACTGCCACAACCGCGATGAGGGCAAATACATCGAAATCGGTGGCACGGCCCATTACAGTCAGGAACTGTTCCGAATCGTCGATCGTTCCCGCATGATTGTCACGGGACGGGTCAGCCAGTCGCAGGTGTTTGAATTATCCGTGGGGCTTCCGGCTGTTGTACGGATTCCGACGCTGCCATCCGTGGAACTGTCAGCAGAACTGCGGTGGATCGCCCCCATCTCATCACCCATCTCGTGGTTTGCCCCGAACGACCTGTTTAATGCAGTACAGCTCGAACTGCCGGGCTCAGACGAATCCGTGGCGAGCATCGCATTCGGTACAACAGCCACGTGTGAGATTGTGGTGGTGGATCGCCCTGACGTGCTGCAGATCCCGGTTCAGGCCGTGTTTCGAAATGGTCAGCAGACAAAAGTCCTGCTGGCAGGATCGACCGGCGTGCTGCAAAGAACCGTGGTGACCGGAATATGCAACGAATCGCGAGTGGAGATTGTGGAGGGGCTGGCCGAAGGCGAAACGGTGCTGGTCGGCGAGCAGCACAGACTGCGGCGGTTGGCGGACAGCCTGCCCTGAACGCCCCGAACGCCTTCAGCGACCGTCCCGCAGACGGTCACCAAGAAAATTGTCCAGCTCCGGGATGTCGTAAATCTTCGAGATTGTCGTCTCGACATCGTACGGCACCCGATGGAACTCGATCATGTCATCGTGCACAGTGACATAGGAGGATCGCGGGTCGTTGTTGCGGGGCTGACCGACGGACCCGACGTTGACCATGATTTTCCCGCTGCCGATGCGATACCTGAAGCCGATCTCTTCGGGCACCAGGAAATCCAGTGTATCGGTGAAAACACCGGGTATGTGCGTGTGCCCCTGAAAACAGATCTTCTCGATCAGAGCGAAGATCTTCTCCATCTTCACTTTGTTGTAGATGTCGTCAGGGAACACGTATTCGTTGAGCGGATTGCGTGCTGAGCCGTGCACGTACATCGTCTGGGACGCTTCATCACGATACCGACGATTCAGTTCTCCGAGGAAGTCCCAGCGTTTTTCAGCCTTCGGTCCCACACCGCGTTCCAGCACATTACGCGTCCAGAAGATGGAACGTTCGGCAGCCGCGTTGAAACCTTCCGGGTCAAACAATGCCGCCTGATCATGATTGCCCAGCAGGCAGAGGTCGAGGTCCATCACCAAATCAATGCACTCGGCCGGATTGGGACCATAGCCGACAACATCACCCAGACAGTAGATTTCCGTAATCCCTTTGCTGCGAATATCGGCCAGCACTGCATTGAGTGCTTCGAGATTGCCGTGAATGTCGCTGATCAACGCTCTCAAGGGGCTGGTCCTGATATCACGGGAAACCATGGACAGATGTGCTTCGGGAATCTGTCGAAAAAACGGACTGTCGGAATGCGGTTGATTCAGCCAGATTCCACGGTGTAAGGCCGAATGAGGGGCTGCAACCCGCAAAGATCCGAGGATTCCGAAGCTTCGGAAACCCAGAGCACGGCCGGAACACAGTGTACGCGGTGGAAAAGTCGCGGACAAGCGCCAAAGTCCGCCTGAATCGCCCGGACTACCTGGCTCTCAGAGTCGACTCTACCGGAGTCAGTTGAAAGCAGTCCCCAGCATGATGGAATTCAGTCCGCTGCCGATCCCCAGCATCGCGAACCGCTCACCCGCCCGCGGCGGTTCCGCCTGCAGTCCCAGCGACAGGGCCATGGGCAGAGCGGCGGCCCCGGTATTTCCAAGGAACTCGACTGTTGGAAAATCAAGTGCGGGATCGAGTTGCAGACGCTGCATCAGGGCCGTGCGATGCTGGCGACCGACCTGGTGAGTGAAGACGCGGCTGACGTCGGAGTTGCGCCAACCCAGCACCTGCTGGGTCTTCTGCCAGGTTCTGCAGGCCAGCGCGATACCCGCGTGCAACAGGGCTTCGGAATCCGTCTCCATCCGGGGACGCCCGTCCCCGCCCCCCGCCTCAACGCCCCCGGCACACAGCTGATGAGCCGACGAATCAGACAGCCACGCGCCACCAAGCAGGCGATGGCCCGTGCGACTGAGCCGCCGATCACACAGCACAATCGCCGCAGAACCGGAACCAATGGTCAGCGAAGCAAAGGCCGACTTGATTGACTGGCGTGTCAGTGTCGTGTCCTGCAACAGACTGTCGATCGTGCCTTCAACCAGATCTCGACCGGTCTCCGTACCGACAACGAGACCCGCACGAATCCGCCCCAGTTCAATCTGATCGGCGATCAGCAGCAGACCGTTGAGCAGCCCGAGGCAGGCGTTGCTGACATCCAGCACCAGACAGTCCGAGGGCAGACCAGCACCGTGATGGACCCCCGCCGCGGTGGCAGGCTCCATACGGTCACGACAGACGGAGCCGTGGACGAGTGCACCGATCGCATCCACCGGCAGACCGGACTGCTGCAGCGCCAGTCGTGCCGTCTGCACACTGACAGTACCGGGCAGCACCCCCGGGTCCCACCAGCGACGCTCGCGAATCCCGGTCATCAGTTCCAGTCGACCGGCCGGCAGTCCCAGTCTTTCGTAGACCGGTGCCAGCCTGCTTTCAATCTGGTCAGAGGTAATGACGTGAGGTGGCAGCAGGTGAGCCGCCGCCTCGATGCACACGTTATGGTATCTCATCTCGCTGCTCGAAATTACTACTGCTGCTTTGCCAGCTTTGCCACGACTTCGGCGATTGCCCGGCTGTCCTCAGCCGCTGCCACCATGGTATTTTTTGCGACGACTCGCCCGTCCCGATCGATCACAAAGGTCCAGCGTCTGGCAGTGATGCTGCGGACCAGAATCTCATCCTTTCCGTCGATCACAGCCTTCACGGACTTCTCTTCCTTCGTCACCGGAACACCGAAAGCTTCAGCCACGCGCCCCTCGGTGTCCGCCAGCAGGGTGAAGTTCAGGCTGTGCGCCTTGCGGAAGAGCTGGTGGTTGCGAACGGAATCTCCACTGACGCCGACCACTTCAACCCCCTTCAGCTTCAGCTGCGCCAGATCATCACGAAAGGCACAGGCCTGCTTCGTGCAACCACCGGTCATGTCCGCGGGGTAGAAGTAGACAACCACGATGCTGTTGCCCACATGGTCCTGGGATTTCCACTGTTTGCCATCCTGGTCCAGCGCTGTAAAGGCAGGTGCCCTGTCGCCGACATTGACTTCACCCGCATCCACCCCGGCTGTCAAAATGCCGCTGACGACACCGCAGAACAGCAGCAGCAAATGCCCTGATCGCGACGGAAAAATGCATCTGCAGTTCCGAAATTTCATCGCTAATCCCCCTGTTTTGACCAGTTTCCGACCGTCACACGACAGAGCGCAAAAAAAAACGGCTGACAGAGAACTGTCAGCCGCCGGAAGAGATCCGAAGGAGTGATCAGATCACTTCTTCTTAGCAGCCTTCTTTGCAGCCTTCTTTGCAGGTGCAGCAGTAGCAGCCTTCTTCGCGGCCTTCTTTGCAGCTTTCTTTGCCACAGTACGTTCCTCCAGAAAACGTTGAACTTGTTGTGGCAGTCCTGCCAAGGCTTACCGGGCTTTGAACACTCAGGACAACCACGGACCAAAACATCACTCGCTGCTGTCCCAGTGACAACAGCGACGCAGATTCCATTCTTGCCTGATGAACGCTTTGAAGTCCGCTTTGAGAGGCGATGTCCTTCGCCACGTGCATCCAGCACTTGTGCAACAGAATCTGCTGTTGGTGATCAGAATGTTAGGTGAATATATGGATAACGCAAGACTGTTCGACATTTTTCTGACACTGATCTCAGGATTTTTTTGACATCAATGACAAGGTCACATCAGCCTGCTCCATGCTCACCATTCGTCGCACGTTCATCGACCGTGTGATCATCATTGCTGCACTCTGTTGTCGAGCACTGCAGCATCTCTCATACGACTCAGCATCTCAGCACCACACAGATGTCCTGCTTCTGCAATTGCTGCTCAGTGCATCCCACTCTCCTGCAGCATCAGCCGGAATTTCGCAACTCATCCAGCACTCGCTGCATGTATCGAATGCTGCTTTCAGCAATGAACTGCGCGCCTGGTGAGTAGTCGAAGACTTCCACTGACACCCAGCCGGAGTATCCGCTGGACTGCAGCGCAGCAAGAATGGGATGATAGTCTGTTGAACCCATGCCTGGCCCCAGCAGGTTCGTGTCGTTGACATGAAAGTGTCGACACAGACCGCGCCAGCGTTCAATCAGATTCGGTATCGAATCCGTCTCACCGCCCAGCATCGCCTTCACGTCCTGATGCAGCATGACCGCAGGATGCCCCACGCGTTCAATCACCCGCACCGCATCAGCACAGGTGTTGATGAAGTCCGTCTCCTTCGGTGTCAGAGGCTCCAGACACAGCGTCACACCGGCCGCCGCAAATGCCGGCGCCGCTGCTGAGAAAACTTCCGCAGCATATTCCACCGCCTGCTCATGACTGACTCCGGGCAGCAGATTGCGCTGCTGTGGCGACCCGAATACCATCACCGTGCCACCCAGCTGCCCACACACATCCGCCAGAAACGACAGATAGTCTGCCGTTGCCTGACGCACTGCAGCATCCGGGCTGGTCAGATAAAAGCCACTGGTTTTCGCCAGCAACCAGTGCAGACCGATGATCTCCAGACCATGCTCGGCTGCCTGCTGACGCATGCGGGAAAACACCCCCGACGAAACAGATCGCAGGTCAGCGGCGATCGAAAATGGAGCCACCTCAATTCCGCCATAGCCAGCCTCGGCAATCAGCCGACACTGCTCAGCCCACGAAACATTCTCATACAGTTCCTGGCATATCGCAAACTTCACCGTCACACCTCCACAACTGTACGACCGACTTCAGGCCGCGTCGCCAGATTCGTCAGGACCCCACCAGCTGCTGCAACCTGCATCAACCGCCCTCGCATTCTCCCGATTTGTCGCACCGTTGCAACAGCGTTTGACCAGCCGCGATTTCTGACCTAGTGGTTTCCGGTTGATACTATTTTCTGTCGCCGACGGTGTCACAATCGACACATTCGGATGGAGACTGAGAGCGTGTCCGCTTCCCACATTTCGCCCAACGGCACTTCCACTGAGTCATTCGAAGACCTGTTCGAACGGGTCAACATGATCCTGGGTGATGCTGCACCCACTCGACAGGAATCCTCGGATACCGACGCGTTCATTCCTCGCCAGCCCCTGACCCTGAAGGACGCAGGCGTCACCTACGCTGTTCTCGAACGCATCATCCTGCGATTCATGTTCAGCAATTCTGCCGTGACCGGACGTCGCATCGCCGCACAACTGCGGCTGCCATGGAAACTGACCGAACCTCTGCTGAAGCAGCTGCGACAGGAAAAACACATCGACCTGTCCGGCACAACCGCCGCCGGCGACTCAGAATTCATCCTGACCCCCACCGGCCGCGAACGCGCACGCCAGTACATACTCGAATCCAGCTACTTCGGAGCTGCCCCGGTACCGCTTGAAGACTACGCCACAGCCGTATCCCTGCAAAGCCCCTCCAGACTGCAGATTCGCATGCCGGACCTCCGCCGTGCATTTCGCAGCCTCGTACTCAGCGATCAGATCCTCGAAAGACTGGGCCCCGCCATCAAAGCCGGACGCGGACTGTTCCTGTACGGAAATTCCGGCAATGGCAAGACCAGCATCGCCGAACGCATCTCCGAAGCCTTCGGATCCACCATCTGGATTCCACGATCCGTCGCCGTCGAAGGTGACATCATCCGCATCTTTGACCCGCGCGTGCACACCGAAATCGACGACAGCACCGTCGGCAGCGGACTGCTCGATTCACAGGATATCGATCGTCGCTGGGTCCGTATCCGACGACCCACCATCGTTGCCGGTGGTGAACTGACCATGAACGAACTGGAACTGCAGCTCAATCCGACCTCGCGAGTCTGCGAGGCTCCCCTGCAGGTCAAAAGCAACTGCGGAACCCTTGTCATCGACGACTTCGGCCGGCAGCGAATGCCCATCGATGAACTCCTCAACCGCTGGATCATTCCACTGGAACGTCGCTACGACTTCCTCAATACGCCCTCCGGCAAGAAAGTCAGATTCCCCTTCGACCTGCTGATGGTGTTCTCGACCAACATCGAGCCACACGAACTGGTGGACGGAGCATTCCTGCGACGCATTCCCTACAAGATCGAAATCTCAGACCCCTCGGAAGCTGAATTCCGACAACTGTTCGAATCCGTCTCGCGGTCCATGAATGTCCCCATCGACGATGGCGCCATGGACTACCTGCTGGGACGACACTACCGCGAAGCCGGACGACCACTGCGCTGCTGCCACGCGCGGGACCTGCTGCTGCAGGTGCAGAACTACTGCCAGTTCCACGACACTCCCATCCGTGCCACCCGGGAAGCCATCGACGCAGCAGTCGTCAATTACTTCGCGATCACTGCACCAGCCAGAAACGGACGATTGAACGGCAACCGTCACTGATTGTTCGCAGGCATTCAGTCCCCAGCCCCTTTGCCCGCAGCCGCGTTCTGCCCCTTCGCAGCACTCTGCAGATCCAGACAAACCAGCCAGTTTTCACTCCGCAGGTACAGCCTGCCGTCCGAAACCACCGGCGCAACCCACGCCGGATTGCCAATCTCATCCAGAGAAAAACGACCGCGCTCAACGAAACGTTCCCGGTTCACATCCACCACCGCCAGCGTCCCACGCTCACCCAGAACGATAAAGCGGTCTCCCACACGAGTCAGCGAGCCACGACCAAAAAATGGATAGGGGATTTCCTTCCCCGTCTCGGAATCCACAACCTTCCCATTGGCCCTGTTCACCCGCAGATTCGTCAGATCGCCATCAAACCCGGATGTACTCCACTGCACAGCCCCGTCCTGCAGCCGCACACACCGCAGCTCACCCTCATTCTCGTGCCTTCCCGAAAACCCATACACAAAGCCGTCCACGTGGATCGGAGTCGACCAGTGCGCCAGCAGATTGCTGCGGTCCGACCACACCTCACTCACCGCACGACCGTCGCTGCCGACTTTCAGCAGGACTGATCCCACCTGATAGGCAGCAGACAGAAAGATCTGATCCCCCACAACAATCGGGCGGGCCGCATTAACTGACTCATGCACTCGTGAACGAAACCACCAGTGAAAATTCGTGGCTCCGGTTGCCGGATCAAGGGACACCAGTCCCTGACGCACAAGACACAGCAGATGGCGTCGCCCATGAATCTCGGCAATGATCGGGGACGAGTAGCTGACAACCATCTCCTCACCAGTCCACACATACCTGTTGCCCTCCGGAGTCTCAGTACCATCCCAGGTCTGCTTCCCCACGGCTTCCCACAGCACCCTGCCCGTTGCGGTATCAAATGCCACGACACCCGAATTCGGCTGACCTCCCACAAGGACAATCAGACGATCCCCGTCCAGCAGCGGTGAACACCCCATCCCAAAAAACCACTCCGGCAACTGAAAAGTCGCTCTCAAGTCGTTCTTCCAGACCAGGCTGCCGTCCTGCAAAGACACGCAGCACAGCATGCCTTCCGCTCCCAGCGTGAAACAGAATCGCTCCGTCAGCACCGGCGAACAGCGCGGACCGTTGTTATAGCCGTAGGGATCCTCGAACGCCGACTCATACGTGTACTGCCAGATTTCTTCCCCCGAACTGCGGCGTCGGCAGGAAATGATCTCCTGCTTCCCCTGGCGGTGATGCACAACCAGCCGATCTCCGAGCAGAGACGGAGCACTGTAACCGGTGCCAATCGCCTGCTTCCAGAGTACCGGTGGAGGCCCTGCGGTCCAGTCAGGCACAATCCCCGTTTCTCCGGATTCACCAGTGTGTCGGGGCCCCAGAAACCAGGGCCAGTCCTCGCCGCACACAGAGCCTGTGCCACAGCACAGAGCACCGGTCAGCAGACCCGTCAGAAGCAGCCCGCGCAGGGATGGCAGGAGGACGCTTCCACTCAATTGCACGCTCACAGCTGAGCTCCGTTTCTTGCACTATTCCTTCGTGATGCCGGTCAGTCGACCACGACGTGACAGGCAGTTGGTCTGTAAGAGTAGAATTTTCCTGCGGAAAAGTCACCCGTCGACTTGCGATTCACCAGCACAACCGTCAACTTCTCGCCGCCGCAGGGCTGCCACCTGCAGCACTGCTGTCGCTGGGAGACGATCATGGAGTGTTACGACCGCCCGGACCTGTGGGACTTTGCGTTTTCCGATGAGACCGATTTCGAGGCCGATTTCATCCAGCAGCTGGCAGCCCGATGGCTGGGGACAAACCGTCCGTCGGTGCTGGAAATTGGCTGCGGTGGTGGCCGTCAGACAGTCAACCTGACTCAGTTGGGACTGGCTGTCACCGCATTCGACCTGAACCCTCACTGCGTGCGGGAAACACAGCGTCAACTGAAACGACGGCGGCTGGCAGCCAGTGTTTTCACCGCTGATATGCGGGATTTTCAGACCACGGGAAACTTTGATCTGGCCCACTGCCTCGTCAACACCTTCCGACACCTGCCGGATGAACAATCAGCACGATGCCACCTGCTGTCCGTCGCGAGGGCACTCAGACCAGGCGGACTGTATCTGCTGGGATTTCATCTGCTGCCACCGGACGCAGCGGAGGAAGACTGTGAGCGCTGGACGCTGCGTCGGGGAAGAAAGTCCGTTACAGTCACAGTCCGAGTGCTGCAATTCTGTCGCCGGACACGCCTCGAAACAGTGCGGTTCAGCCTGAAGGCCACCCTGCCCTCCGGAGTCATCCGACTGCGCAGCGATCATCAGTTGCGGATCTATCGAGCCGATCAGTTTCGCAGACTGCTGCAGACCGTACCGGAATTTGAACTGCTGAGTGTCCACGATTTCTGCTATGACCCGGAAAACTCGCTGCCGCTCGACGATCAACTGGGCGATGCGGTCTTCGTGCTGCGACGGCGCAGCTGAGGCGGTTCTCGTTACTTTCCTGTACAACATCTTTTTCTGCCGGAATCCCCGGACTTGTGCCGAACGCTGGAGTCCTGACCATGAGTTCCTCGCTGACAGCCTCTGAAGCCTGCATCGAACTGGAGGGTGTCAGGGTCAACAATCTCCGGCATGTATCGCTGCGAATCCGCCATGAGTCGCTGACGGTCATCTGCGGTCTCAGCGGCTCCGGCAAGAGCAGCCTCGCATTCGACACTCTCTACGCTGAAGGGCAGCGAAGATATGTCGAGACATTTTCTCCGGCAGCGCGACAGTTTCTGGAACGGATTGAACGCCCGGCCGCCGATCGTATCACAGGGCTGCCGCCCGCCGTGGCCATTCATCAGTCAGCCCGAGGCGATGGACCGCGCAGCACCGTGGGCAGTCGCACTGAAATTCTCGATGCACTGCAGACTCTGTTTTCCCACTGCAGCACGCCGTACTGTCCTGCCTGTGGTATCCCGGTCTGCCGACATTCGCCCGCAACAGCCGCTGCAGCGCTGCTCAGGGATGCCCCCGGAGCACGGCTGCTGCTGGGATTTACGCTGGCAAAAGCGAGGGGCGGACCACCGGCCACCGCTGAATTCTGGTTGCAGCGAGGCATCACACGCTGCCTTGTGAATTCCCGGGTGACAGCGCTGGATCAGTGGCCGCAGGGCAGCCCACTGCCGTCCGAGACGATATTCATTGCCGATCGCCTGAAAGCCGAACCGGGGCAGGCCTCCCGACTGGAGGATGCCGCTGCCACCGCAATGCAGCTGGCTGACACTCTGGTGGCGCTCAGCAGTGTGCTGCCTTCAGCGTCTGCGGTCAGCGTCACAGTGGACGACGGCCTGTGGCACAAACTGGTCTACCCGTTTCGACTTGAATGTGCCGACTGCGGCACGGAATTCAGTGACATCACCCCACAGAATTTCAGTTTCAATTCCCCGCTGGGGGCCTGTCCGGACTGTGGCGGTACCGGTTGTTCCGGTGATGATTCTGCACCGCAGGTGTGTGCGGGCTGCAGCGGAACACGGCTGGGAGCATTTCCCGCCGCTGCGCGGTGGTGCAACGCAACGCTTCCTGAAGTCTGTCGTCTGGAAGCCGGTGCTCTGCTGGCCTGGCTGCAGACTGCGCAGCAGGAACTTTCCGAGTCTGACCGCCACGCAGTTGCTCCCGCATTTCGCCATGCCCTGCGGCGACTGGATCTGCTGTGTCGCTGCGGTCTGGAGTACCTTGCACTGGAACGCAGCATGAAGTCGCTGTCGGGTGGCGAAGCTCGACGCACTCTGCTGGTCGCCGCCCTCAGCGCCGGACTGACAGGCACGCTGTATGTGCTGGACGAACCGACACAGGGTCTGCACCCTGCCGATACGGCCCGCGTACTGACCGTCATTCGTGAACTGCAGCAGGCGGGCAACACCGTGGTTGTGGTCGAGCATGATCCAACGGTGATCCTCGCGGCCGACGAGGTCATCGAAACCGGACCTGGTGCCGGCGACGATGGAGGTCGCATTGTCTTTCAGGGCTCACCCGAGTTGCTGCTGCAGCAGGACACCGCAACGGGGAAGCTGCTGGCAGGTCGCAGCACACAAGCCGGGCCGGGATCCGGCATACCGCGTCTGCGAGACCTGCGCACACCTCAGCACTGGTTGCAACTGACCGGTATTCACTGTCGCAATCTGGTCGGCACGGATGTGGAGTTTCCGCTGGGAGTGCTGTGCGGAATCTGCGGAGTCAGCGGCAGTGGCAAAAGCTCACTGATGACAGAGACTCTGTACCCGCACCTGCTGTCCCGCCTGCAGCCCGGGGTTCGTCAGCAGCCCGCATGTTCCACAGTTGTCGGCATCAGTGGAGCTGAACATCTGGAAAGTATACTGCTGATGGATCAGCAGCCGGTGCGACGCAGCAGTCGCAGCATCCCCGCCACTTGGCTGGGGATCTTCGATGAAATCCGGGCTCTCCTCGCTGACACACATGAAGCGCGCCGTCGCAACTTCACTCGCGGCATGTTCAGTTTCAATTCGTCGCGCGGTGGTCGCTGTCCGGCCTGCGAGGGTCGCGGGCAGATCACCGTACCCATGCAGTTTCTGGCCGATATCGAAACGGTCTGTGAAGCCTGCGGAGGTCGTCGTTTCCGGCCGGATGTGCTGGAGATTCGCTACCGGGGACGCAGCATCGACGAGATTCTGCAGATGTCGGCGGACGAAGCCTTTCGCTTCTTTCACGCCAATTATCGGATTCAGACAAAACTCAATGCGCTCCGACAGGCTGGCCTGTCCTACCTCCGTCTGGGACAGCCACTGACCGTGCTGTCGGGCGGTGAAGCACAGCGGCTCCGCATTGCTGCCATGCTGGCTGGTGTTCCGCAGGACCTCGCGGACTCATCCGGCGGGGAAACGACGGCCGCCCAGCTGACAAATTCGGGACGCACTCTGTTTCTGTTCGATGAACCATCCGGAGGTCTGCACGGGAGTGACGTACGGAATCTTGTCGCGTGCCTCGACTTTCTGGTGCAGACCGGTCATTCGGTGATTATCATTGATCATGACCAGGAACTGCTGTCACAGACAGACTGGCTGATTGAACTGGGGCCCGGTCCCGGCACCAGGGGTGGTCGCGTGCTGCGCTCGGGCCCCCCGTCGGCAGAATGAAAGAAAGTCGAATCATGGCGGATGTCGCAGAAGCAATAATCTGTTGCGACCAGTTGCTGCAGCAGCACGGTCTGTGGGAACAGGGCTGGCGTACCCGAATTGACCGGGCCAAAATGCGCGCGGGCTGCTGTCGCTACACTCGTCGCACCATCAGTCTCAGTGCACCGATCATTGAACTGAACTCATGGCAGGAGACACTGGACACAATTCGGCACGAAGTGGCACACGCGCTGGTCGGCCCCGGACATGCACATGACCACGTCTGGCAGGAAATGGCAGTCAGGCTCGGTGCAGTGCCGAAGGCATGCTGCACCAGCCGGACACCCGAGGCACGTTATCTGCTGTTCTGCAGGCGCTGCGGGGCCCTGATACGCAAATACCATCGCCTCCCACGAATCGATTTTTCCAACAGATATGCATCCTGCTGCGGGCGGGTCGCAACCGGCGAACTGCAGCTGTTCGAATCTTCGATGGTCAGACCGGGATCGTCGGATATGCGTCAGGATCAGCAATGAGCCTTCTGCCCAAAGATCTGTTCTGCGCAGACGAAGCACCGCAGGCCGATGCAGCCATCGTCTGCGGATCATCCGACGCCGAAGAACTGCAGCAACGAACCACAGCAGCCGTGCAACTGCTGCTGGCAGGTAAAACCAGCCTGCTGCTGCTGTGTGCCGGCAGCCGTGCAGGCTCCCCGTCCGGTACCGACGAAGCCACACGCATGTTTGGTATTGCTGAAAAGGCGGGGGCCCGTGCGCAGCAGATGATCAGCGTATCTGCCACCGGAGAACTCTCGGAAATCGCGCGCGAATGCGGCAGAATCCTGAAGCAGGACAGTCGCCTGAGCAGCATCCGCACCCTCTGGCTCGTCTCCTCTGCATGGCACATGCTGCGATTGCGGATTGTTATGAAACATCATCTGCCACGACAGTTCAGGCTGTTCTGTCACCCCACTGCAGCCGGAATCACAGCGGCGAACTGGATGAAACAACCACGTGGCCGAGCTCTGGCAGAAAACGAAATTCGATTGATCGAAAAACTGCTGAAAAACGGGTACTCGATCAAATAGGCTCAGCGCCGCGTCAGGGTCTGAACCGGCAGCATGGACAGGGCCGTGCGTGCTGCCTGCTGGATCGTAGGGTCCGCAGACTCGGCAGCCTTCGACAGCAGGCGATCAGCCAGTGCCTGCTCCTCAAATACCGCCAGCATCGTAATCGCGGCTTCGATCTGAGCCAGACCGACTGATGACTCTGCCAGCTCGCGGTACACAGCCTTTTCCGCCGCACTCCCACCGCGCATCTGTCGCAGGTCCCGCCAGAAGAGTGCCTGTTGCTCAAGCGACATCTGAGCATAGAACGAACGCAGGAAGGCCAGTGGCAGACCACCAACCGATGCAGTGGAGCCCGGCATTTGAGCGCCGGTCGAAACGACCGGCAGCGCTGACGACGACTGAGGTGTGGTACCGGCCGCAGCGGCCGGTGTCACGACATGCTGCGTGGCAGCAGACGGTTGGGATATGGGAATCGCCGGAGCAGACGCTCCTCGCGGTGACAACGAAGTCACGTGTGCCACCCTGGCTGCAGGTGACATCGCAGGCAGCCCCGACTCCGCAGGCCCTGATGACAGTGCTCTGTTGCTGTTCTGCTGCTGCTCCTGCTGCTGCATGCCAGTCACAGGCTGCATTCCGTCCAACGCTGTTGTCGATTGCGCGAAATTTGAGGCCGGGTACTGAGGTGGCATTGCGGGCTGTGGCCCCGGCGCGTACTGTTTTCCCGGTGAATACTGTGGCCCCGGAGGATACTGTGGCGCACTACCGTACGGCTGCAATTGTGGCGGTGTTGCCACTGGCTGGTACTGAGCATCCATCGGATACTGCGGCCCCTGCAGATTCTGCGGAACTGCGGTATACTGCGGAGGTGCGGTATACTGCGGGGCAGTCGGTGCCTGGAACCCCGCCGCATTGATCGGCTGACCATTTGCGTAGATTTGCGGAAGTGCAGGCGCCGGTCCGGGCTGCATATACCCAGGTGCCAATTCGCCGGCGGGGCGGTAGGCAATCTGCTGCACAGGCTGAGCATATGATCCAGGCGGCACCTGCTGCCCCATCGGCGACAACGGCATCTGCGGCATCTGGGTAAACACAGGCACTGGCTGCGGATTGAACTGTGCCGCTGCCGGTGCCGGCATTGCAGGCATCACCAGCGGCATCTGGAAGAATTGTCCCGAGGCATCGCGGACCAGCACCATCTGAGTTCCGGGGACTGCGGCTCCTGCCTGAGCAATCGCGGGGACTGCCTGCGGAGCTACTGTTGGCAGGTTCGTGACCGGAGTTTTCACGGCATCTGCCGTCTGTGCCGCCTCTTCGACCTCTGGTTCCTGCACCGCAGTGGCGTTTTCCGCACCTCCCCTGCGTTTGCTGGCTGCCAGTCGGCGAGGCCCATGCTCCACTGACTCGGTCACCGGCGGCAGGCTGCGTTCCGCCTCCGCCTCCGTCGCCGCCTCCGTCGCCGCTTCCGACCGCCGCGCCCGCGCGCTGCTACCCAGCATCGGTTCAATCAAACCGCCACTGCGGCGCCGCTCGTCCAGACTTCTGATCCCCTGCACCGGACTGCTGGCTGGACTCGATTCAACGAATTCGCCGAGATCTTCGAGGCCATCAGACACATCCGCGGAGAGCCTGGCGCTCGCTGCGGATTCGTCAGCGCGGAGTGATGTATGACTCAGTTGAACCTTTGAAGAATTATTTGAATGACCGACTGTGGTCTGCTCACGCCGCTGAACGCTCTCGATCGGAGGCAGCGCAACTCCCGCGTCTGCATCCGGAGATGCACGAAAATTTTCCACCACCGCATGCCCCGAAGCACTCAGTGGCACTGTATTTTCAACCGCAGCAGCGGCGGCCGGTATCGTCTGAGTCCCGGACTTCACAGGCTGCTCAATTTTCTGCGAATACAGGGACTCAAAATTCACCGTCTCGGGCCTTGACGCGGGGGCCCCGGAAGGGGCCTCGCTTTGCGTCGCAGTTCCGATATTACCAGCCGGATTCTGCGCCGCCGGAAGTCCCTGTGCCACGTTGTGCTCGGCCGCCAGCAGTTCGCCCAGTTGCACAAGCGCCTCCGCAGCCTTCTGGCTGGTGGGATCGGAGTCAATTGCCCGCGTGAAGTATTCACGTGCCTGCAACAGGTCGCCCTTCTGCACCAGTGCGAACCCGACAGTCGAAGCGGCATCAGACTCACTCATCGATTGCCGCAGTGTCGTCATTGCCGTCGAGATTTCTCCGATGTCAATGAGAGCTATGCCGAGGTTCGTCTGAGTCCGCGGATGGGACGGATTGATCTGCTGTGCTCTGCGGTAAACCTCAACGGCTTCCTGGGTTTTCCCCTGCAGGTACTGCGAGTAACCCAGATCGCAGAGCACCTCCACATTGGTTGGCGAAAGCTCGTGCGCCCGGCTCAGATAGCTGATGGCAGCCTGCTCGTCCCCGGATTTCTGACACAGCACGCCGAGCCGATGGTGCAGATCCACCTTGTCCGGATGTCGCTTCAGCAATTCTTCGTAGCTTTTACGAGCACGCAGCAGTTCCCCGCTCTGCTCCGCCATACGTGCTGCCAGCAGTTGTTCGCTGTACCGATCACGTCCCATCTTCGGCAGCCTGTCCGTCAGACTCTGACTGACAGCACAGCCGGAGAGAACCATCGGCAGCAGGGCCTTCAGAACCCAGCGATGCGACCGACTAAGCATATCTGAACCCTCAGAAGGCTGATAACACTCTGCACTCAACACACCAGAATCAGACGACTTCAGCGGAAGCCGCCTCCACCACCCGCACCGCCTGCCCCGGAGGCTCCCCAACCACCGCCGGATCCGCCGCCCTGTACGGCACCGCCAAAGGCCCGCTCAGCTTCCACCGAAGTCAACCCCGCGGACAACGCTGGTGATGTCAGCACCCTCTGAGACGCCGCTGGGACTCCCATCATGGTCAGAGCCGCCACAACGACGTTCCGCCGCTGCGTATCCAGCTCAGCACAGGGCGGACAGTTTTCCACCATGGCGGCAATTTCCTCAGACGAGTTCTCCACAAGAATCGGGAATGGCACCAGCGCGGCCCGGGCACCGATCTGTCGCAGATGGGCCTCACCGGCCGGATTCAGTCTCGCTGTCCCCGCCACAAACTCATGCTCGTAGATCACAAAGTCCGTGGCCTCACCCTGAGCTTCCTGCAGATCCAGCATCGGACGAACACTGGTACCAAGGGCTGCCGGCGGCTCCGGGAGGGGTGCTGGCACGGTGATCTTGTCCCGCATACACCCAGGTATCGACAGCACGCATCCCGCCAGAACCATCCGCAATGAAATTGATGTATTCACTGTTTTCTCCCATGTCCGGAATCGCAGGAACGATCACTGTGAGAAGCCAACCTTGCCCGTGGAAAAGTAGCGGGCACTGTTCTCATAGCTGTTGAAGTAGAGGTTCGGGTGCAGCAGCTGATCGCGATAGTTCGGCCAGACCGTGGCCCGATGGTAGTGGCCGGGACGACCCTCAATTCGATTACGCAGAAAGAAGTCCACCTCTGTCGGCTCAGTCACATTCACTCCCGGAAGCAACTGTGGCACCTCGCTGGCATCCACGCCATGCACAATCTCCGGACTCACAATCACCAGCAGCTCCACCTCGTCTGAACTGGCAGAATTCGACGCCCCGAGAGCCCCCAGAATCGGAATATTTCCGAGCCCGGGCAGCCGACTGGTGCCACCGTTCTGCTGCGACTGTGTCAGGCCGGCAATCGCCAGAACCTGCCCCTCTCGCAACTCCACCGTCGTGCTCGCAGAACGCGTGTCCATCCCGAAGATCCCGTTCACAGTCGTGGCGGAATTCAGAGTGCTGAACTGAGGATTCACCTGCAGACGAATCCGGTCCTTGTCGAGTACAGTGGGCGTGAATGTCAGCAAAGTGCCGTAGCCCTTGAAGGATGTTGATGCCGCCTGCACCCCGTCAACACCAACCACAGTTGGGACAGCAAACTCGCCGCCCGACATGAATGTCGCCGACCGACCACTGATCGTGACCAGTGTTGGCTCCGCCAGAATCTTTGCCACCTTGTGCTGCTCAAGGGCCTCCAGAGACAGCTTGAAACTGTTCTCAGAAAATGTGCCACTGATCACAGCATTTCCTGCAGCTCCACCCGTCCCGAAAATGAAATCACTGACTTCCGCATCCAGACTGGCACCAAATTTTCTCACCGCAGATCGCTTCAGTTCAGCAATCCGCACCTTCAACATGACCTGATGCTCACCCGGCACCCGAATCAGATTGATGATGGTCATGGAATTGGCCACCGAATCCAGATTGATCTCCTCCATATTCGCAAGAGCAGCATCCGACGTCCCTGTTCCAAACGCACCGCTGGTTGCCTGCCCCTGCGACTGACCACCGCGACGCAGGAATGACATGATCTGAGATGCCTCTTCAGCATCCTTCGCCTGCCCCTTGACGATGATCTTATCCGCCACCGGGATCAGCCGAATGAAACTGTTCGGGAACAGACGCGATACCTGCTGCTCCAGCTTTTTGATTTCCGTGTCTCGCACTGACAAATCGCGAGCCTGCGGGGTCACATGCACAACAAAACTGAACAACTCTTCCGCATTCTCATCGCCCAGCCACACAGATACCGTCGTTCTGCCGGGTGCCTTCCCGATCAACTCCAGCTCACGTGTTGTGAACGGAGTCGTCTCGATAATATTGGGATCCGCTATGGAAGCTCGCGAGACATTCTGTTTGAACAACACAACCTTGGAATGCCCCTGCTCAAGACGCAGCTCCGCAGTCGGCTCACTGATGTGCGAAATCGCACGATTGATACCCTCAACCGCTGCCGGATCAACAGCCGCTTCCTGCCCCTGAACCGCCGCACCCAACGCTATCGGCAGCACAGCCACCATCGCTCGCAGAAGTCGCCTCATCGCTGTCACATCCTTGGCAAAGCTTTACCATGGCCGGTCAAGCCAGCCACGATCGAGGGTCACCGCGGATCAGCCTTGACACCGCAGCACATACCCATCCACTCCTACAATCGGCATTTTCCTCCATCCACTCGACGGGATTCCAATCCACTTCAATGTTTCTGAGGGATTTTCCCCCTTGGTTGTTTCTTTTTCGGCAGATGCCTGCCGTCAAAGGAGTTTTCGATACAACCGATTCACGGATGCAGAGACACGAAAAGACTAGGCGAACTCAGCAGGTCCGCAGAGCAGAACCGCGGAAACACACCACCCAGCCATCGCAAACCCCGCAAGCCCCCTGAAGTACAACAGATCCTTCCTTGCAATCGCGGGAAAATCACAACTCTGCAACCTGCACTTAACGCGTCTTCCAGCCTGCCACGGGACACGGAAAGTACGCACCCTGCCGTGTGAAAGC
Source organism: uncultured Planctomycetaceae bacterium (assembly GCA_903896675.1). Lineage (GTDB taxonomy): Bacteria > Planctomycetota > Planctomycetia > Planctomycetales > Planctomycetaceae > SXXK01. The sequence goes on from CAITYU010000055.1 coordinate 31,791, forward strand.
GAGCCGTGGCGAAAGCAGATCTGAACTCGTACCTGCAGGGATAGTTCCCTTCAGCATCGCGGACACCCCTCGCCCCGATTGTGCTGATCGCTCGGGTTCTGGCGGTTAATCGCAATTGAGGCAGCATGCCTACGGCAGCGATTTCAACGGGAGGCGGGACGGAACTTCTCGTTTTTCCCATCCCTGCGCTGGCCACTTCTACCTGTCAGACACGCGTCCTGACGATCCAGAACACACCCGCATGGAAGCTTTGGGAGCAGAAGCACTTCAGCAGCGGCCAACCAACCCCGACCTGTCCGCAGAAACGGATTTCTCATGAAACTGCAACTCTGCAGCCTGCTGGCTGCTGCCGCCGTGGCATCCTCTCCGGCAGTCCTGATCAGCCAGGAATCGCCCGCAGTTCCTCCGGTGCCGACGGCAGAAGTGCCCCCCGAACTTCCGCCTGAAGTGCCGGGCCTGCCCATGGAACAACCTGAGGGAGAACCCATCTATGTCCCTTCGGAACCAATGCCTGCGGGTCCCTCGTGCCCGCCGGGGATGCCGGCACCCGCAATCTTCCCGCCAGTGCCCATGTACCTCTCACAGTATGCTCCGCAGCAACCGCTGTGCAACGGGATGATGCCCCTGGCCCCGTCGTCACCCATGTGCTGCATGACCCCCATCTCCCCCATGACCCCCTATTGCCCGCCGCCCGCTGCACCCGCCAACACGTGGTGCCCGCCTGGTCAGGCAGTTGCTCCGCTGGATCTGATCTACACTCCTGGAATTGTCGGATACCCCTTCCACCGGGCCCCGATTTACACCAATAGTCCTGCCACTCGGTTCCACGTGCATCCTCTCAGAAAAGATGCC
>CAITYU010000056.1 GCA_903896675.1 uncultured Planctomycetaceae bacterium
CACCGCCGAATCCTCAACCCGCGGCAGCAGTGGCAATCGCCGCGTCAGCAGTCTCGTACGACCGGTACGCAGACTGACGTTTCAATACGAAAACTGCCGCTCAGGACTGATTCAGGCCCTGGCGGCAGATGCAGAACTTCATTGACCGGTCGAAGTCCGACTGAACGTATTACTGTTTCGGAACAGGACGGAACGGCCACTTCGGACTGCCGGCGGGATCGTCACGAAATGGTGACTTGCCAGGCCCGAAGTCTGCCGGCTTCAGATTCAACTGACGATAATAGTTACCGTCATTGATGAAGCCGTAAAACGTCGGATAGAATGGATCCACATACTCCACGTCCGCCTTCTCCGGCACCTTGCCGCCAGTCAGATGGATCGCGGCATTCACAATCAGACGCCGCAGGTCCTCGTCCACAAAGTCCACTGCTGCACCCGCAGTTGTACAGAAGGATCGTCCAGCCGCACCACCCTGAATCTGATAAGCATGCAGCCATGCCAGCGGCTGCATCGGCATGTTGCGTTTGTCGTCAGTGAGTGTTTTCGACTGAGGATCCAGCGTTTCCGTGATGGCGCCACGCAGCAGGATCTGATCCTTGTCCGTCAGGTGCACCACACCGTAGACGTCGCTGGGAGCAAAAATCTCGGATACGCCGCTCAGTACAGGATGCTTCTCAGCCCCTGCTTCCACCACACTGCGAGCTCCTTCGACCTTGTGGTGACCATGATGCGACACCCACTGCTCACCCAGAATCTGCCGGCCAAACTGATCATACGTCAGATCATCACTGAACTTCTCGCCGCCTCGAAATGCATGGGTCGCTGTGCGGAGACCGATGATCGGCTTGCCAGCCTTCAGAAAGGCCGTGATATGCGCCGCGTCCTCGGCACTGGGATGCCGAAAACGCGTTGCAATGATCATCAGATCCGCCTGCTGCAGGGACTCAAAACCACGAATCCCTGACTGGTTGTTTGAATCAATGTACTCGGCACCGTCCGGCCCGAAGGCAAACAGCACCGTACAGCGAAAGCCATGCTTCTGACTCAGAATCTTGCCCAGCATGGGCATGACTTCTTCTGAACGATATTCTTCATCCCCGGACACCAGCACAATGTGCCCGCGTGATTCGCCTTTGGGTTCCAGCACCAGGCGGTCTGCCGCTTGCACAGCCGTCTCGGCAAACAGCAGCACGATGACGGCCAGCAGCAGGCATCGTTGCAGTCTGAACAGCATAATCAGTCCTTTTGCAGTAAGAGTCTTTGAAAATCGCCTGAATGAAAGTTATTGCCCCAGTTGTCTGGAACGCAGCGCTGCCGCCTCCACGGCATTCATCAGTGCCGCTCGCAGGCCACCCTGCTCCAAAGCATGCAGGCCCGCAATCGTGGTACCACCCGGGCTGGCCACCGCATCCTTCAATGCCGCCGGGTGCTGATTCTGGGTCAGCACCATTTCCGCGGCACCCAGCAGCGTCTGAGCCGCGAGGCGGGTCGCGACCACACGTGGCAGACCCATCTTCACGCCACCGTCACTGAGCGCCTCAATGATCTGAAAAGCATAGGCCGGACCACTGCCCGACAGTCCCGTGACTGCGTCCAGTAAAGGTTCCCCGACCCACTGCAGCAGTCCCACCGTGGACAGCAGCGTCTGCGCCAGCTGCACGTCTTCAGGAGTGCAGGTGTCACCAGCCGCTGCCGCACTGGCCCCGCGACCAATCAGGGCCGGAGTATTCGGCATGACGCGAATCAAACGCGTCCCGCCAGGCAGTGCAGCGGACATGCGTGCCAGAGTAATTCCGGCAGCCACCGAAATCACCAGCGGTGATTTCGTCAGCAGCGGTGCCAGATTCCGCAGGACCTCAGGCATCACCTGCGGCTTCACCGCCAGAATCACCACCGTGGCCTCGCTCATCGCCTCCGCTGGATGCTCCGTCACCACACAGTCCGCACCCGTCGTCTGCTGAAACTGCCGCCGCGCAGGCTCAGAAGGGTCACAGCCGCAGATCTGCGACGGACGCAGCAGACTGCGGACAAAACCTGATGCCAGAGCAGCAGCCATCTGGCCAGTGCCGATGAACGTCGCCCGCTGATGCGAAAGATCCATAGTGCATTCCGGAAAAAAACGAGCCTTCCGGCGGAATCTGCAAACCGCCGGAAGACCCCGCAAAACACCCTCAGTTGTTGTTGACAGTCACACCCGGCCAGTTGTCCGTGCGGAACGGTGTCAGTGGCAGGCCTGCTGCGCTGAACATGTTGCACACCGGATTGTCTGCCCACGCATAACGCACGGCCACCGGAGCCGCCACGCTGCTGCTGGAGACTTCAATCCGACCATCCTGCAGGATCTTTGCGTCCGCCCACACAAACTTGTGGTCCTCACCGGCGATCGCAAACCCCACCGGCTGAGCCACATCAAACGGACGCCAGCCGCCAGCAACATGGTCAAATGTCAGGACGATCTTCCCGCCCACCCGCTCCATGCTTCGGTACTGCGGACTGTGGAACGGCACCTGCACTCCATACTCGTTCGCCAGCGCCCAGCGAGCGAGGCGACGTCCGACATCCACCTTGTTCTTCGGGTGAATGTCCTTGCCCTCACCAATATCAATGATCACCGCCTCGCCTGTGTTCTTCAGACGTGACATGGTCATCGTCTGAGCTTCACGGAGCTCGGCCCAGTCACTCTCTGCCGGTTCCGCCTGCTGTGCTTTGAAATCCGCCAGTTGCACCCAGTAGAACGGGAAATCCCCCTGGCCCCACTCCTTCCGCCAGTTTTCAATCATCGTCGGAAACAGATCACGGTACTGATATGCACGGCCGGCATTGCTTTCACCCTGGTACCAGATCGCGCCGCGAATCGTGTATCCCAGATGCGACTTCAGCACGCCGTTGTAAATGTTCGCCGGACGTGAATTCCCGGACATCTGTCGCTTCAATCCCTCCAGCGACTTCTTCTGATCATCATTCAGGCTGTTGTTGCCGGACAGCTCGGCAAACTGTTTCTCCTGAGCTTCCCAGCGAGCCAGCAGCGGAGCAAATTTTTCGTTGGCCTTCAGCACGTCACGATTCACCCATGCTTCGCACGCTGAACCGCCCCACGCGTTGTTGATCATGCCAATCGGCACGTCAATCGTCAGATGCAACTGCCGCGCAAAGAAGTACCCGACAGCCGAAAAATTGCCCAGATTCTCAGGGTTGCACACCATCCAGCGACGATCGTCGTGCGACAGAATTGCTTCCTGAGTCCCCACCTGCGGAAAATTGATCATCCGGATGTTCGGGAACTTTGCCGCCAGCTTTTCCAGATCCGGATCATTCGACGCATTCACGGACCACTGCATGTTCGACTGACCGGAACAAATCCAGACTTCACCCACCAGCACGTCGTTGATCGTGCGAGTTTCGTCGGCCCTGACGGTCAACGCATGCGGGCCACCGGCCGGCAGCTCGGGCAGAGAAACATCAAAACGACCGTCCGCCCCGGCCTTGCCGGAAACCGACTTGCCACCCATTTCCACAGTCACTTCCTGGCCGGCTGTGGTCCAGCCCCAGACTCGGATGGGCATCTTCTGCTGCACCACCATGTGGTCGCTGAAAATGTTGGGCAAACGCAGGGCCGCCTGGGTGGCGGAGGCCGTCAGGGTGACAGCCAGCAGTGTCAGAACTCGAAACAACATCGGTGGGAACTCCTGAAAACACGTGGCAGGTGGGCCGGGATGGCCCGGTACAGACCAACAGGCGGCACATTAAAGCAGGACAGCCGACAATTTGCATGCATACCGGAGGAAAAAGCGATTTCCAACGCCGCCCCCGGTCACCCCCGCCCCGGAAAAATCCTCGCCGTCCCTGTCGACCCTGCCGATTCTGCATTCAGACCTTTGGGAATTCAGCAACGCCGACTGACTGCCACCCGCTCGGATTTGCAATTGCACCCACGGGCTTCATACTGCCGTCTGTTATTCGTTCGGACTGCCCCATCAGCCACGTCCGAACGCTCTGTCCCGGTGGCTGCTGCAGGCTGCAGCCGACGGGCCGCTGCACGGCAGATTCTGCACCGGCAGCACATTTCCCGGTTTTTTGTGCACATTCAGTTCCGCATGCAGGGCCAACGGAGACAACGATGTCCGGCGACCACGAATTCCCCATTCCGCTTCATCAGTACCAGAGCATCGCACTGGACCCGTCAAAACCGACGCTGACCGCGGAGCAGAAGGAAATCCTCGCAGCCAATATCCAGTTGTGCCGCGACGCCATCATTTTCTTCACCGCCATCGCTGACGCCAAAGGCCTCGGCGGACACACCGGTGGTCCCTATGACACCGTGCCCGAAGTCTGCATCATGCACGGCTTCATGAAACATGCCGCAGCCGGTGGCAGCCACAAAGTCCTGCCCATCTTCTTCGACGAAGCCGGGCATCGAGTGGCCACCCAGTACCTGATGGCAGTCCTCGAAGGGGAACTGCCCATCGAAAAGCTGTATCACTATCGCGAGTACCTGTCGCACCTGCCCGGGCACCCGGAACGCGGCTTTACTCCCGGCGTCAAATTCAGCTCGGGACGACTGGGCCACATGTGGCCGTTCGTCAACGGCGTGGCCCTCGCCAATCCCGACGAGGTGGTGTTTATGCTGGGATCCGATGGATCTCAGATGGAAGGCAACGATGCCGAAGCAGCACGTCTCGCCGTCGCCCAGAAGCTCAACGTGAAGCTGCTGATCGACGACAACGACGTAACAATCGCCGGACATCCGTCTGATTATCTGCCGGGCTACTGCGTTGCTCGAACCCTGGAAGGACACGGGCTGGCAGTCAATATCGGCGATGGCGAAGACCTCGATTCGCTGTATGCCCGGATGTGCGCTGCCGTGACATCGCCGGGACCCATTGCCCTGATCAATCGTCGCCGCATGTGCGTGGGTATCCGTGGTCTTGAAGGCAGTGCTCATGGGCACGATGTGATCAAAGTGTCCGTTGCGAAGGACTACCTGACTGAACGCGGTCGCATGGCCGCTGTGGACTATCTGAATGCCGTAAAGAAGGGTCCGGGCGGCCCGTCCTACCGCGGATCCGATGCGAAAAGTGTCGGGCGTAACCGAGATCTCTTCGGACGCATCCTCAATGACATTCTCGACGCCATTCCCGAAGCTCAGCGTCTGGCGACGGTGAAGGTGTTCGACAGTGACCTTGAAGGATCCTGTGGCCTGAACCACGTACGGGCAAAGCATCCCGAAGTGTTTGTCCGCGGCGGTATCATGGAGCGCGGCAACTACTCCGCCGCCGCCGGCTTCGGCTACCAGGCGGGACGTCAGGGCATTTTTGCCACCTTTTCAGCATTTCTTGAAATGGTGGTCTCCGAAATCACCATGGCCCGCCTCAATCAGTCGAACGTGCTGGCTCACTTCTCGCACGCCGGCTGTGACGATATGGCCGACAATACCTGCCACTTCGGCCTGAACAAC
>CAITYU010000057.1 GCA_903896675.1 uncultured Planctomycetaceae bacterium
CGATTCCGGGTACAGAACGCGAATATCCGGCGGATCTCGTATTTCTGGCACTCGGTTTCCTCGGCCCTGAGCACCCGGTGGCTGACCAACTGGGCGTAAAAACCCGCGAGGCTCGGGGTGGCATGAGTTGGTACGAGGGCGAGCACGAGAAGTATCGGACCAGCAACGAGAAGGTGTTTGTCGCCGGCGACTGTCGTCGCGGACAAAGCCTTGTGGTCTGGGCCATCAACGAAGGCCGCGGAGCGGCTCGCGAAGTTGACCGATTCCTCATGGGTGCCACCGACCTGCCCTGAAACCGGGCGGGACATTGCAGGCCGGCTCGCAATTTTCGCGACCGGCCACAAATCGGTGACACATTTTACAATGGCAGTCAGGTGACGCGATATGAACGATTCAGCGGATACGCATCGGGACTTTGTACGCCAGATCGTGGAAGACGATCTGCGTACCGGCAAATGGGACGGCCGAGTACAGACTCGATTTCCCCCGGAACCCAATGGCTATCTGCACATCGGTCATGCCAAAAGTATCTGCCTCAACTTCGGCATTGCCGCGCAGTACGGTGGAAAGTGCAACCTGCGGTTCGACGACACGAATCCTGAGAAGGAGGACACGGAATATGTCGAATCGATCATGGAAGATGTGCGCTGGCTGGGTTTCGACTGGGACGATCGGCTGTATTACGCGTCGGACTATTTCGAGCAGCTGTACCAGTGGGCGGAACAGTTGATTCGAAATGGACACGCGTATGTCTGCAGTCTGTCACTGGAAGAGATTCGCGCCGGTCGTGGGACTCCGGTGATCCCCGGGGTTGCCAGTCCGTACCGAGATCGCAGCGTGGAGGAAAATCTCGATCTGTTCCGTCGCATGCGTGCCGGCGAATTCGGCGACGGCGCTCATGTGCTGCGGGCCAGAATCGACATGGCTCATCCGCACATGCTGCTGCGGGATCCGATCATGTATCGCATTCGCCATGCGGAACACCATCGCACAGGCAGTGCGTGGTGCATTTATCCCACCTACGATTATGCTCATGGCCAGTCTGACTCGATCGAACGCATCACGCATTCCATCTGCACGCTGGAGTTCGAAAATCATCGTCCGCTGTATGACTGGTACTGTCAGGCGATTGGGATTCATCACCCGCAGCAGATCGAATTCAACCGGCTTAACCTGACATACACCATGATGAGCAAGCGGCGACTGCTGGAACTGGTGAAGGGCGGCTACGTCACTGGCTGGGACGATCCACGAATCCCGACTCTGCGTGGGCTGCGTCGCCGCGGATATACTCCTGAGGCCATCCGTGCCTTCTGCGCTTACGTCGGCGTGACCAAACACAACGCCACAATGGACATGGGGGTCCTGGAGAATCATATTCGTGAGGACCTGAACCGTCGGGCCGAACGTCGGATGGCAGTGCTGGACCCGGTCAAAGTGGTCATCACAAATTATCCTGAAGGTCAAAGCGAAGAGTTACCGGCGGTGAACAATCCCGAGGACGCTGCGGCCGGATCCCGCCTCGTGCCTTTCAGCCGTGAGCTGTGGATTGAGCGGGAAGACTTCATGGAGGATCCTCCGAAGAAATTCTTCCGCCTGTCGCCGGGCCGTGAAGTGCGGCTCCGCTGGGCCTACTTCATCACCTGCACGGGCATCGTGAAGGATGCGGACGGCAGGGTCACCGAGATTCACTGCACTTATGACCCGGCCACGAAGGGCGGCGATGCTCCCGATGGTCGCAAAGTCAAAGCCACGCTGCACTGGGTCTCGGCAGCACATGCCGTCACGGCAGAGGTGCGGTTGTACGATCACCTGTTTCGCTGCGAAGATCCTGATGAAGTGGCTGATCCGGCACTGGACTGGAAGTCGAACCTGAACCCCGCCTCGCTGGTCATTGTACAGAATGCCCGACTGGAACCATCGCTGGGGACAGCACCGGTGCATTCGCGATTTCAGTTCGAGCGACTGGGATACTTCTGCGTGGATGCGGATTCAAAGCCTGGCCACCCGGTGTTCAACCGGACGGTCACGCTGAAGGACACGTGGGCAAGGGAGCAGTCAAAGGGTTGATGCTCGTGGACAATTGATTCGGCTCAGGCGCTTCTGCCTGGACCATTTTTCTGGCCTCTGATCCGGTTGATTCCATGTTTCGGATTCGTCTGTTGTGTGTGCGGTCTGCTGCAGTATTGACGGCAGTTGTACTTTCAGCCGGCATGGCTGCTCCGCTGTCTGCCCAGGTGGCCCGGCCCGAACCCCTGAAGGTTCCGGACGCAGTGGCAACGACGGAAGCCGAAATGAAGCCATACACAGAGCCGCTGGAACACACCACTTTCAAACTGGAAATGGTGCCGATCCGTGGTGGCAGATTTGTCCTCGGCAGTGCTGAGGGCGAAGCGGAGCGGGGCGAGGACGAAGGTCCGCAGCACGAAGTACAGATCTCACCGTTCTGGATGAGCAAATACGAGATCACATGGAACCAGTATGAGGTCTGGGGCGACCGAGTGGATTCGCTGCGCAGAGCGGCCTATAACAAGCCGGCGACACCGCGGGACAAAGTGGCAGACTCGGTCACGCGACCGACGCCTCCCTACACTGACATGAGTTTCGGGATGGGACGGGAAAATAATCCCGCCATCTGCATGACGCAGCATTCTGCGCGAATGTACTGCACGTGGTTGTCGGCGAAAACCGGACGATACTATCGACTGCCGACGGAAGCCGAGTGGGAGTACGCCTGCCGGGCCGGTACCACGACTGCGTACTCATTCGGTGATGACCCGGCGACACTCGGCGAATACGCATGGTATGAAGCCAACAGTGACGGTAAGTATCAGCCGGTCGGGAAGAAAAAACCCAATCCGTGGGGATTGCACGACATGCATGGAAATGTGGCTGAGTGGGTGCTGGACCAGTATGCCGCTGAGACTTACGGGCAGCGTAAGGAATTGCTGCTGGATCCTTTGGTCGTGCCATTGACGGAGTATCCGCGAGTTGTGCGAGGTGGTGGCTGGGATGATGCTCCGAACATGCTTCGCAGCGCCGTCCGCGAAGGCTCCAACCTTGACTGGAAACAGCAGGATCCCCAGATTCCTCAGAGCATCTGGTATTTCACGGACGCCCTGGGAGTCGGATTTCGCGTAGTGCGGCCGCTGACGGAACCATCTGCTGAAGAGAAAGCCGTCAAGTGGGACAAGAGTGAGCCGCCACAGAAGGATCCGGACGAGGGTGTTTCGGTCGAATAGTGCCACGCTCAGCGAAGGTCCCGTACTATGCATCATCCGGCCCCCTGGGAACAACCCACGGAACGACTTGATCAGCCTGGTCAGGGGCTGAATCGCGAGCAGGCATTCCGTCGTATCCTGGACGGACACTGGCGTTATCTGCAGAACGAGCGTCAGCAGATCGTGTTGACGCATGAAGATCGTCAGCGACACTCGGAAGGTCAGTATCCCTTCGCGGCGATACTGGGCTGTGCTGATTCCCGCGTCTCACCGGAGGTGATTTTCGATCAGGGGCAGGGCGATTTGTTTGTCGTCCGCGTGGCGGGGAATGTGCTGGGCGATTTTGAGCAGGCCAGTCTCGAATATGCCGTGCAGAATCTGGGTGTGCGACTGGTACTGGTAATGGGGCATGAACAGTGCGGGGCGGTCAAGGCAGCTCTCGGTGGGACAGCAATTCCCGGCGCCATCGGTCGACTGATTGAAGAAATCCGTCCTGCTGTCGAGCAGGCTCAGGGGCAGGCTGGTGATCTGCTGAACAATGCCATCCGCCGAAATGTCTGCCATACCGTGGATGTGCTGCTGGAACGCAGCGAAGCGGTACGTGCGCTGGTGGAAGCCGGTGAAGTCCGAGTCATCGGGCTGGTGTATGATCTGACTTCCGGGGACCTGCAGTTTCTCAGCACCGTGGGCTGACTGGCATGCGGCTTTTCAGTCGCCATCATTGAGGTACAGCTCAAGGTTGGTATATCCACCGGGTCCATAGGCGTTGCCATCCCTGGGATCGCTGAGGTTGAGCTGCCGGGCTCGCTCCCAGTGATCCGGCATGCCATCGCCATCCGTATCCTGAGCGGCTGAGCCCGATTCGAGGTGCGGCCACCCCTGAACTTCCTGCTGGCTGTCTATGCGGCGATTCCTGCGCGAAATCACGCCAGCAATGACTCGCTTGTCAGCGGCGTCCCGTACTTTGCTGGCGCCGGCCTGAGCGAGCACGAGTTCGTATGCTGCGTTTGCACTCTGCGTTGTCGGGCGATCCGTTTCGAGGACAACCTCTTCAGGCTGCCTGAATTTTTCAGGTGTCACTTCGCCAATGTATTTGCCACCGCGAACACCCCACTGGAAGGCAGCATAGTTGTCCACACTCCATTCCGGCCTGGATTCAAAAATGTTGGTCGCGATGTATCCTGTCGTCACGTCATGGGCTTCGGCTTTGGGCTGAAGAGGCTGTTCCTCCTCGTACGGTTTTGTATTCGGGCCCGGACGCCAGTAGTTTCCGACAATGTTAAACCGTCCAGTGGCGAGATTGCAGGCGCCCTCCCAGTTGTAGATCACATTGTTGCGAAAATCAAAAATCGAATCCTTGTCGGAATAGGGCGGTGGATAGCCACCGAGCGTCGGATGTCGGTCGCGACTGCTGAACAGCAGGTTGTGGTGAATACTGACATTGCCCTTGATTTTCCGAAATGACATCAGCATCGCATGCGGTTCCTTTTTGTAATGCGTGCTGTCGTTGAGTGCCTCTCCAAAGAGGCACCACTGCATCGTAAAATTCTCCACACCATAAACATCCATGATGCCATCGATGCCCCACGTGGCTGTAATATGATCGAGGATCACATTTCGGCATGTGCCCTCCTCGGGGCCAAAACTGATGACATCCTCCGACGTTCGCGTTTCATCGCCGAGTCGAAATCGCAGATAACGCACGATGATGTCTGAGCACCTGCGGAATTCGATACCGTGATCGCGTACTGCGATTCCATCACCTGGCGCCGTCTGCCCCGCCAGTGTCAGACCATGCACACCCTCGATTTGCAGTCTCTTCTTCAATCGAATGGTCCCACCAATATCAAACACGACAGTACGTGGTACATTGGCTTTTTTCGTGCGAATCGCCTCCCGCAGACTGCCATCGCCGCTGTCATTCAGCGTAGTGACATGATACACGTCTCCACCTCGACCACCCTTTGAAAAACGCCCATAACCCTCGGCACCGGGGAAGGCCAGCGGGGGAGTTTCTGCCAGCAGAACGGGTGGTGCCAGTACGATAATTGCAATGCAGAAGACACTCACTGAGCTCATTGGGAGTATTCACCAACGTGGTTGTATCAGACGGAACAACGTAAGGATTCGCCGGTCGATATGCACAGGACCTCAACTCTTTTCCCTGCCCCCAATCATCTGCATTTGCCGATCAGATTGCAAACATTTCTGGCGGTCGCCTGATGGCACGGGCATCTGCCGCATGAACACGCTCGTTCAATGAAATTCAGTCTGAATCGGGAAGCCAGCCACCGACGAACCGGCGACTGTCTGAATCAAGTGGGGCAAGGCAACTGGCGTTCCTCAACGCCGGGCACGATATCGCCGTGAGAATCCTGCAGCAGGAACACGGTGAAACAGCGATTCAAGCCACAGGACAAACGACTGGCAGCCTCCGTCGGCAAAGCCTCGCACTGTCGAACCTTTTCGACAGGAAGTAATGGTCGCCGTCAGGACTGCGGAGCTGAACTTTCAGGTTCGCGAAAATTGATCCCGTCGTGGCCAGACAGAAGGCTGCTCCGGACGGTCCGATTCATCACCCGCATGCACCGGATTCACCCATTCTCACACGCAGTGGTCGACTTTGCGGCAACCTGCAGCGTTTTGCAGAGGTGATCTGAGGCAGGAATAACGCCGAGGACAAAAGTTGTTTTGAGGTGCTGATATGGTGCAGCAGGACGACGAGCCGAGTGCTTTTCGGGGCTGGGAAGGCCGCAGTAGAGCCCGAACCGTAGCCCGGATTGCGGTCTTGTCCCTTGGCATCCGGAATGCCCACTACCGTAGTCCGCCGTTGGACTGCAGGTGCCGCTGCACTGCAGACAACAGCGGATCAATCGTCCATTCCTGGATGCGATGCGGAGGACTCCAGTCGAACCAGCGATAATCGTCGTGCTCGGTCACAACAATGTCGACAGGTTTCAGCAGCAAGCCCAGAAATACCAGCAACCGCTTTTCAATCAGCCCCTTGCCTCCATACCGTTTCTGATTGACCATGTAGCGGTTTTCAAACTGAAACTGCGAGTCAATCTGCACGGCATCCGCTGGAATTCCCGTCTCTTCCTGCAGTTCACGCAGGGCACACTGCAGTTCAGTTTCGCCCTCGTCCAGATGCCCCTTGGGCAGGTCCCAGCGTCGCGGATGCTTCATCAGCAGGAACGAATCCACCGGTTGGCCCCGCAAGATCAAAAATCCACAGGAAAGAGGCTGACGCACGGTGCGGGACTCCACGAGATCTGACTGTCTGCGACGGCTGTCGCCAGATTCAGGCGACAGGGTTGGGAAGTCGGTCGCATCCTACACAGCACCGCCGGATGGGGGAAGACGACTGGACGATTTCCAAAGGCAGAATTACAGGTCCACCATACCATCTGCACGAGGTGTGAGATTTGCCGATTTTTTGCAACCTGCCGATCGACCAGACAATTGTCAGACCGTGCCCCACCCGCAAAAAACTGATTCCATGTCCACCCTCAAAACCGGAGCTCTTTGAGACATCCGAGCCATCAACCCCTTGGGAGGGCGAGGCTCCCGCCGAGCCGAACCCCCCTTGGGAGGGCGAGGCTCCCGCCGAGCCGGCCAACCCTTGGGAGGGCGAGGCTCTGGCGAGCCGCGAGTTGTCACCAACCGCAGCCCGAGCTTTCCTGCCCGCATTCACCTCACGCATAACCAAACGCCCCCAAACTGTTCGGCTCAGCGGGAGCTTCACCCTCCCGAAGGGTCAACACCCCTGGCAAGTCAATCTGCGGCTGCGCACAGGATTTCGCGTTGATCCGAATTTTCCGCAGGAGACGCAGGCGCAGGAAACGCGAAACCGCCCCAGTGGCGGGCTGCATTTTGCTGAAATTGGTGGCAACGTACGTGCTGTTCCCAGCCTCAGATGATCCCCTGCACCACGGTCCCAGGCTGCCCGTCCAGCAGGCTGCCCGTGCCGTTGGCCCGCCGGAATGCCTGCTGCTCGTGCCCCAGTCCAAACAGATGCAGCAGTGTCGCATGATAGTCGTAGTGGTTGACCACATTCTCGACGGCCTTGTGACCAATCTCGTCCGTTGCCCCGTAGATACAGCCCCCCCGAAATCCTCCGCCCGCCATCCACTGAGTGAACCCGTACGTGTTATGATCACGCCCGATGTTCTTCTCATTCTGAATCACCGGCAACCGGCCCATCTCGCCACCCCAGTGCACCACCGTCGTCGCCAGCAGTCCGCGTTCCTGCAGGTCGCGGACCAATGCGGCAGCCGGAGGAATCGTGCGACGACATACAGCCGGCAGACCCTGCACGATACCGCCGTGATGATCCCACGTCTGATTGCCCGTATGTAGCTGCACAAACCGGACACCGCGTTCAATCAGCCTGCGAGCAATCAGGCAGCGAGTTCCGTAATCACGCGTCTCATCCCGATCCAGTCCATACCGCTGCTGCGTGGCCTGAGTTTCCTGGGTGATATCCAGTGCTTCACGGGCTGCCGTCTGCATCCCGGCGGCCAACTCATAGCTCTGCAGCCGAGCACTGAGGTCGTGCTCACCCGGATGCTGCTCCAGCATCCGCGAATTCAGACGCCGCACATACCCCAGTAACTGCTCCTGCGGAGTCCCTTTGAGCATGGGTGGTGGGTCCAGATTCAGTATCCGCGGTTCCTGCGGCCGCACCACCGTGCCCTGATACACAGAAGGCAGCCAGCCATTCTGCCAGTTCTCCACACCCAGCACCGGCAACCCGCCAGGATCGGTCAGTACCAGAAATCCGGGCAGTCGCGAATTCTGACTGCCCAGACCATAGGTCAGCCAACTTCCGAGAGCCGGTCGACCTCCGAGCTGGCGGCCGGTATTCAGAGCATTAATTGACTCACCATGATTGTTGACCCCGGTATGCATCGAACGGATGAGACAGATCTCATCCGCAACCTCCCCCAGCGGAGCTGCCAGCTCACTGAGATCCATGCCACACTGCCCATACTTCCGGAATCGCCACGGACACCCGAACAGCCGGCTGCTGGCCTCGCCCGCATTGTCATATTTGATCGATCCCGTGTAGGTCTGCATGTGCAGCCTGTTCAGCTCCGGTTTGGGATCGAACAGATCAATATGACTGGGACCTCCCTGCATGAACATGGAGATCATCGCAGTGGCTCGCGGCGGAGCCGCCGGAGCCTTTGGCTGCAGATCAAAAACAACAGGCTCCAG
>CAITYU010000058.1 GCA_903896675.1 uncultured Planctomycetaceae bacterium
AATCAACCTGAATGGACCCATCAGACCCATACTCCCCACACAGCGGCCAAAAGGTCCGCATCCTGTGTGATGCCATTACACGGCTGGCCGTTCGCGAACTTCCCGGCCTGCGATTTCTGTCGCTTCCCGACCGCACTCCGCCGATTTCCAAATCTTTTCCCCAAATCTTCCAAAAATCCCGGGAAGATTTTCGCCGCTGGTTCGCTGTCCCGGTGATGGCGGTCAGAGTGACCGTCACTTTCAGCACCTGCCGGTGTCGGCGAACATTCGCTGATGCCCGGCGATTTTCCGGAGAAACTCTGTCATGTTCACAGCATTCCTGCGGCCGCGTGTGACCTCTTTCGCACTGCTCTGTTCCATCGCCATTGCCGCCCCGGCTGCGGCTCACGCCGATCACTGCCATCCCACCACAAAGATCATCACCGTCACCGAATACGTCCGCCAGCCGGTGCAGGTGACCGTGATCCGCTACGATCACTGCGGACACGCTCGAAAGGTCACCGTCACCGAATATCGCACCGTGAAGGTCACTGTCACCAAACGCGTCCCAATTCATCATTAGCCCCCGGGTTTTGCCTGGAATCCCTGCGGATAGCAGGTACACTCCCGTGATATGCCGGTACCAGACAGCACTCCCCCGAACTCAACTCTCAGCGTCGAAATGCTGCAGCGTTTCTGCGACGGGGAGCATGCTGCCTTTCAGCAAATCCACACCCGCCTGAATGGTTCACTGCTGGGCTTTCTCGCAGCCAAATTCCCGTCCCTCTCCGCGCCGGATCTCGCACAGAATCTGTGGATCGAAATCCTGCAAAAAAGACAGCAATTCAACCCTGCAGACGGCCCATCAGGCTTTACAGGCTGGATCTTCAAGCTCGCCCGTTATCGCGCTCTCGACCTCAGGCGGCGACGGCAGATGACAACCGCCGATTCAGATGACCTGGCAAATCAGGTCACCGATTTCGAATCAACTGATTCCCGGCGGCAGCGCACCGAAGAACTGCTGCAAATGCAGGACTGCCTCAAAAAACTTCCCCCTCAGCTGCAACATCTGCTCCACGGCAAGTACTGGCACGAACAATCCAACCACGAACTGGCTCAGGAAATCGACACCACCGAAAATCAGATCTCCAAAAAGCTCGGCGACGCCAGAAAAAAACTGGCTGACTGCATGAACCGCAAACGCACCCCATAACCGCCATCGAAATCCCCCTGTCATGACCATCCATCTCCTCACCATCCCCGACGACCCGCAGGCGTGGCCTCAGTGGCTCACCGCGCGGTTCCACAGCGGACAACTCCCGCTGCTGGTGCAGGAACTGCACCTGCTCGGCGGCCGCACTGCAGACTCCCCCAACTCGACCACCGACGACGCCCCCGACGCAGACCTCGCTGATGTGCTCTCCCCGGACCGCCAGCAACAGGTCGCCCTCAACGGACTCGAAATCCTCACCACAGACGAACTCCAGCACCTGTTCGCCCGACCCGACACCCTCCTCCAGCTGCACGCCTGTCTGTGCCTGTGTGGCGGGCCACGCTGGGCACCGCTCTGGTCCGCAACCACAGATGCCTCCAATGCTCTTCCCCGGTCGTCATCCCAATCCGCCGCCGACCGGATCTGGCAGCAGGCCATCGAACTCAACCTCGTACCAGCCCCGAACACCGCCAATCCCGCCACAGACGCTCCCCGCACAACGCAGCCGGCCACCCTTCGCACCACCAGCTGGCCCGCCCGCATGGCCCTGGTCGCCACAGCCGCCGCACTGCTGCTCGCAATCTTCGTCTGGCGTCAAAACCAACCCCGCTTCTCCGGACGCGTCCTCGGCACCCCAGGACTGCTCGCCGCCAGCGACGATTCACCCGCAGCATGGTTCAAACGCGTCGCCACCGCAGGCGCCACATGGTTCAACCTGCAACCCCGCACCGCCGACGAACTCAAAGTTCTGCTCAGCGAAGTCAGCCAGGACTGCCAGCTGCTGATCGATGCACCCCCACCAATGCTGCTCGACGCACCACTCACACCCAACGCCCCCGGAGACCCAACCAATCAGTCAGAATGGTTCGTACAAAAATGCAGAAAGTGGAAAGGCGACTTCGACAAGACCCTCGAAGAACTTAAAAGCGGTCAAATCGATTTTGAAACCGCCCGGGCTCAGGCAGACAACACCATGATGAGACTGATCAGCGTTCTCAATCAGGGCCCCACCGCCCCCAACGCCCCTACCGCAAAAACAAACCCGGCCTGAACGATCAGACAGCAACACAAAGCCCCCCCAGAGCCCCTGCCAGGACTGTTATAGGTCATATAGGTCCCATAGGACCCATAAAACCCCCGACCCCCGACCCCCGACCCCCGACCCCCGCCCCGGAAC
>CAITYU010000059.1 GCA_903896675.1 uncultured Planctomycetaceae bacterium
CAGTGCGGTGATGATTTCATCCGGTGACAGTCCGTAAGCCTGCAGTCGTTCCGGATTCGCCCGGATCACAACGCTGCGTGCCGAGCCACCGAATGGTGGCGGAGCAGACACTCCCGGAAGCGATGAAAACATCGGTCGTACCCGAAACAATGCCTGGTCCTGAATCTCGGCCACGGTGCGAGTCCCGCTGGAAAGCACCAGATAGCCCACAGGCACACTGCCGGTATCAAACCGCATCACAAACGGAGGTACGGTTCCCGGTGGCATCATGGCCCGCGAACGATTGACATAGTTGATGGTTTCCGCCATCGCCTGCGCCATGTTCGTGCCGGGATGAAAGACCAGCTTCATCAGCGCGGTGCCCTGGACGTTGCGACTTTCCACATGGTGAATGCCGTTGACGTACAGAAAATGATACTCGTAATAATTCGTCAGCAGCCCTTCCATCTGGGCGGGGTCCATCCCTCCGTAGGGCTGACAGACGTAAATCACCGGCAGATTCAGAGCAGGGAAAATGTCCACTGACATCCGACGAATCGGCAGCTCCACACCACGGGCTCGCAGCCAGTCGTCAATGGCAGCCGGTCGAACTGCACTCAGTCCGATCAGCACCAGAGCCAGCAGGAGCACGACGACCGTTTTCGGACGCCGCAGCGCAAATCCTATCGGATTCATTGAGACCTCCTCTGCTGCGACCACGAGCGGTCACAGACAGCGCCCGCAGCAGCGACAGCACTGCTCCCACACAGAGCGGATGTCGAGCACAGGCAGCGGCAGTCTAGCCCGAAAACCGGAAACATGCCTCCGGCAAAAGCAGGGGGGGCTGGAAAACGGCCACTTTCCGCGACCGGACTTTCCGGGATGTTGCCTGAAAGCAACACGGACGCAATCCCGGCATCGCCTTTTGACGACTCACACAGGTTTCATCATCCGGCGCTTGCATAAGCAGGCTCCGCACGACATAACACACGCAGGACGTGCGTGCGCCGTCTGCGATCCGGCGGGTTCACCGGCCTGCAGCAGACGGCCTTGGGTCTCAGGGGCTGCTTCAGTGCAATGTCCGTTCTGTAAACACGATGAAACCAAAGTCATCGATTCACGTACCAGCCAGGACTTTTCCATCCGCCGGCGCCGTGAATGTCTCAGCTGTGGACGCCGTTTCACAACCTACGAACGGATCGAAGAGTCGCCCATCCGCGTGATCAAAAAAGACGGAACTCGCGTGCCCTTCGACCGCGAAAAAATCAGGTCCGGGATTGAAAAGGCCTGCTACAAACGGCCCGTCAGCCCCGAACAGATTGACCGCCTTGTCGGTGCAGTCGAAGCAGCCATCTATGAAGACGGCGAACGCGAAGTTCCCACGCGTCGGATCGGCGAACTGGTGTTCAGTGCCCTGCGTGATCTGGACAAAGTCGCCTTCGTGCGGTTTGCCTCCGTGTATCGCGAATTTCAGGACGTGCACGACTTTGTGGAGGAGTTGCAGCCGATTCTTGACGGGCGCAGACGGGATCCCAGGCCCTGATGTCTTCACAGATCGTGAACAATGCTGCCGCCTGGCTCCACGCCCGGCTGGTTTCCGTGCCCGCGCCTCTCCGCGCGGCCGTCGCGCTGATTGCCGGCATTCGGGCCGCAGACCAGTGGCGCTGGCCGACCGTCATTCCGGCTGCCGTGGCACTGGCCACACTGCTGCTGTCCCTGCCCTGCCGTCGCCGAGCACCGGTGACCGAACAACTGCTGCAGTTGACCTCCCTGCTCATGCTCGGAGGGATGCTCTGGTCACTGCACAGCTTCGGCAGTGATGGTCTCAGACCCGCCAGCATGCTGGAACGCAATCCGCACTTGCAGCAGTCGTCCATGCGACTCACCGGCACACTCGCCGGCATTCCTTCGACAGCCGTTGCTGATGCCGCACCGACACCCGCGGCCCCGGCCGCTGCTGTCGCCGCACCACAGGTCAGAATCCGCACACACTTCCTGCTCCACGCCGAATCCGCTGCCCTTGCCAGTCATACCGAATCACTCAGCGGCCTGTGCCGGATTACCGTGGACGGCGATGTTTCCCGGATGCTGAGCTGGGGGGATCGCGTGGAATTGACCGGTCGACTTGAACTGCCACCGGAGCCCATGAATCCCGGCGAATTTGACTATGCTCGCTACCTCCGTCGCAGCGGCATCTCGGCCGTTATGTTTCTGCGACACCCCGCTGCCATCCGCACGCTGGAATCCGCGGGTGTCTGGTCAGCCCGCGGAATACTCAACCGTTTTCGCAGCAGCACCGTGCAACTGCTGCAGCAGCACCTGTCGCCCTCCGGTCGCGCTGCAGCCGAAGCACTGCTGCTGGGCAACCGAGGCTGGATGAACAGCGAGGTGGAGCGACAGTACACAGTCAGTGGCACCATGCACCTGCTGGCCATTTCCGGCCTGCATGTGGGGATTCTGTATGTCTTCATTGTGCGTGTCTTCCATCTGCTGCTGGTACCGCGTTCCCGCGGGCTGGTGCTGGCAGCCACGGTGTGTCTGCTGTATGCCTTCCTGACCGACCTGCGTCCTTCGGTGCTGCGTTCCTCACTGTTCATACTGCTGTCCGTGATCGGACAGCTGCTGTGTCGGGAAATGCGACTCAGTACCCTGATCGGGCTGACCGTACTGATCCTCGCCATCATTGATCCGGCGGTGGCGTTTGATGTGGGTGCATGGCTCTCGTTCCTCGCAGTTGCGGCGCTCGGTTGGGTCTCTGCCGGTTCCGACCATGATCAGTCACGCTCCGCTCCCCCGGATGCCGTCTCATTCACACAGCGTCTGCTGCTGGCCGCCACAGCTGCAGCTCAGTGGACAATCCGCTGCAGTCGCCAGATGCTGGCCGTCACCCTGCTGTCCGCTCCTCTGGTGGCCTCCCAGTTCCATCTGGTCACGCTGACCGGTATGGTGGTGAATCTGGTGCTGATTCCGCTGACCACCGCTGTGCTGATCGCCGGGTACATCTTCGTTGCTGTGGGCAGCCTGATTCCACCGCTGGCCGCCATCGCTGCAGCACCGTTCAGCGGACTGCTGGAACTGCTGAATCTGGGTGTGGCTTACAGCGCTTCCGTGCGTTCCGGATATCTGCTGATTCCGGATCTGCCCGGCTGGTTTCTGCCGGTGTGGTACACGCTGCTGCTGGCCGCTGCCGCCACTCGACCACCGCTGCGACGCTGCCTGCAGTTGGCAATGGTCGGACTGCTGCTGATATTGTTCCCCGCGGTCTGCAGTCGCCCGGTGATCAGCGGCATGGTCTGCACAGTGCTCAGTGTGGGACATGGCAATGCCGTTGTTGTCGAAGCGGATGATCGAGTGATGCTGTTCGATGCCGGCGCCATGCATCGAGGCAAACGGACGGCCGATCTGATCGCCGGTTTTCTGTGGCACCGCGGACATCGCATGATCGATGCCATCATTCTGTCGCACCCCGATGCGGATCACTACAACGCTGTTCCTGATCTGCTGGAAAAGATGCCCGTGGGGCAGGTGCTGGCCAGCCGCCAGTTTTTCGCTTCTGACAGCCCCGAAGTTCAGCGGCTGCTGACTGCTCTGCAGAGACAGCAGATTCCCGCGACCATTCTGCAGCACGGCGATTCCCTGCGTCTGGCGGAACTGCAGGTGGATTTTCTTCAGAGTCAGCAGGATTCGGCAGAGCTGGCTGACAATGAATCCAGCCTCGCCGCCGTCCTGAATTGCCGTGGCCAATCCATCCTGCTGCCCGGTGA
>CAITYU010000060.1 GCA_903896675.1 uncultured Planctomycetaceae bacterium
CCCACTCCCCCCGCCCACTGACCACCAACCACCAACCACTGACAACTGACCACTGACCACTGACCACTGACCACTGACCACTGACCACTGACCACTGACCACTGACCACTGACCACTGAAAACTGAAAACTGAAAACTGAAAACTAAAGCCCATTCTGCTTCAACAACGCCGCAGGATCCGGATCCCGGCCCCGAAATGCCCTGAAAATCTGCAGCGGATGCCGGCTGCCCCCCAACGCCAAAACCGTGTCCCGAAATTTCCGCCCCGCTGCCCGCAACCCCTCAGAATTGTCCAGCCCCACCTCTTCGAAAGCCGCAAAGGCGTCCGCGCTGAGCACCTCCGCCCACTTGTAACTGTAGTACCCAGCGGCATAGCCTCCAGCAAAAATGTGGGCGAATGAGCAGAGGAATCGATTTTCCGGCAGCGGAGGAATCAGGCTGGTAATCGAAAGCACACGTCGCTCCACATCAAAGACCGTCTCGCCGCCCGTCGGGTCGTATCCATGATGCAGCGCCACGTCGATCATGCCAAACTGCAACTGCCGCAGCATCTGTGACGCCGCACGAAACGTTCGCGCCTCTCGCAGCTTCCTGTACAAGTCCTCCGGCAACGCTTCACCGGTCTCATAATGCCGCGCCATCTGCATCAGCGTCTCACGATGCAGACACCACGATTCCATAAACTGACTCGGCAGCTCCACCGCATCCCACTCCACTCCGCAGATTCCCGCAGCATCGCGTTCGTCCACTGTCGTCAGCATGTGCTGCAGTCCATGACCAAACTCATGAAACAGCGTCTCCACCTCGCGGAAAGTCATCAGCGCCGGCTTCCCGCCGGCTGGCGGAGTGCTGTTGCAGATCAGATGAGCCACCGGTAAGCGCGTTCCCCGCACAGTCACCGAACGACCGATACAATCGTTCATCCACGCCCCCGGACGCTTGTTGGCAGGACGGGAATAAGGATCCAGGAAAAATCCCGCAATCTGCACGCCCGCTTCGTTCAGGACCTCATAATATCGCACATCGGCATCCCATACCGAAACAGCGTCAGCCGACCGCTGCACACGGATGCCAAACAATCGCTCACACAGCCCGAACAGACCATCCAGCACCCGATCGAGCGAAAAGTAGGGCCGTAACTGCTCGTCCGTAAACGAAAAACGCTGCTCCCGCAACCGCTCGGCCCAGAACGCCACGTCCCAGTGAGCCAGTGCCCCGTCATGCCCCAGTTCCGCCGCCGTCGCCGTCAACTCCTCCAGTTCCCGCTTGGCGCGGTCAAATGACGCCTGCAGCAGGCGATCAAACATCTGCTGCACCGCCGCCACGTCTCCCGCCATCTTCTGGGACAGGCTGAGATCTGCATAGCAGTCATAGCCCAGCAACCGCGCCTGCTCACGACGCAGTTCCAGAATCCGCGCGATCAAAGGACCGTTGTCCAGAGTACCGGCGGATGCCCGCGTCACATACGCCCGATAGACTGTCTCCCGCAGCGTACGATCCCGACTGTGTTCCATCAGTGGCCCGAAACACGGCTGATCCAGCGTAATTCGCCACGGCCCGTTCTCGGCCGTTGCCGCCGCACGCTCAGAATTCTCCGCCACCCGTGACCACGCAGCGGCCGTCAGACGACGCAGACTCTCCGGAAAGCCAATCACACTCGCCGAATCCGTCAGATCCAGTGACCACGCTTTCGTTGCGTCCAGCACATGATTCGAAAAATCGGTGGCCAGCTGCGACAACTGCTGCTGGATCTCATTGAATCGTGCCCGCTGGTCTCCCTGCAGTGCAATCCCGGACTGCTCGGCACTCTGAATCATCCGCTGAACTATGCGTGTGCGGGCTTCAGAATCTGCAAGGTCACGGTGGTCACGCAGTCGCAGCAGGCGTCGATACAGAGATTCGCTCTGCCGCAACTGCAGACGCAGTTCCACAATCTGCGAAAGAACCGCCTCATGTGCAGCCCGCAGCTCATCCGTGCTGGCCACGCTCAGCAGATGCTCCACTGGACTCCACCCGTACTCAAACAGAATGTCGACCTGCTCCAGCGGCAGCATCAGTGCATCCCAGCCCTCCGCGTCATCCGACTCCAGAGCACTCAGAATCTGACGACAGCGAGCCACAATCGATTCGACCGCCGGTCCAACGTGCTCAGGACGAATCTCTGCAAACCGTGGCAATCCCGAACTGGCCAGCAGTGGATTCGCAGCATTCAGGTTCTCGGCAGTCGGTGTGTCGGATGAGGACGTACTCACAGGGCATCCTTCAACATGGCAGGGGGGCGCAGCATGGATTTCTGCATGAGTTGTACCCGGCACTTCCGCTGCTGCGAAGACAAACCCTCATACCGGGACAAACTGAGAATCAAAACTTCCGGATTCTGCAACCCTCCCGCGGCAGAAAAATCTACACCAGCGAAACAATCCGGTTTCCACGCAGAAATGCCCGTTCGGATTGAACCGACTTTTCACAATCGCTATAAAATTGATTCAGGCATCTCGGACCACAGGTCGCCCGTTTGTACTGCGAACTCTCGCAGTGCAGCGACGTTCCGGGTCAATCTCCCTTCAGTCGGTGCCCAGTCCCTTTGATACAGGCGTTCGTCCTCCATGCAGCTACACCACGTCGATCTGGTGCCCGGCGAATCAGTCCGGGTTGGCAATCTGCTGGTCACTCTTGTGGAAGTGCAGGGCAGTACCGTGCAGTTGCATGTTCATGACGACGATGGCTCTGACGACTTCAGTGACCCTTTCGACTACTCCAGCCTGCAGCCCGAACTGATCTCAGCCGCCGACTGACGCGTTCCACAGACACGCTCCACTGCCCCGGTCTGCTGATTCTGCTGCAATCACGGGAAAAGCGCCGATTTTTCCCGCTCGGGCCGTGCTACTCTGGGATCAGGTGCCTGCCACCGTTATAACTGCGCCGCAGCAGAGCCTGCAGGATCCTCACGCACGTGGCGGATCCAAACCCCACCAGCGACATTGCACCACCCCGTGCTTTGCCCGTGCTCTGCTACCCCCAAGGCTCGCCCAGACTTATTACCGCCGCTGTCGCCGCAAACCCCTGCGCAGACTCGCACCGGCCGCGCTACGGCTCGCCGCTGGAAATCCATACCATGCCCATCAAAGTCGCTCTGGTTCATCAAACCACCTACACCTACGACCGCCCCGTTTCTCTCAGTCCGCACGTCGTCAGACTCAGACCAGCACCCCACTGTCGCACACCCATTGATGCGTTCTCTCTCCGCATCCAGCCCGAACAGCATTTCATCAACTGGCAGCAGGACCCCTTCGGCAACTACCTCGCCAGAATCGTCTTCCCCGAACCCGCCACACAACTGCAGGTGTCCGTCGATCTCATCGCTGACATGACCGTCATCAACCCCTTCGACTTTTTCCTTGACGAGGAATCGACGGAGTTTCCTTTCCATTATGCCCCGGCACTCGCCCAGGACCTCGCTCCCTTCCTGCAACCCGTCTGTGACCACCCGGACTTTCTGAAATTCCGCAGTCGCATCGACGTCAGCCCGCGACGCACCGTGTCGTTCCTCGTCGACCTCAATATCCTGCTGCAGCAATCGGTCAGCTACCTCATTCGCATGGAACCCGGAGTCCAGTCACCCGAAGAAACTCTGCAGAAACACTCAGGCTCCTGTCGGGACTCCGCATGGCTCCTCGTGCACCTGCTCCGCAGTTTCGGACTGGCAGCCCGCTTCGTCTCCGGATACCTGATCCAGCTCACTGCTGACCAGCAGCCGCTCGACGGACCCTCCGGCCCGACCGCCGATTTCACGGATCTGCACGCCTGGACCGAAGTCTACCTGCCCGGTGCCGGTTGGGTGGGCCTCGACCCCACCTCAGGCCTCTTTACCGGAGAAGGCCACATTCCACTGGCTGCCACGCCCGCTCCGCAATCCGCCGCCCCCATCTCGGGTGCCGTCGATCCCTGCGAAGTCAGTTTTGATGTCAGTATGCAGGTGACTCGCGTCCACGAAGATCCACGAGTCACGCTGCCGTACTCGGAAGAGACCTGGGAACGTATCCACACCTGCGGGCTGGAGGTGGATCGACGCCTGCTGGAACAGGATGTTCGGCTCACCATGGGCGGCGAACCCACGTTCGTGTCCATCGATGACATGGAAGGCGCTGAATGGAACTCCGCCGCCGTGGGCCCCCGCAAACAGCAGCTTTCTGATCAACTGATTCGCCGTCTTCGTCAGCGATTCGCGCCGGGCGGACTGCTGCACTACGGTCAGGGAAAGTGGTATCCCGGCGAATCCCTGCCACGCTGGGCCTACACCTGCCTGTGGCGCCGCGACGGTCAGCCGATCTGGAACAACCCGCTGCTCCTCGCAGGACTGCATGAACAGCACAACCCGCAGTCGCAACCGGCCGCAGATGAACACGCTGCCGGTCAGTTCATCTGCGAGCTGGCATCGCGACTGAACGTCGAACATCGCTGGATTCGCCCCGCCTACGAAGATGTCTTTCACCTGCTGCAGGTCGAAGATCGCACTCCCATCGACGTCGATGTCCGCGAATTTGATCCGGACTCCGACGAAGACCGGCGTCGCCTCACTCGCGCGCTTCAGCGCGGCGTCTCACGCCCGGCCGGCTTCGTACTGCCACTCTCCAGACCGTGGTGGCAGGCCAACGCACAGTGGACCAGCGGATTCTGGCCATTTCGGTCGCACTGCCTGTTTCTGATCCCCGGAGATTCGCCCATCGGGCTGCGACTGCCACTCGAATCACTGCCGCTGGCCACCGCACCCCTCGATCCCGTAATCGACCCCTTCACTGATCGGCCGCCACTTCCCGGATACAGCGAACTGCGGCGCTCCGCTCAGGAGCGGCTTGCCGGAGAAGCCAACCGAGCCAGACCGCCACAACGCCAGATTCTCCAGAGACTCGGACTCATCGACGATCCGGAGGAACCTGCCGATCAGTGGCTGGACGCGCCTCCCGGCAGCCGTGTCGTTCGCACGGCACTCTGCATTGAACCCCGCAATGGCAAACTGCACGTTTTCATGCCACCAGTCGGGACCCTCGAAGACTACCTCGACCTGCTGGCCAGTATTGAAGCAGCAGCCGAAGAACTGCAGCTGCCCGTCGTGATCGAAGGCTACCTGCCACCCCACGACCCACGCATCGAGCTGCTGAAAGTCACGCCGGACCCGGGTGTCATCGAAGTCAATATTCAGCCCGCTCACAACTGGTCGCAACTGCGGCAGATCACCGAGGGCGTCTATGACGATGCCCGACACTGCCGACTGGGCACCGAAAAATTTCAGCAGGACGGCCGACACACCGGGACCGGCGGAGGCAACCACCTCGTCCTCGGCGCCGCAACCCCCGCCGACAGCCCCTTCCTGCGACGCCCTGATCTGCTCCGCAGCCTCATCGGCTTCTGGAATAACCACCCCTCACTCTCATGGATGTTCTCCAGCCTGTTCATCGGACCCACCAGTCAGGCTCCGCGAGTCGATGAGGGGCGGCGCGATGCACTCAGTGAAATGGAGATCGCCTTCGCGCAGGTCCCCGAACCCGGTTCCGCCTGGATCGCTCCATGGCTGGTGGATCGCCTGTTCCGCAATCTGCTCATCGATATCACCGGTAATACCCACCGCGCCGAAATCTGCATCGACAAACTCTGCTCACCCGACCACTCAGCCGGAAGACTCGGACTCGTCGAACTCCGAGGCTTCGAAATGCCCCCACATCCCCGCATGAGCCTCACGCAGCAACTGCTGGTGCGAGCCCTTGTGGCGGCATTCTGGCAGCAGCCGTATCGTGAACCACTCATTCATTGGCGCACCGCACTCCACGATCGCTGCCTGCTTCCGCACTTCCTCTGGAACGACCTCTGCCACGTCACCGCATGGCTCCAGCAGGCAGGCTTCAATCTCGATCACCGCTGGTTTGCACCACACTTCGAATTCCGCTGCCCACGCATCGGACAGTTCCAGGCGGCAGGAATCCGCATCGACATTCGCCAGGCACTCGAACCGTGGTACGTGCTCGGCGAAGAACCCGGTGGTGGTGGCACCACCCGCTATGTCGATTCCTCCGTTGAACGCCTGCAGGTGCACGTCACAGGGCTCCACGCACCACACCTCGCTCTTGCCGTCAACGGAGTCCGCATCCCACTGGTCGCCACGGAAACTCCAGGAGAATTCATCGCCGGAGTCCGCTATCGGGCGTGGCGACCGCCCAGCTGCCTGCATCCCACCATTGGCCTGCATGTGCCACTCACCATCGATGTCTGCGATACCGTGGCCGGTCGATCACTCGGAGGTTGCCGCTATCACGTGGATCACCCCGGTGGCCTCAACCCGGAAGGCTACCCGGTCAACGCACTCGCCGCTGAAAGCCGCCGCGCCGCCCGCTTCTTCCGCTTCGGACATACCCCAAAACAGTTTCAACCCGTCGAACCGAGGATGTCACCCGACTTCCCCTGCACGCTCGACCTGCGCCGACAGTAATCTCAGGTCACACCGTTCGATCCCCTCGGTTCGTCTGCAGCCTCACCCCCTTGGGACCCAACGGCTCGGCAGAAGCCTCGCCCTCCTGAAATAGGCCCCCGCAGCTCGCCTTCGGATGCCTCCACAATTGGTACTTTTCGTGCCTGTCGTGGTTAAAATACTGCCTCACACCGCACGCTTCATTTGACATTGAACCGGAAAAAGTGCGTCGTCCTCTGACGCCCACAGAAGTCAGACACTTCGAGCCGCCCGTGGACGTCGCTGCGCCTGCAGCAGACGCAACTGCGCAAGCAACGCTGGTGGGACGCCACGGACGAAATGCAGCCCCGGCGCCCGGTAGCCCTGCACGACAGGGGCACCCGCCACCATCCGCAGCGACGCCGGTACCGCCACGATTCCACCCGCCAGCATCAGGATTGCCCCCCATAGAATCCCAGCTGTCGACAGCCCCGACCAATTCCACATGAGCGGCATCACCCACATCAGCGTTCCCAGAATCCCCGCCAGTGACAGACGCAGCAGACGGCGCTCCTCATACTGCTTCTGCTGCCGCGAAACAAATGTGCTGACAGACACGCTTCCCAACTGCAGCCGGAATGATGCTCGAGGAATCTGAAATTGCAGCGGTACAAGGTCCTCTGTGACACCCGTTTTCCAGCACACTGCCGGCAGAATCAATCGCGGACCACAGATCAGAATCTCCTCCCGCACACAGAAATCCGCAGCGTCAGAAACGTCCAGTTGCACCTCGTCCGACATGTCGGGAATTGTGAATTCGAAGGGATTGTCCCGTGATTCATTCAACGTCATGACATGCAGGCTCCTGCCAGATCTGATACAGACACCTTCTGCTCTCAATCACACCACAGACGGAAAAATAAGTGTTACCGTCGTGCCCCGGTCAACCTCGCTCGACAGGTGAATCTGACCGCCGCACTGCTTCATCAGACCATACACCAGTGATAATCCCAGACCGGTACCCGCTGCTGGACCGCGAGTCGAAAAGAAGGGGTCAAATACCCGCGACAAAGTCTCTTCTGACATTCCACAGCCCTGATCTGCGATCGTCAGCACAACACTGCGCTGTTCACAAGTGACTGCTGCACCAGCGAACTCGCCAGCAGCAGCCTCCCAGACCCTCAATTCAATCACTCCACCATCGGCCATCGCCAGATCCGCATTCAACAGCAGATTCAGCAGAATCTGATCGAAACGCAGACCGTCCATCGCCACCAGCAGCCTCACATCCGGCGCACTCCAGTCAACCCGTGTCTTCTTCTTCAACGCCGGCTTCATCAAGCGCAGCCCCTCACTGACTGCTGACGCGACATCAACCACCGCAGCTTCCTGAGGCTCACGCCTCGCGAACAACAGAAGCTGCTTCGTCAGTTCAGCCGCACGCCGACCGGCACGGTCAATCTGCTGCAGTCCGTCCGCCAGAGGCCGTGACGCCAGTACCTCAGTCAATAACAGATCCGTGTGGCCCAGAATCACCTGCAGCAGATTGTTGAATTCATGAGCTACACCGCCGGCAAGCCTTCCCACAGACTCCAGTTGCCGCGACCTCGACAGATCAGCCAGCGCTCGATCCCGCGACTGCTCTGACCGCAGCCGCTGCTCCAGAGCCTCTGACAGACCCTGATTCACCCGGGACAGCTCTACCGCAAAGTCCACTCGGTCCCTGGAATACAGCAGCGTAACGACCGCCGCTGCGATTGCCATCGCCAGGCCCGATACGGTATTTGCCAGAATCAAACCCGCTGACCAGCCCGCCCACCCGCCACTGGGAAGGCCCTGCAGCCGCCAAACGTCCCCGGGTACCATCAGATCACAGAGACATGGATAGTCCTTTGCCGACATCACACTGCCCAGCAACAGCTGATTTGTCTGCGTGTACAGTGAAACTCGGACACTGTCCATAGCTCCGCTGTCGACCGGCAAACGAAGATCATTCAGATAAACATCCAGATCCAGCAGTAGTCCAACCCCTGCAGCACCCTCCTGTGGAGACCGTTCCGCTTCGCCATACAGCACCATCACCCGGTGCCCACTGATTTCGAAAGGAAAGCCGGAAACTACGGAATACTGCAGGATTCCGCCCTGACTTCCCTCGCGATTCTGCTCTGGAATCGCCCGCTGCTTCGCCAACTTCCCTTTCAGCTCCCCCACCCGCTGCTCCAGACCGGATTGCACCACATCCACCTCGGATGCAGGCATCTTCAGTGACCGCAGCCGCGGTTGCGACCCCTCCATCACGAACACGCCCAGACTGCCACGCTGAAAGCTGACCCAGTCCTCCAGCAGCTCAGCTACCGAATCTGACTTTGGAGCCGTGACGCCCTGATCCCCCAGCTTCTGCAGAATCCTCCGCAGCACGGCCGCA
>CAITYU010000061.1 GCA_903896675.1 uncultured Planctomycetaceae bacterium
AGCTGCAGCGGCAATGGATCGCTGGAGCATGGGGTGACCGGTGCCGCTGCGACAGGGCGGACGGCCGAGTGCGGCAGCACAAGCCCGGCCGCGGTGGTTGCTGCGGCAGCGAGGAAACTGCGACGTGGAAGTGCGTTCATGAGTTTTGGCTTCTAAGGAATCAACGCCGACAGGCAGCGGAACCGCAAATCGGTACTGCGCTCCGCGATATTACCGTTGACAGGGGCAGTGGATCAAGGCAGTCGGCTCAAGCGGTCGGAAAGGGCCGCCCGTGGCACCACGAATGATGCGAATGATGCGGCCCCTGTCTGCCCCGGAATTTGTGACTCTTCGGACAAAAGTCGTTTGGGGGTGAGAGCCGCAGGGCCCGCAGTTGAAACACCGCGTGCTTTAGAAGGATAAGATCGGGCAGGAACGCCTTGTCATTACCCGCAAAATGGGGCGTTCGCGATGGCTTTCCGCCGCTGATCCGCTGAGCTGATGAAACCCAAACCTGCGAAAGGGCCGTTGACCGTTTTTCGAATGTTTCCGCACACTCGCGAAACACGGTGGCTTCCGCGGTCGCATGCATGATGGCGAGCCACGTTGGCAAACGACCTCGACCGGGTGCGAAAAACGTCATTCGAGGATCGAGGGTCATGACAAGGGCTGAAGCCACCGCTGCGGTTTTTGTCCTCGGCCGGGCAGGAATGACGCGGGCTACCTTTTTGTCCTCGGCCGGGCAGGAATGCCCGGGCTACCTTTTTGTCCCCCGCGTCAGGGAGCACTGGCCGTGAAGCTGCGACTTCGATGTTGCTCGAAGGTGATCAGGGATTTTCGGCAGCGCCAGGACCCCAGTCGCTCTGGTTTTTCAGCAGACGGGGCGGTACCGGTGTCTGCAGTCTGTCGCCTGTGTCGGTGAGCCACTGATCCAACTGCGATCGCAGTGCCTGCAACTGATCGGAATGTTCGGGCTGGGCTGCCAGATTGCGCTGCTCGCAGGGATCCGCCTGCAGGTCAAAAAGTTCTTCCGCTGGTCGCTGATGATAACGTTGCAGGAGGACTGCCGCAGTGGCATCGGTCTTCGCTGCGGCTTCCCATTCCGAAAAGAAATCGCGCTGCCCCAGCCGTCCTCCGACAAGGTCAATGTGGGTTGTGAATGCGGCATCGGGACGCAGATTGCGAATGTACTTCCAGCGCTGCGTGCGGACACACCGCATGGGATAGACATTCACGCGATTGTCGTTGACGTGGGAAGCGTAAATGGCGTCGCGGTGCTGCGCTGCTGCACGCAGCAGCACAGGCAGAAACGAACGACCATCGAGGTCGGGGCGAGGAACCCCGCCGGCCACTTCCAGCAGTGTCGGCAGCAGATCGATCCATGACACCATGGCCGTGGTGCGGCCGGGAGCGATCTGCCCCGGCCAGGCGACAATCAGCGGCGTGCGAATTCCCGCGTCATACAGGTTCCACTTGGCCAGCGGCCATTGCGCTCCGTGATCCGCCGTGAACACCACAATGGCATTCGGCAGATGCTGACGGACCGCCTGCAGAATCGTGCCGAGATCCTGATCCATTTTCTTCACAGCCGCCACGTATCTTCGGCGCCAGTGCTGCGTGCGGGGCGTATCAATGCTGCCGGCTGGCAGGGGCAGCAGGTCCGACGATTCGTTATTACCGGCGTCTGCTGAAATTTCAGGCCAGGGGACATGCGGCCAGTTGCTGCCGATCATCAGACACAGTGGCCGCGATGGTGATTCCGTTGCAGACTGCTGTCGCGATCGAAGAAAGTCCACAGACGCTTGAATTCCGCCATGATCATGAAATGTATCGTGCGCGAAGTGATCAAAACCGTAATCGGCAGTGTGCCTGTAGTGAGCAACCTTGCCAAAGGCAGCCGTTTCATAACCCAGGTCCCGAAAGTCATGGGGCCACTTCTGCAGTTCGGCTTTGGGTTTATGGTGATTCGATTCCGCGCCATTGCGAGCCGGCCACAGCCCTGTGAGCAGAGCTGCGCGACTGGGAGCACAACTGGGGGAGACCACAAAAGCCTGATCAAAGACGAGGCCCGCATCGGCCAGTGCCTGCAGGTTAGGGGTGTGGCCCGGAGCAGCTCCCCACGGAGAACCGTCCAGCAGTCCGAAATCATCCGCCAGTATGACCACGATGTCCGGACGCGCGGCGGGTGACTGGCCTCGTGCGGCAGCCAGACCGGGGAGAAGTATTACTGTCAGCAGCAGCAGCGGATAGGTCACAGGGTTCATCAGGATTCCGTTTTCGAATCAGGGGGAGGGGGACGCAGTGTAGCAGAATTCCGAACAGGACTTGCACCGTGGCTGTGTTGGTGACAGCAGGCAGCGGAGTTCTATTGCGGAGATTGATCGATGTGAATGAGAATACGGGTTGCAGGTATGATGGATGGAGGCATGTGGAGCAGGACATGTTGAGTCGACGCGTGGGCCTGATGGGCATTCTGAGTCTGAGTTTCACTGCGGGCTGCATCGCTGGTGGTGAGCAGACTGGTGCGAGCAGTGTGCAGAGCGACGGCAGGCGACCGGACGAACCGCTGGATCCGGCGGCGGTATTGCTGATGCCGTCAGAATTGTCACCGGGGCAGCGAGTGGAACTCTGGCGGGCGGAGGGTCCTGCTGCTGGCAGGGCGGCAGCCACTGCTGAAGTGGAGGGCCATCCGATTCGGCGTTACAGCGGTACGATTGTGCGAACTGATGCGGCTGAGGTGGAGTTACGGCCGGCGGCGCAATTATTGCAGGTCGCTGAGGTTTCGGCAGTGCCGGTTCTGGGCCGAGTTCCGTATATCAATCGGGCGTTTCGCAAA
>CAITYU010000062.1 GCA_903896675.1 uncultured Planctomycetaceae bacterium
CCCCACCTCATCTTCACCGGTCCTGCCTCATGCTTCTGTCGCTTCTGTCGCGTGCTGCCCGCTGTGTGGTTCCTGTCTGTCTGTTGTTTTGCGGTGCTGCTGCGACAGCGTACCAGCAATCGGCCGATCTCAGCCGTTTCGAACTGACTGAGCTGGTGCGGGGGCTGGTGCAGCCGATGGAGCTGTCAGTTGGTCCGGACGGGACAGTCTGGCTGATTGAGATTGCGGGCAAGCTGCAGCGGTTGTCGCCGGGCAGCAGTCAGTTGCAGTTGGCGGGTGAGCTGAAGGTGACGACTGAGCAGGAAAACGGTCTGATCGGCATGGCGCTGGATCCGCGATTTGCAGAAACCGGCTGGATCTACCTGCAGTATTCTCCGCCGGATTATCCGGGTCAGCACATCAGCCGATTCACGATCGTGGATGGTCGGCTGGATCCGGCGTCAGAAAAACTGCTGCTGAAGTTTGAAGAGCAGCGCAAGGAGTGCTGTCATCACGCGGGTTCCCTGCACTTCGGGCCTCGCGGTGAGCTGTTCATCGCCACCGGCGACAATACTCACCCGCACGGTGATTCTCAGGGTTACGCGCCAATTGACGAGCGTCCGGACAAGGCCCCCTGGGATGCTCAGAAGTCGTCCGCCAACACCAGCAGCTACAGTGGCAAGATTCTGCGAATCCGACCGACGGCGGAGGGTGGTTATGAGATTCCTGAGGGCAATCTGTTTCCGGCGGATGGATCAGCCGGTCGTCCTGAGATCTACGCGATGGGTTGCCGGAATCCGTGGCGGATGACGGTGGACCAGAAGACGGGTTATGTGTATTGGGGCGAGGTTGGTCCGGACGCCGGGGGTGACAGTCCGCGTGGTCCGCGGGGTTATGACGAAGTGAATCAGGCGCGGCAGGCGGGCAATTTCGGCTGGCCCTATTTCATTGCGAACAATCAGGCGTATGCGGATTTTGATTATGTGACGGGTGTGGCCGGTGCAAAGTATGATGCGGCGGGTCCGACCAATGAATCGCCGAACAACACGGGTGTGAAGGTGCTGCCACCGGCGGTACCGGCGTTCATTTACTATCCGTATGGTGATTCGGCCGAGTTTCCGGCGCTGGGCAGTGGCGGCCGATCGGCCTGTGCCGGTCCGGTGTATTATTTCGATGCAGAGCTGCCGTCGGCGGTGAAGTTTCCGGCTGAGCTGAATCACACGCTGCTGATTTACGAGTGGACGAGGAACTGGATCAAGCTGGTGCATCTGGACGATCAGGATCGGATCGTGAAGATCGAACCGTTCATGCCGCAGCAGAAGTTTGTGCGGCCGATTGATATGCAGTTCGGGCCAGAGGGAGCGTTGTATCTGCTGGAGTACGGAGAGACGTGGGGTGTCAATGCGGATGCGCGCCTGGTGCGGATTGATTACGTTCGCGGCAACAGGCCGCCGGTGGCTGTCGCTGCGGTGCAGAACAACATTGGTCAGGTGCCGCTGAAGGTGCGGTTGTCCGGCAAGGGCACCTATGATCGGGATGGCGAGGATACTCTGACGTACCAGTGGCGTCTGATCAACGCTGCGGACTCGCAGGCTGCTCCGCGAGAGCTGGGCAGTGGTCCGGAGATTGAAGCGGAGATTACGGAACCGGGTGTTTACACGGCTGAACTGATGGTGCGTGATACCGGTGGTGCCAGTCGTTCGGCGACGGTGCCTGTGCTGGCGGGTAACGCGGTACCGGACCTGCGCTTTGTGACTCCGCAGTCCGGTGATTTCTTTGATCCGACGCAGCCGATTCCGTACCAGTTGCTGGTGCAGGATGCGGAGGACGGGACGAATGATGAGCAGCAGATTGAGTCGGGCAGTGGTCAGCCGCTGGATCCGGAGGGTCCGGGGCGAGCTTCAGTGAATGCTGTATTTTTGACTGGCCCGATCCCGCAAGCCGGGGTGTCCGCGGCCGATGACCTGACAGCTCCGATTGGTCTGAAACGCATGAAGAACAGTGACTGCTTCAACTGTCATGCGGTGGATCAGAAGCGTGTTGGTCCGATGCTGCTGGACATTGCCAACAAGTACCGTGGAGTGGCGGGAGCGCTGGAGGCTTCCGTGAAGCGAGTGCAGCAGGGTTCGACGGGAGTCTGGGGAAAGATTCCGATGATTCCGCATTCGCACAACACGGTTGATGAGCTGCGGGATATGGTGGCGTGGATTTACAGTCTGGAGCCTGCGGGTCTGGTGCGGGTATTTCAGGGATTTGCCGGTGAGATTCCGGTGTCGTCCGAGGAGGCTGCGAAGTCCGGTTATTATCGGCTGGAGGCGGTCTATGCGGATCGTGGAGCCGGCCCGGTACCGGCGCTGACAGCGGCAGCGACGGTGTATCTGCGGCAGCGGTTGGTGGAGGCGGAGCTGGCCGACGAAGTGCGTGGTCCGCAGATTCTGAATTCGGGCAATGCCAGTGGTGGTCGTTTCATTGGCGCTATCAATCACGGGCACGTGCTGCGGTTCAGTGGAGTGCAGCTTGACCACGTGGGGGCGTTGAAGCTGAAGATCGCGTCCGCTGGTGCGGGTGGTGCGATTGAAATCCGGCTGGACAGTCCGGACGGCGAGCTGGTGGCGGAAGTTCCGGTGGAAGTGAACGGGCAATGGGAGCAGTTTTACGAGCGGACGGTGTCTGCGGGCGAGCGCAGCGGTCGGCGTGATCTGTTCATCCGTTTTACACATCCGCAGCAGGCAGGTGGTCTGATGAATCTGGATGCGATTGAGTTTCTGCCGCGTGCGGTTCAGGCGGTTTCGGGCAGTCGGTA
>CAITYU010000063.1 GCA_903896675.1 uncultured Planctomycetaceae bacterium
ACGGGCACCTGACCGGACAAGCTCACCCGCCGCCAGCCGTCGCTCCGCTGATCCCAATGGCCGTGGCCACCGCATATTCGCGGGCGTGCGAAATCGACAGCAGGATGCGTTCAATCCCCTGCTCGACAGCAATCTCCGCCGCCCGACCACTCAATCGCACCGTCGGCTGACCCGTGTGCAGTGACACCACTTCCACATCGTGAAATGTGATGCCCTGCACAAACCCGGTCCCCAGCACCTTCACCACCGCTTCCTTCGCTGCCCAGCGCCCTGCATATCGCAGCGTCGGATCACGATGCTTCGTCGCATACTCGATTTCACCCCGAGTAAAACAACGATCGACAAAGTGCGAACCATGCCGCTCCAGCATCTCCCGGATGCGGCTGATCTCCACAATGTCGGTGCCCAGCCCGCCAATCATGGCCGCTCCCTACGCACCGTATTTCTCCAGACGACCGGCATGCGCCAGAGCCTGCAGCATCAGATACTTCGCCTCAAACATGCCCAGCTCGCCCACTCGACAGGCCGATTCACCAAACTGACGCGAACCGTCGAAACGCGCCGTGTCTGCCACCAGCATCGTGGGGACCGGATGACCGCTGTGAGACTTCATTTTTGACGGAGTACTATGGTCGCCGGTCACAATCAGCACGTCGGGCTTCAGACCCATAATTCGCGGAATCCCCGAGTCAAATTCCTCAGTCCGCTGCACCTTCGCCGCAAAATTGCCGTCCTCACCCGTACTGTCCGTGTACTTGAAGTGAATGAAGAAGAAGTCGTATTTCGACCAGTTCGCTTCCAGACAGGCCATCTGGTCAGCCAGTGAATGTCCGGCATCCAGAATGTCCATATCCACCAGCCGAGCCAGACCGCGGTACATCGGATACACGGCAATCGCCGCCGCCTTTGTGCCATACACCTCCTGAAACTTCGGAATCGGCGGCATCTTCGCAATCCCACGCATCGTCAGCAGATTCGCCGGCTGATCATCCTTCAGCACCTCGGCCGCCTGCCGCATAAACTCCGCCAGCACCGCTGCCGTTTTCTGAGATGCCGGGTCGGCTCCCTGAGGCTTCAGCGGCGGTACACCGGTTCGCTGCGGATCCGTGTCGTTCACGTTGCCCCCCAGACCGTCACCGCGAATCACAATGACCAGCCGATACTCCTTCACGTGCCGCACAAACACTTCCACACCCGGGATCACAATCTGATCCAGCTTCTCGCACAGCTTCGCAGCAATCTCCGACGACACCCGTCCGGCGCGGCGGTCCGAAATGTTGCCCGCAGCGTCCACCGTCACAAAATTGCCACGCACCGCCACGTCACGGTCCGTCAGCGCAAAGTCAATCCCCAAAGCCTCCAGAACGCCACGCCCGATGTCATACTTCAGCGGGTCATAACCAAACAGTCCCAGATGACCAGGACCACTGCCCGGCGCGATCCCCGGCAGCACCGGAATACTCATCCCCAGCACTCCACGCTGCGCCAGTGCGTCGAGATTCGGAGTGTTGGCGGTCTCCAGCTCCGTCCTGCCACCCGGCTGCAGCGGCAATCCGCCCAGACCATCAGCGACATACAGCACAATCTTCGAATCCGCCGGCTTCTGCAGTCGACGAGTCAGGTCATGAATATCAGTCATTGCAACACTGTCCTGAAATCAAAAAAACAATGCCAAAACCAGGTTAAAGCCGCGCGCTGACAGCGTTCAGGCTGCAGCCGTTTGTCCATTGGTCACTTCCGGTACTGCGCCAGTACCGCCTGCCACGCCTCCTGCGTCAGCTGTTCTGCTTCGTCCACAATCAGCCGCGGAATACCTCCCACCACCGGATACTTCAAACGGCACTGCGGATCCGAACTGACCAGTCCATCACCGCAGTCCACAAGAGCCGCCTGAGATTTCGGGCACACCAGCAATCGCCACGCCTGATCCGTATCCGCCATCACACTGTTCTCCGCTGCACCCAACCCACTGCTCAGAAGCCCCGCAGTTCACGAATGTCGCGGAATGTTCGCAGCCCATAACCGATGCCGGCATAGTCCAGCGAAGCACACAACGCCCGGACAGCGACACCCATGCCGTCCGGACCACTGAATCCGCCGAACTGCCCGCCACCCTTCAGGTGCGGCTCAGTCTCCAGAAAGAATCCCGGCAGACCCAGTGCCTGCAACCGCGGCAACAGCCCCGGTATCTGTTCCCGCAAGTCACGGAAAATCAGCTCGTGGCCGGAATCCCCTTCGTTGCAGGGCACGAAATTCTTCAATCGCTCCTCGTCCACCGCACCCTCCCAGACAAGGCTGGGATCGATCCGATAGTCCTTGACGTGCATC
Organism: uncultured Planctomycetaceae bacterium; assembly: GCA_903896675.1. Taxonomy (GTDB): domain Bacteria; phylum Planctomycetota; class Planctomycetia; order Planctomycetales; family Planctomycetaceae; genus SXXK01. Next base: position 2,329 of record CAITYU010000063.1, read on the forward strand.
CAGCCCAGCCATGGCAGAGTCGCCTGGTATTCGGCAAACACCTGCAGGGCGTGTTTGTTCTGAGCCGCCACGTTGCCGGCATCGAAGATCAGCACCATCGACGGATGATCCACGCGGCGCGCCAGTTCCGCCATCAGCGGACCGGTCTCACCCACCAGATTCGGCTCAATCTCCATCCCATACACCAGCCCCTCAGCGGCACACACTTCCGTCAGGCGGCGCACCTGTGCGGCAGCCAGATCCAGATGCTGCTCGGGCTTCGTCCCGCGAGGATGATAGAAGGAGAAGCCGCGGATCAGTTTTGTACCCAGCGCCTTTGCGGCACGAATCGTACGAGCCACATCGCCCTGCAGGTACTGCTCGAACGGCACAAACCTGTTGTGCGACCCGTCATCCACATCCAGCAGTTTCACCTTACCCAGACGGGAACCAATACTGGTCACGCTGACGCCGTATTCGGCATGCAGATTTCGCAGCAGCTCCAGCTTGTCATCGCTGAGCTCTGTCACGTGCTCCACTTTGCCCTCACCCGTCACGTCAATGAACCGCGGGCTGTACCAGCGAATGCCGATCGCCGCCAGCGCCGTCATCTGCTCCAGTGCCGTGCGACGGTTGGCCGCTTCATCCGCAAATGCACTGATTATCACACTCGGCTTGCTCATCAGACTGCTCGCTTCTGACATCCACACGGAAACTTCGATCGCTGTGGGTGCATTCTTCAGACAACTGCCGCGGGGTACAAGCGAACGCCAACCCCATCCGGAATCTCGCAGTTTCGAAAAACCCCGCTCCTGCAAGCCCACCCCGCTGGCCGCCCACTGTGAGCAGTACGCCACCAGCCGCCGGTGATACCCCGCCGCTGCCGACGCGTCAGCCGCCGGACTGAGGACCGCTGATTCGGCCCCCCAGACTCATCCCGAATCGACGACGCAATACCCGCTCGCCCACGACCGTGATCAACCCAAAGACCAGCGTCCCCAGCACCGTCGCGACACCCACCGTCGCATACAACTCCGACAACACCAGCGATGCCGACTTGCGCTGGATCAGTGAACCGAGGCCCGGAGTACCGTCGCCGACAAAAAATTCCCCCACGATCGCTCCCACGATCGAGCTGCCACTGGCGATCCGAATGCCCGAAATCAGATAGGGCAAGGCCGCCGGAACTCGCAGACTCAGCAGCGTCTTCCAGCGACTGGCACCATACAGCCGAAACAGATCCAGCAGCGTCGCATCCACCTGCAGCAATCCCGTCGTCGTGCTGGTGATGATCGGGAACAGACTCAAAATCGCCGACACCGTCGCCACACTCACAAAACCACGCCCCAGAGACACAATCACGATCGGAGCTATCGCGATGATCGGTACCGTCTGCAACAGCACGGCATACGGATAAAATGCCCGTCGCACCAGAGCCGACTGCGAAAATGCAAATGCCGTCAGCGTCCCCAGCACAATGCTGATGCTGAGACCCGTCAGAGCCGCCAACGCCGTGCGAAATGCCGATTCCAGCAAACTGGCCCGGATCTTCCAGCAGGCCGTCAGCACGGCCCCCGGGCCAGGCAACAGCACCGGACTGATCCGCCACCACCACACCGCACCCTGCCAAACCAGCAGCACGAGGGCCAGCACCAGCAGTGGCACCAGCACGTCCGACACCGATCGCACGACCGACGTCTTACCAACCGCAGAAAACTGCCCGCTTCGCTCGCTCATGACGGAAACAATGCTGCTGTCAGCTGCTGAAGGAACTGAAACTGCTCCGGAGCCCGACGACGCTCGGCCGGCGACAGACACGAACGCTCCAGCGAAAAATCCGCCGTGATGCCCCGCGGAGCCGGCTGCAGCACCACCACTCGATCACTCAAATACGCCGCCTCCTGCAGATTGTGAGTCACGAGGATGGTGGTCAGGCCCCGAGCATCATGCAGAGCACGCACGCTGTCCTGCAGCTTCATACGCAGAAAATCATCCACCGCCGCGAATGGCTCGTCCAGCAACAGCACCTGCGGATCACGCACCAAAGCCCGCGCCAGAGACAGACGCATCTGCATGCCACCCGACAACTGCCCCGGTCGCTTGCCCGCATCCGCCCGACTCAATCCCACCTGCTCCAGCAACCCCAGCAAACGCTCGTCATCAGATTTGGCAGCACCCAGCTCCAGCGGCAGACGCAGATTCTGCAACGCAGTTCGCCACGGTAACAACGCCGGTTGCTGGAAGACAAACCCCGCACGCAGCTCGGCCGTTGATCCACCGCCTGCAGCGGCGGAAGCCGGACCCGCCGATCGCTCCATCTGACCACCCGACAACGATTGCAGACCAGCCAGCACCCGCAGCAACGTCGACTTGCCGCAACCCGATGGACCGACCACTGTCAGGAACTGTCCGCGAGGAATCCGGAGCGAAATCTGCTGCAGCACAGGCCGCAACGGATCACCAAAATGCACCACCGCGTCCTGCAGACTGTAAATTGCGGCCTTTTCTGCCATTCAGAACGCTTTCTGACAGAGTCCTCTCTGCCGTCTTCCGAAACCCTCAGCCATAGACCCAAACATGGTGACGTGAGCATCCTAGTCACCCAGCAGCCTATGGCAACCGGGACGGACGTCCATCCGCGACAGGGATTCGGCGGGAGCATCATCCCGAGGCGACGCGAAAATACGAAACTCCCCATTTTCTTCCGGGATCCGTGTTTTTCATTCCAACGCTTTCCGTGGCACCACCTCACCGTTGCTGTGGCGTCCGGTGGTCGGATACAGTTCCTCACTCGCGTTATTCACTCCGTGCCGTGGTGATTGCTGTTTCCGTTCGAAAGTCAGACTGTCCCCGTGAATCAGGCCCGGTTTCTCAGACTGATCAGCGGAGCAGACCGCGGACTGTGGCCGACAGCTCAGCGTGCAGTGCTGGCCGTCGCCGCCAGCGGCTATGGTCTGGTCACAGCCATTCGCAATACGCTTTACGACTGCCAGCTGCTGCCCATGCACCACGCCGCTGTCCCCGTCATCAGCGTAGGCAATCTGACCACCGGCGGGACCGGGAAAACACCGGTCGTCGCACTGCTCTGCCAGCAACTGCAGCAGTTGGGTCGACACCCCGGCATCATCAGTCGCGGCTATCGCGCTGCGGCAGACGGCAGCAACGATGAAAAGAAGGTCCTCGAGCTGCTGGTGCCGCAGGTGCCACATACGCAACACCCCAATCGCCGCCTTGCCGCACAGCAATTGCTCAGCAGCAGCCACCCGCCCGATGTGATTGTCATGGATGACGGCCTGCAACACCGTCGCCTGCATCGACAACTGAACCTTGTACTGCTCGATGCCACCTGCCCTTTCGGCTTTGACTGGCTGCTGCCGCGAGGCCTGTTGCGGGAATCACTGCGGGGGCTGCGTCGCGCTGATGCCGTACTGCTGACTCGCAGCAGCCTCGTGTCACCCGCCGCTTTGCTGCAGATTCGCCAGCGAGTCCTGCAGGTGGCCCCGCAGCTCACCGATCGGATCCTGCAACTGGATTTTCAACCCTGTTCACTGCGCTGTGCCGATGGCTCCACAGTGCCGCTGCAGGTTGCTCGGCAACAGCCCGTGTATCTGATGAGCGGAATCGGAAACCCGCTGGCTTTCCGCAGCACGTGCGAATCACTGGGCCTGCAGATTCGCGGCAACTTGTGGTTCCCCGATCATCATCATTTCACCAGCCCTGATCTGCTCACCACACGGCAGGCCGCAACCGCAGCAGGTGCCGGCCTGGTGCTGACCACGCTGAAGGATCTGGTCAAAATCCCGCCGACTGAAACCACTTTCCACGCACTGGAAATTGCCGCGGCTTTCCCTGACAGAACGGATGCAGACCGCCTGCTGCAACTGCTGCAGAGTGTCGTGTAATCGCGTCCATTTTCGCGTTTTTCGACGAATCGCGGTGGATTTAACGCGCTGTTGACAAAAAGCCACATCAATCCGAGCGGATTCCGGCTGAGCGGTGTCGAACAGCAACGCCTCGCTACCACCGGCAGCATCCACAAACCGCCGCGTTTATCGCGGATTTTATTAACGCCCTGTGGTGTGGTATGTATTGCCACAGTGGCATGATTTAGAATGTCCGTTCCATTTGACGCGTTCCCGTTTCCCTCACCCGGATATGCGCAACAATGCATCTCCCTCACTTTCAGCAACTGCTGGCTCAGGCCGCCGGACGCAGACCCAATCCCGATCAGTTGCAGGCCATCCACGCACCACCCACAACCCCCCTGTTCATTGTTGCCGGACCGGGTACCGGAAAAACTGCAACCCTCGTCCTGCGCATGCTCAGACTGGTGTTCTTTGACCGGATTCCCCCGCAGAATATTCTCGCCGTCACCTTTACTCGCAAAGCCGCTGACGAGCTGCGGTCACGTCTGCAGTTGTGGGGACAACGACTGGCTCAGTTGCTGCCTGCACCACCCGCCACATCGCAGTACTCCGGCCAGCCCGCGGCTGATCCGTACAACCTGCAGCAATTGTTTGCGGGCACCATCGACAGTCTCTGTCAGCAACTGCTGATCCGCTACCCCGGTACGTCAGCTTTCGCCCCCAATATTGCCGACGCCAGCCTGTCCGACGCACTGCTTCGCCACGCCCTGCTGAAGGATCGCCGCGACACAGACCCGCAGCTCCACTCGCTGCTGCTCAGTCTTCGCGGCAGTGGCGAAGGCCCGTGGAACCTGCCCGCACAGGTTCGCCTGCTCCGCACGCTGCTGGACCGCCGCAGCCATGACCTGCTGGACTGGCAGGCTTTTCTGCAGTCCAGCGACGCCCCGGACCAGCAGGCCGCACGACAACTGCTGGATCAGATCTTTCAGGATTACGACCACACGATGCAGCAGCGACAACTGCTGGACTTTCCGCAGCTTGAACAGACCATTCTGAACCGACTGCAACAGGATTCGCTGGCACACTTCACCAACCGACTGCAGGCCATCTTTGTTGACGAGTATCAGGATACCAATCCGCTGCAGGAGCAGTTGTACTTCCAACTGGCACGCCGCAGCGGCGCTGCCCTGACGGTTGTCGGCGATGATGATCAAAGTCTGTACCGATTCCGCGGTGCCACCGTCGATCTGTTCCGCGATTTTCCGGACCGCTGCAGGTCGCACCTGGGTTGCTCGCCGCACACCGTATTCCTGCGACAGAACTACCGCTCGTCCGCCCCCATCATTCGCTTTGTCAGCGCCTTTGCAGCGATGGATCCCCAGTATCAGCAGGCGCGAGTCCCCGATAAGCCGGCACTGCTGGCCGCGTCGGCCAGCGACAATTCCACCCCCGTGCTCGGACTGTTTCGCAATTCCGTCGAAGAGCTTGCCACGGACCTTGCCCGCTTTCTGCTGGCAGTCGTCCGCGGCCCGGGCTGCATGGTCGCCGGCCGCCGCATTCGGATTTCCCGGGAACACGGTGGCTCACTCAGTGACTGTGCCCTGCTCTGCAGCTCGCCAAAGGAATTCACCAGCAGCAAACCGCCGCGCAAGCGACTGCCACGACTGCTGAAGGAAGCTCTCGCTGCCAACCCCTCACCACTGCAGGTGTTCAACCCACGCGGCCAGTCACTGCCGCGACTGGCATTGATTGCCCGACTGGGCGGGCTGCTGCTGCTGTGCCTCGACCCTGATCGCTCAATCCAGAACTCCGCCCGCCGCCTCGACCTGCAGACTCGCGACACCTTTGACCGCTGGCGCAGTGCCGCTGCGGAATGGCTGCGCGGTGACACGCAGCAGCCAGCCGCGCAGTTCGTTCGCGAATGGGCCGGCAGATCAGATCCGAAACGACAGCCACCCGGGCCTCGCTGCACTCCCTGCCACGAATTGCTGTACGCACTGGTGCACTGGCTGCCCGAAATGCAGGATCTGCCGGACGGACATTCGCTGCTGCAGGTGTTCACAGGTGCCCTGCAGACAGCCGGACAGCTCAGCCGCTTCAATGGCCGAATCCTCTGTTTTCCCGATCGTCCTGAACTTTCGCAGCAGTCCGTGCAGCACCTGCTGCAGTTCTGCCTCGCCCCCATCGCCGCTGAACAGGCCACGGTGGACGAAACACTGTTTGATTCTCAACCGGCAGACAGTCTCAGCATTCTGTCGATTCATCAGAGCAAGGGGCTTGAGTTTCCGCTGGTGATTGTGGACGTCGGTTCGGACCTGTCCAGCTCACATTCTTCGAATGCATTCCGGCGTTTCCCCGACGCTCCGGGAACTCCGCATCTGCTGGAAGATCTGCTGCGGCCATTCAGCCCGATCCAGCAACCCACTCGATCCGGTCGTGACCGAGCCTTTGATGATCTGTACCGACAGTACTTCGTGGCATTCAGCCGACCCCAGGACGTGCTGGTGCTGACGGGGCTGCGCAGTGCCGCACCGGGTGGCGATGTACCGAACATCGCCGCTGGCCGCACTCGCAGCGGTCTTGACACGTGGACCAGACAGACTCTGGTGGAGATCTGACCATGTCGATTTCCGTACGCCGGCAGCACCCGATACAACCGGCATACAGCCTGACGGCTGATGTGCAGAACTTTCTGCAGTGCGGACTGCAGTACCGCTATGCCCGCGACAGTCATCTGCCGTGGTCTGATTCTCCGCAGCTTTGGTTCGGGCGGTTCGTGTGTGACTGCCTGCAGGCGGCCGAGCAGCAGGTGCGACACGGTCTGCAGCCGCAGCCGCCGTGGGACATCGCGCGGATTACTCAGCTTTGCGGCGCCGTTGCAGCACGACTGCAGGCAGAGCAAATCGTGTGTCGCAGTCGCACTCGACAGCAGGTCGGACAGCAGTGTGTTACAGCGGCGATCAATGAACTTGGCCCGCTGCTGTTTCCCCTGATTGATGAGGCACAGATTCCTGTCAGTGGCAGTCGCTGGTTTCCGACAGTTGCCGGGAAGACTGCCGTTCAGGACCCTCAATCCTCCCACTTTGTGCTGACGGGGACAGTGCCGGCGCTGCTGCGAGTGGCCGCTGCGGACGGTACCGCAACAGCGTGTTCGCTGTTGCAGGTGCTGCAGGCACACGGCATTGTGCCGGCTGAACCGCAGACAGTTCTGGTGGACTTCAAGTCCGCGCATCGACCGGACCTGCACCGCAGAACTCGTCAGGCTGCCACTGCCGGCGTGGATGCCGATCAGTGGCGGGCTTTGGTACTGGCGTGGCTGTTGTCGCAGCAGACGGCCCTGCCGGCAGCGGTCGTGGTCGTGTATCTGCACGAGCTGTCGCCATCAGCAGCGGCACTCCGGCGGCTGCGACAGGCCCAGTACCGGCGGACCGCCGATGTGCTGCTGCCATCAGCCGACAGCCGTGATGCGGCACTGTTGCAGGCATTTTCGGCTGGTCAGGAACCGCCGCAACTGTCACGAGACTTTCGCCTGCAGCGTGCGTTCCGAGTCATCCCGGTGGCCCCAGCCACCCTGTTGACGGCATTGCAGACAACGGACCATGCGGCGCAGCGAATCCACGCCTGTCGGAACCACGAAGCTCGCAGTGGCCGCATCCTCAAGGCGTGGGAACGCAACAATCACAGCCCGGCTGCCTGCAACGCCTGCCGCGCCCGCACGTGGTGCCCCGATTTTCCGGGCCGCTGACATTCAGCGACAGGCGCGCAGCGTCCTTTGTCATTACCCACGAAACCAGGCGGCCGCCCGGGGCCCGTGTTTGGTTTATGTTCTGCCTGCGACTGCGATTCAGGCCTGAAGGGCCGATTTCCGGTAGCCCAGGGCGCAGCCCTGGGTGACAGAGCCCCCCCCAAAGGTTGGTCTTTAGGCCTGAAGGGCCGATTTCAAGGCGTGCATGGTTTTCGCGGTCGTGCACGGCGTTTCCAGGTGCTCGCGCTCCTGGCTCTGCTGAAACCGGCCCTTCAGGCCTTGGGGGGGGTGTTTGGGGGCGTCCGAACCAGGTGCTTACGCACCTGGCTTTGCTGAGATCGGCCCTTCAGGCCTGGTGCGGGCCTCAGGGCCTCGTTTTGTTGGTTCGGCTTGCCCGCGTTTGCGATTCAGGCCTGAAACGCCGTTTTCCGGTAGCCCCGGGCGCAGCCATTGTCATGACCCCTTTTGCAGGGGGCATGGTTCAAAAG
>CAITYU010000064.1 GCA_903896675.1 uncultured Planctomycetaceae bacterium
GAGCTGTGGGTGGCCGGCAAATGCATGTACAAGCTGGAACCCGTCGTGGCGGACGGTGGCGAACTGATCATCTATGCCCCGCACATGCGGGAAATCTCGGTCACGCACGGCCACAACATTGAAAAGATCGGTTACCACGTCCGTGACTATTTCACAAAACAGTGGGACCGTTTCCGGGATTTTCCATGGGGAGTCCTGGCGCATTCAACGCATGTCCGCGGCACCGGCACCTTTGAAAACGGGATTGAACGACCGCGAGTCCAGGTGACGGTGGCCTCGCAGATCCCGCGTGAAGTCTGCGAACGCATTAACCTGGGATACCGCGACCCGGCTTCCATCGATATCGAATCCTTCGCCAATCGGGAACACGAAGGCATTCTGCTGGTGCGCAAGGCCGGCGAACACCTGTACCGCCTGAACGACGGCGTCAGCACGAGGCTGCCATGAAAAACGATCTGATTGCTGTGCAGTTCGAGCTGCTGGCGGACCTGCTGGAAATTCAAAGTGCCAATCCGTTTCGCATTCGCGCGTACCGGAATGCCGCCCGCACCATCTCATCCACGTCAGATTCGCTGGCCGATCTGGCGGCGGCAGGTGGCGATCTCACACAACTGCCTGGCATCGGCAAGGATCTTGCCCGCCAGATTGTCGAAATTGCTCAGACCGGAAAATTGAAAAGTCTCACAGAGCTGCAGCAGCAGATTCCAGCGGGTGTGGTCGACATGCTGCGGATTCAGGGAGTCGGTCCGAAGAAGGTTGCGGTGTTCTTCAATGAACTGCACCTGACGTCGCTGGCCGAGCTGAAAGCCGCCTGTGAAGCCGGACGCATTTCACAACTGAAGGGTTTTGGTAAGAAGACGGAAGACTCCATTCTGCAGAACATTGACCATGCTGCCGCCAGTGCCAGTCGATTCTCAATCGCCGATGCGAAAGCAGCCGTGGAAGCGATTGTCGCCGACCTGCGACTGCTGCCGGCGGTGGTCCGCTGCGAAGCTGCCGGCAGTTGTCGGCGGCGAAAGGAAACCTGCGGCGACCTTGATGTCCTCGCCATCTGCTCGGACCCGGCCCCCCCGATGGACCGCCTCGCTGCTCATCCGCTGGTCGCGGCGGTTTTGCAGCGTGGCGAAACCAAGCAGCGAGTGCGACTGGTGACGGGCATCGAACTGGATCTGCGAGTTGTACCGGAAGAGTCTTTCGGCGCTGCCATGCAGTACTTTACGGGATCGAAGGAGCACAATGTTGTGCTGCGACAGAGGGCCAGGGATCTGGGCCTGAAGATCAACGAATACGGGGTATTTCGCGGCGACCAGTCCGTCGCGGGCCGCACGGAAGAAGACGTCTACGCGGCTGTTGGGCTGCCGTGGATTCCGCCGGAACTCAGAGAAAATCGGCGGGAATTCGAATGGGCCGATCAGCGTCAGTTGCCGCAGTTGCTGCAGCAGACCGAGATTCTTGGTGATCTGCACATGCACACGGTGGCATCGGACGGAACCGGTACGATTCAGGAGATGGCGATGGCCGCCAAAGCCCGTGGGCTGCAGTACATCGCCATCACGGATCACAGCAAACGAGTCTCCATGGCGAACGGGCTGGACGCAGACAGATTAAGAACACACTGGCAGGAAATCCGCCGGGTGCGTGAACAGATCAGTGGTATTCAGATACTTTGTGGGATTGAATGTGACATTCTGGAAGACGCCACCATGGATCTTCCGGATGATGTCCTTGCTGAAGCGGACTGGGTGGTCGCCGTGCTGCATTACGGCCTGCGTCAGCCGCGTGAACAGATCATGCAGCGACTTCTGAACGCCATCCGCAATCCGCATGTTGACGCGATTGGACACTGCACGGGCCGCATGATTGGTCGTCGTGAGGGTGCGGACGTGAACTTTGCGGACCTGTTGAAAGCGGCGGCCGATCATCAGGTGATGCTGGAGATCAATGCGCACCCCAGTCGCCTTGACCTTGACGACGTCCACGCCGCCGCCGCGCGTGACCACGGGATACCGATCGTCATCAACACCGACTCGCACTCGGTCGACGGTTTTGACGTGTTGCAGTACGGAGTCGACCAAGCCCGGCGTGCCGGCCTGACAGCCAAAGACGTCGCCAACACCCGCCCCCTGCCCGAATTCCTGAAACTGTTGAAACACTGATCGTCCCGCCCCGCCACCACACCCTCCCTCGGGAGGGCGAGGCTCCTGCCGAGCCGAACACCCACCGCCACCCCCTACACGCCACCTCGGGAGGGCGAGGCTCCCGCCGAGCCGAACACCCACCACCAATACCTACCCGCCACCTCGGGAGGGCGAGGCTCCCGCCGAGCCGAAACATCCACCGCCAACCCC
>CAITYU010000065.1 GCA_903896675.1 uncultured Planctomycetaceae bacterium
ACCCCCGCCGGTATGCGGCCAGGCAGACGCATCAGACACGGAGTCCGAATGCCACCCTCATACAACCACCCCTTGCCAGCCCGCAAAGGCTGATTGGATGTCGGTGAGCCTTCACTGGTGGATAATCCGCCGTTGTCGCTGGTGAAGATCACCAGCGTTCTTTCCGTAAGCTGCAATCGATCCAGCGCCTGCAGAATCTTCCCGGCCGCGAGGTCCATCGCTTCCACCATGCCGCCATAGACAGCATGGTCCTGAGACATCCGCACCTTTCGAGGTGGCTCGTCAGCAAACACGTCCCGCTCACTCAGTGATGCTCGCTTCTGTTCATACTTCTTCCGCAGATCATCACGAGCCATCAGTGGTGTGTGCACGTCATAAAATGGCAGCCAGATCAGAAAAGGGCGATCCCGATGAGTCTCCATGAACCGCACAGCCTCGCTGGCCAGCCGATCCGGCAGATGCTCACCCGCCGGACCATCGGGCAGCTTCGGATTGCCGTAAGGAGAAAAGTACTTTTTACCGCCATACGGTCCTCCCTGAGCAAGACCACCAAGGTTCACATCGAACCCCTGCTGCTCCGGCAGAAAACCGTCGCCACCAAGATGCCACTTGCCCGCAAAAAAAGTGGCGTAGCCGCGTTCCCGAAGAATCTCAGCGACCGTGGTTTCCGGCAGTGCCAGCTGCAGACTGTAAGCGGCCGGCAAATGTCGAGTATTGCGTTTCCAGGCCTCAGGCTGCGCAGCACCGATGTAGTCGGTGATCCCGCTGCGCTGCGGATAGCGACCTGTCGTCAGGGCCGCCCGCGTGGGAGAACACACAGGACACGCCGAATATGCTCGAGTAAAACGCACTCCGCCAGCCGCCAGTTGATCGAGTGCCGGAGTTTCATAAAACGTGCTGCCATAACAGCCCAGATCCCGCTGACCCAGATCATCCGCGATCAGCACCACCACATTCAACGGTCGCTCATCCGCCACTGCCGCCAACAACGGCAATGCCGCTGTCAGCAGCAGCCCCGTCAGCAGCAGGCGACAAAATCCCATGGCCCGGCTCATGGACTGACTCCGGCAACCGGCAACTCGTCACACAACTGCAGTGCCAGCAGCGGATAGGCCGTTCCGCTGTAAGTGATGAAGTGCCATGAATCGGTATTGAGAGAGCGAGTCCACCAGCGGCCACTTTCCCGCTGATTGTTTTTCAGCCACACAAGCCCCTTCTGAATTGCCGCGTCACTGGCCGCAGTACCATTTTCCCGCAGCACCACAATTGCCAGCCCGGTCATGTGCCCGTCGCCTGGAGGATCAGCAAATTCCGGTTCGGCTTTCAGTTTGGCCGCACGATTGCCACCACCCCACGCCTCAGGGGCTGCAAACGATCGAATCGACCAGCTGCCATCCGATTTCTGATGCCGCAACAGCACCTGCTGCAGCTCCTGACGCTGAGCCTGAGGCAAGAGATCGGGCATCCGCGCTGCAGCCCACAACAACAGCACTCGACTGTAGTCGTGCAGCGGTGGCTGAGTCCTGAGATACTGACGCAGTTTTTCCAGACCGACGGCTGTCGCAGATGCGGGGGTGCCGCGAACTTTGGCGATCCAGCCCGGAGCAGCAGCGGCAGCCATCGCTGCGACGGTTGCCTCATGGTAGGCATCCGATTCAAATGGGGGCCAGCAGTCCAGAGTTCCCCACGTGCCCTCATCCGTCTGAATCCGGAACATCAGCTCAAGCGCCGTTTCCGTTTCCGGTGACAACGATCCACCAACCGCCGCATCCCACTCCGCGAGGCCCGCAGCAATGTAGATCACCTGAGCCGGTCGAGTTGATTGTCTGAGGCGTTCCAGTGGTTCCGCCTGCAGCTTCTGCAACTGCTCAATGAAGAATACCCGGTTGGCAGCATCCGGCGGTCCCAGCGTGCGGGAGAGCTGCGGACGGATCGTCATGTAGGTGCCGTTGGTGTGGCAACTGACGCACTTCCGCTGTCCGCTCCATGCCACCGAACCATGCTCAAGATATTTTGCCGCAGCTTCGATCGACAGTTGCGCCCGCACGGGCTCGTCCGCAGTCGCCCGAGGCACCGAAATGGCTTCAAACTGGTACTGAAAATCGTCCGCCTGCAGCGGCGCCGGCAGCAGCAGACAAGCCAGCAGCGCAAGGCAGGGACAGAATTGTTTTCCGCTCATATTTCAGCCTCCAAAGGCACAGCAATCAGTGAAACGCCGGTCAGAATTTCAGACTGTAACCAAACATTTCGGATGTTCAATCACTCAGTCGGCAAGTGGACGAAAGGCTTGTTCAGTCCAGAATGCGGATACATGAAGGACCAGGGATTTCAATACCTTCCCCGCTGGCAGTCAGGCGACCGGTCTGCTGATCGATCCGAAAGATCATCAGTCTGTTGCCCGGCATATTGCCGCACAGCAGCAGCTGGCCGTCGCGAGTGATCGCAAGGTTCTGCGGCCCTTTCCCACCAGACGGCTGGATCCCAATCAGCGTCAGTCGCCCGTCCGCGGCGAGACTGTACATGGCGAGGCTGTCGTGTCCGCGATTGGTACCGTAAAGAAAGCGTCCGTTCGGAGTGATCTTCAGATCGGCACAGTAACTTTCGCCCTGAAAATCAGCAGGCAGTGTCGAGATCGTCTGCTGCTCTGTCAGAAATCCCGTCTCGGGCTGAAAGTCGAACATCGTGACGGAATTCAACAGCTCGTTGATCACATACATGTGGCGGCCGACAGGATCAAATGTCAGGTGGCGAGGACCTGCACCGGGCATGGTGCGAACAAACGGCTGAGCAGACGGCTGCAGCGCTCCTGTCTCGGGATTCACTCGGTAACACAGCACCTGATCCGTGCCCAGATCCGCAGCGTAAGCAAACCGATTATCCGGGCTGAAGACAAAACAGTGTGCATGAGGTTCCTGCTGGCGCGACGGATTGACACTGCTGCCGCGATGCTGAACAAAGGCAGAAGGTTCAGAAAGCGACCCATCCGGCTGAATACGCCACGCAACGACGCTGCCCGAGGCATAATTGGCACACAGAACCATGCGACCACTGCGATCGACCTCGACAAAACAGGAGGCTGTACCGCGAGTCGTACGGCGATTGACGGGCGTAAGCATTCCTGTCGCAGCATCCAGCTTCCACGCGGCCAGCTCTTCCGTGGCAGGACCACCGAAGGTCTCTGCATGAATGCTGAACAACTGGCGACGATCGGGCGAGACATCGAAGAAAAATGGCTGGGGCACGGGGGACGTGCGGTGCACCTGAGTCAACCGAGCGGCAGACTTCTGCAGGCGGAAAGCCGTAATGCCACCCTCCGCGCCACTGGCGAACGACGACACCAGCACCAGCGGATCCTGGGCCTGACACACCACAGAGAACCGGCCCTGCATCAGCAGGGTTGCCACCAGCACACTGCGACACATCCACGACGGAATTCTGCACTTTTGCCACTGCATGACAGCCCCCCTCGCCTTCCAACAACTGATAAACAGGATCCCCGTGATCGGATCCACTGCATCTCACCAGACCAGTTGCTGAATTCCAACTGCCGGCCGAGAATTTTTTCCGGGCAGGCTCAGGTCAGTACCAGCAGGCCGATTTCGTAGAACAGGATTACGCCAAGCACGTCGATCATGGCGGCAATCAAAGGATTGGACATGATCGCCGGATCCATACCAAGTCGGCGAAACAGCAGCGGCAACAGGGAGCCGGCGGATGTCCCAAGAGTCACCACCATGACCACCGTGGCAGCAATCACCGACGATTCGTACATGCTGCGTCCGAACCACAGCCACGCCACAGTGAAGTCGAGAAAGGCCAGTGCCGATCCCAGACACAGGCCGATCAACAGCTCGCGAGCCACCAGCGGCAGATCATTCACCAGGTTCGAACTGCCGCGACCTGCAGACGGCCGCAGCGCAAACATGCGAATGAACAGCGTCGCTGACTGCGAACCGGCATTGCCACCGCTGGCCATCACCAGCGGCAGAAAGAGCAGAATCAGAGATGACAGTCCTGTGCCCACCTGAGTCGCCTGAGGAGAGTCTGCGGTACCGCGGTAATGATCGATCACGTGCGCGTTCATCAGGGCCACAAAAGACAGAAACAGCAGCCAGACTCCACGCTTCCAGAGAATCTCGAACAGCGGAGATTCCTGGTAGGTATCTTCGAGCGGTGCCATGGCGCTTTGCAGATAGGCGTCCTCCGTGGCTTCCTCCTGCACCACGTCCAGCGCATCGTCGTGCGTTACAATGCCGACCAGCCGATCGGAATCATCGACGATCGGGACGGCAATGAAGTTGTACCGCCCAAGCATTTCCGCCGCCACCACTCGCGGCTCTGTCACTCGCACACGAATCGGATCACGCTTCATGATCTCGGACAGTCGAGTTTCAGGGCGGGCAAGTATCAATTGTCGCAGCGAGATAACACCTTCCAGATGGCGATTTTCGCCAAGGATGTAAACGTAATAGATGCTTTCACTGTCCGGAGCCTGCTGCCGCAGGCGAGCGAGGGCATCGAGAACAGTGATGGAGGCTGGCAGGGACGCATAGTCCGAAGTCATGACAGCGCCCGCGCTGTCTTCGTCGTAGGACAGCATCCGCCTGATTTCGTTGCGCTCGGCCTGGGCGATCAATCGCAGTGCATTTTCGCGACGACCCTCAGGTATACGCGACAGCAGGTCGACGCGGTCGTCCGCCGACATCCATTCGAGCAGATGGGACAGGCGTTTCTCGTCGAGCGACTCTGCGAGTTCCGTCTGACGCTTCAGCGACAGAAACTCGAAGATCTCAACCCGCAGTTGATCGTCGGCCTGATCCAGAATTCGCCAGACCTGCGGATCTTCAAGCTCTTCAAGAATCTCGGCGACAGAAGCCGGATGCACCACCCCGCAGAACGCCGCCAGGCCCTGAACGTCATCCTCCTGAACCATCTGCATGAGGTCGGGAAGAATGAGGTTTTGCCAGGCGTCCCGCATGGATCATCGCCTCCTGATTTGATCAAGCTGAGACGCAGCGGCGCGGGCTTGAAAAAAAATCCCTGCGGGACGCTTCCAGCAGGGATTCGGGGAATCAACTGAGTGATACCACCTGAGGTGGTAATCGTTGGAGCTTCTTCAGCGTTTTGAGAACTGGAAGCTGCGACGGGCTTTCTTGAAGCCATACTTCTTGCGTTCAACCATGCGGTCGTCGCGAGTCAGCAGGCCGGAAGTTGACAGGTCATGATGCCAGTTCGGGTTCATACCCTGCAGTGCACGAGCCAGTCCGAGGACGATTGCGCCGGTCTGACCGGTGATTCCACCACCCTGAACGCGGACGGAAATGTCGACCTGACCAACCTTGCCAACCACCTTCAGCGGAATCATCACGCTTTCACGGTCACGCTCGACACGCAGGAAGTCTTCCAGCGGGCGACCATTCACCACAAACTGTCCGTTGCCTTCCTTCACTCGAACACGAGCCACGGAGGTCTTGCGACGACCAGTGCCCATGGCAACACCGAACCGGTCGATCTTGCCACGAATGGTTGGCTGGAAGGTTGACTCAGCCACAGCACCGCCCGACATCGTCAGTTCGGGAAGCGTCGATGATGGGACTTCAGGAGCAGTCAGGTCACCCGAACTCATTGAAAAATCCTTGGACTATGATCGAGATTTCCGAGAAGGCAATCCGGAGGTTCAACGATTGCCTGAATCCATTGCGTGGCGCAAGACCACGGTTCACTGCAGGACCAGCCTGCCGATGACTCAACGAGGCAGCAGATATTCCGGGAACGGCTTGGGCTGCTGCGACTGATGATCATGATTCGGGCCGGTGAACACACGCAGCTTTTTCAGCATGTGACGACCAAGCTTGTTCTTCGGAAGCATGCGTCGAACAGCTTCCTGAATCAGAATTTCAGGGCGATGCTGCAATGCCTGAACCGCCGTACGAACACGACGACCACCCGGGTAGCCGGTGAAACGGTCATATTCCTTGGCCGCCATCTTGGTGGTCAGGTAGGGAATTTCGGAATGCTGCATCGGGTTACCACTGAACCGAACACGCTCGCAGTTGACCACGATCACGTAATCACCAGTGTCCACATGTGCCGTGTAACCGGGCTTATGCTTGCCCATCAGCACTGTCGCAATCTGAGTTGCCAGACGGCCCACTACCTGATTGTCGCCGTCGACCACGAACCATTCGCGACCTGCGACATCTTCCTTCTTCGCCATCCATGTTTTGCCAAGTGCCAGCATGGAACTTTTCCTTGCTCGCCAATTGTGCGAGCTGTGAACTGATCTTAAACAGCAAAAAACCTGATTTCAGCTATCTTCCAGACCCACAATCCCCAACACCCGACGGACCTGAAAGATCTTGGGTTATCGGAATTCCGGAGTGGAAAGTGGAGCAGTCTACTGATTTGCAGGGGCAGAATCAATGCAGCAGGTGCCAAAAGGAGTGGCAAAAGCGGTGGATCGTGGGAATCCTGAAATCCAGGAATGTCCCAGTCCCCGGCAGTTTGTGCCGGAAAAATCCTGACAACCAGCAGAATCACACGGTGACCGGCGAGTCGATGTACTGGTAGAAGACATTTCGCTGCCGCGGAATGTAACCCACATTCTCAATACAACGACGGATCGTTTCCACCGTCAAATGATGCACCGTGCCCGCCTGCGACACCACATTTTCCTCAATCATCAGGCTGCCCATGTCGTTGGCACCAAACAACAGCGCCAACTGCCCAACCTTCTCACCCTGCGTCACCCACGAGGACTGAATGTTCGGGAAATTGTCCAGATACAGCCGACTGACCGCCTGCGTCTTCAGATACTCAAACGCCCCCGCCGGGGGGATGTGTGCCATGTCCGTATGTTCAGGCTGAAAGGTCCAGCAGATGAACGCCGTGAAGCCGCCGGTTTCATCCTGCAGCTGCCGCAGACGCTCCAGATGCTCGATCCGCTCCTGCAACGTCTCCACGTGACCGAACATCATCGTCGCCGACGATTTGCCGCCCAGCTCATGCCAGACCCGCATGACGTTGAGCCAGTCGTCCGTCAGAACCTTGCCGCGAGTAATCGACTTGCGGACTCGATCAACCAGGATTTCGCCACCGCCACCGGGCAGACTGCCAAGTCCGGCTGCCTGCAGCCGTTCGAGCACCGTCTTCAGCGGCAGCTTACTGATCTTTGTGAAGTGATGGATTTCCGGAGGACTGAAGCCGTGAATATTGACCTGCGGGTAATGCCGGCGGAGTGTACTGAGCATTTCCTCGTACCATTCCAGCGGCAGCTTCGGGTGCAGTCCGCCCTGCAGCAGAATCTGGTCACCTCCCAGAGCCACCGTTTCCTCGATCTTCTTCAACAGCACATCCATTGGCAGCACATAGACTTCCGGATGGTTTGGCGGTCGGTAGAAGGCGCAGAAATCACAGACCGCCGTACACGCATTGGTGTAGTTGATATTGCGATCGATGTTGTACGTGCGGAACGGTTCCGGATGCAGTCGTTCGGTGACACGGTTTGCCGCAGCCCCCAGCGCGGTCAGATCGGCTGACTGCAGCAGCTGCAGACCTTCGGCCGGAGTCAGACGGTCACCTGCCGCAGCTTTGTCAAGCAGGTACGAGTTCTCTGAAGATGAGTTCGACATCGGGGTTCACCAGGTGGTGCCGAGCGGCGAGGCTGCAGAACAGTCGCAGTCCGTTCTTCTCGGCAGAGGTCAGATGATAGTGCAGATTTCGAGTGAGGTAGCGATAGGCTGTCTGCTGATCCAGCCCCAGTCGAGGGGCTTCTGTGCGAGCAATCTCAGCGGCCATCCGCAGCCCTTCATCGCGGGCCGCCGCGAGCGCTTCGTCGATGCCTGCGGTGTCCACATCCTGCCGCGCCACCCACATCGCAAACACAAACGGCAGACCCGTCCAATTGTTCCAGAACTGACCGAGGTCGATGATTTCAGCGAACTCACCCGGAGGCTTGTGCATGGCGCGATCGCCGATCAGCAGCACGGCGTCCGCCTGTGTATCCGCAGTGGTGCACTGCATGTTCAGCGGCTCAGTTTCCGGGAATACACCGTAATGCTCGGCAAGAATGACCTTTGTGAGCGCTGCGCTGGTCCGCGAGCCTTCATCCAGAGCCAGGCGGCGAATCTGCCCGGGATGCACGCGGCAGAAGAGTTTGACGCTGAGCACTTCACCGCGAGCCGCCACGCAGGCGTCAGAAATCACCTCGTACCCCGGTCTGCGAAAATATTCGACGGATGGGATCAGCGCCACGTCCAGTTGACCGGCCGCCAACTGGTCAGCGAGACGACTGGGGTAATCCAGCGTCAGTGACGCTTTGGGGGCGTGGCTGGCCAAAGTCTGCACCAGTGGGCGCGAGTTCAGGTAGCTGACAGCACCAATTCGCAATTTGCGAGTCCTGCCGAAATCGGGAGTATCCGGGAGCCTGTTCATGGTATTACCTGTGAAATCACGACATTCCACGAGCATTCGATAGTGTAGTTCGCGAACCGCCGGACTCAAATCGTGCACGCCGAATCCGCAGAAACCGACACAGATGAGAATTCCGGGGGGAAATCGTTCATTGATCAGACCGAAGTCCGGAGCGGTCGTTAACCCGGAAAACGGGTGCGGCGGCCATTCGCGGCGCCAAACACGGCAAAATGTGTGTGTGTGTCCGTTCAGCCTTCGGCTGCTGTGGAAAGGTTCACCCGCGAATTCTCAATCTGGGATCCCCCCGTCCGGATTGAATTCTTCATTTGTGTTTGTCGGGCTGACCGCTTCAAATATGAGTCTTGACTCGCCGGTCGGACATTCTGTCCGCCTTACTCCTGCTGAATGCTCTCACGTTCGGATCCTGCCACATGACTGAAACACACACCACCGCTGATGCCGCGGTTGAAGGCCCTGCGTCCTGCTGTCAGGGGGGAACAGCCTGTGGTCCCGGCGACACGCCTCGTCGCGGCCTGTTGATTCAGGGGCTGACGGCGCTGATCAGTACGGCCCTGATGGCGATCCCGGCAACTCTTGGCGGTTTATTCTTTCTGGATCCGATACTGCGGAAGAAGCAGGCCGCCGGTGCCGCGGGCGGTGCGGGGGCTCGCAAGGATGAGCAGGGCTTTCTGCGTCTGGACGTGAACCGGGAAGCGATCCCGGCCGACGGCACGCCGGTGTCGGTCACGGTCTATGACGACATTGAGGATGCGTGGAATCGATTTCGCAATGTTCCGGTGGGCAGCATCTGGTTGCGCAAGGTTGGCGACGGTCCGATCCTGGCATTCAGTTCGGTATGTCCGCATCTGGGCTGTTCGGTGAATTTTCGCCGGGCGGAGAACGATTTTTTCTGTCCGTGTCACACCAGTGCCTTCGGTCTTGATGGGCGCAAGTCCAACGAGGTCCCTCCGCGGGATATGGATGCACTGGAGGTCTCGATGCGAACAGCCGGTCAGGCGGACGCTGCGGGCACTGAGATCTGGGTGAAATTCCAGAACTTCCGCCGTGCCACGGCTGAGAAGATTCCGGTGTGACGGCGCAGGTCGTCCGGGTGTCGATACTGGCTTGCCATTTCCCGCTGCCGCGACAGCGTTACTGATTCTCGGGGTCTGATGTGATGAATGCACTGCTGAGCTGGCTGGACAATCGTGTCGGCGTGAAGTCGCTGATGCATGAAGCGTTGTACGAGCGCGTACCCGGTGGAGCCCGCTGGCGGTATGTCTGGGGCAGTACGCTGGTGTTTACCTTTACGCTGCAGGTGCTTACGGGCTTCATGCTGTGGTCGGCCTACAGCCCCAGTACTCGCACCGCATGGGAAAGTGTGTACTACATTCAGCACGAGATGTTTCTGGGTTATGTGATTCGCGGTCTGCATCATTATGCAGCCCAGGCGATGGTGGTGCTGATGGCGATTCACCTGATGCAGGTGGTGATTGACGGCGCCTATAAGGCTCCGCGGGAGATCAACTTCTGGCTGGGTATTGTACTGATGATGATCGTGCTGGGATTGTCCCTGACCGGTTACCTGCTGCCGTGGGATCAGAAGGGCTACTATGCGACGCAGGTGACCACCAACATCATGAGTGCGACTCCGGTGGTGGGTGCTGAGGTGCAGATTCTGGCGCAGGGCGGGCGTGATTACGGTCACCTGACTCTGACTCGCTTTTTTGCAATGCATGCCGGCATGCTGCCTGCACTGCTGGTGGGTTTTCTGGCCCTGCACATTTATGTGTTTCGCCGGCATGGCCTGACGGTGCATGATCCAAAGCACGCTCCGGATACCACATTCTGGCCGGATCAGGTACTGAAGGATGCGGTTGCGTGCCTTGCGGTGCTGGCGACGGTGCTGGTGCTGGCTGTGCTGCGTCCTGCCGAGCTGAGTGCCCCGGCTGACCCCGCGGTGAAGTTTGATGCGGCGCGGCCCGAATGGTACTTCCTGTTTCTGTTCCGGTTCCTGCGATTCCATGCCGTGGAGGCACTGGGTCTGACCTTTGGCGCGATCATTGTCCCCGGTGTGATCATGGGGATTATTGCTGTGATGCCGTTGACTGAGCGTCTGCTGGGGCGTTTCGGGCATCTGGTGAACAAGGGCTTCATGTGGCTGCTGGCCATCGGTGTTTTTGCTCTGACCGTGCTGGCCTTTTACGAGGATGCGAATGATCGCGGGCATCAGGCTGCACTGGCTGAAGCGCATCGGGATGCGGGTCGAGCGATTGAGCTGGCGAAAGGTCCGGACAAGATTCCTGTGGAAGGTGCTGTGACCCTGCTGCGACAGGATCCGTTTACGCAGGGCCCCCGCCTGTTTGCTCAGCACTGTGCCAGCTGTCATCGCTGGAATGGTCATGACGGTCGCGGATCGTTGATTACGGATGCGCTGCAGCCGGGACAGTCAGGGGCTCCCCCGCTGACACCGCCCACCGCCGCAGACCTCGGCAACTTCGGCAGTCGCGAATGGATGCGGGCGATCGTACTGGATTACTCGAACCACTTCCGCTGGCTGAAGAATGCCGGCTGGTATGCGGAAGCCAGACAGAAGACGGCAGCCGGTGAGTCGGTCGATTTTGTGGATCCCGATGGTTCAGAAATGGCCAACTGGACTGCCGACAACACAGAGTCACTGAAGTCGGCCGAGAATGCAGACAACGTGACGGCACTGGTGGAGTTTCTGGCAGCGGAAGCCGGCCATGCTCAGACGCAGTACGACGCGGCACTGGTGCAGAAGGGCCGTGGTCTGGCTGTCGACGGCAGCTGGGCCGGAGCTCTGAAAGGGACATCGTGTGCGTCCTGTCACGAGACGATCAGTCAGGAATTCCCCACAGCTCCGGATGATTCCAGCGCCAGTGGTTACCCGATCATGGCGAAGTACGCGTCTGCGGCGTGGCTGAAGGATTTCATTCGGAATCCCGGTGCGGCCCGGCACTATGGTGCCAAAAATCGGATGCCGGCATACAGTCCGCAGCAACTTTCCGAATCAGAGCTGGATCTGCTGGTGCGGTGGATGACGAAGGAGTATGCGGCATCGACGGTACCGGATTATCCCAGTCAGCTGGAGGCGTTGAATGCGGCCATGGGTGGCACAGCAGCGGCCCCGGCAGCAGCGGAACAGCCTGCAGCAAAGGCTGAGGAGGCGGCAGCGAAGGCTGAAGAGCCGAAGGCGCAGTGATTCCGGCGGTACAGCGGAATTTAGGCTCAACGTAAAATAAAGTGCGCGTGCCGAGCCTGCGCACCTTTGGGAGGGCGAGGCTCCCGCCGAGCCGTACGTCAGCGATCAGTATTCAGTATTCAGTGCTCAGTGTTCAGTGATCGCAAAGCCCGCCCGTTGGGAGCTTCGCTCTCCGAGGATTGCAGTCAACACCTCGGGCGATGCAGTCTGCGGTTGCGCACAGGATTTCGCGTTGAGCCCTTTTTTTGGGCCGCGGAATGACGCGGAAAATCGCGGAAAATCGCATGGGGACGGGGGTTTTCAGTGTTCAGTAATCGCAAAGCCCGCCCCCGTTGGGAGCTTCGCTCTCCGAGGAT
>CAITYU010000066.1 GCA_903896675.1 uncultured Planctomycetaceae bacterium
CACTGCGGGAACAGAGTATACGATCGTCTGCTCCGCTATAGCGCTCACAACGCGGGGAAAAAAACCGCTTGAGCGCTCGCAACACCTCATTACCCGGCTCGTCCGAGAGACAGAGATGGGCGAGAGTTTGCGGGACTTTGGCTGGCGAGTGTCGGCAGTTACGGCGGGCGGAGCGATGATCGGCGCGGAGAATCCAGAGACTCTGAACGGTAGCGCAAGTGCTCTACTGGAATCGCGTTACGTTGCCCACGCCTGCTATTCGCATACGGCAGCCCGGCACAAAACCCCGCGGTCAGCGGATTTCGTTTTCGCTGAAACTGCTGGTGCGAAACCAACCCTCTTCGAACACGGTTTGAGACAATTGGAAAATGGAAATCTCCTGAGCGAGACGGAATGTCATCCATTGCCATGTTTTCTCCAAAACGGGAAGTCCCTACTTGACAATCCGTAGATAGGGGTATGATTAGCACCGTCGCTGTGGGGGTTTTGCCTTTGTGAACAGTGATTCCTGTTCCTCCAATCAGCCACACGCACCGCGAGTCTGTTGGTAATCAGCCGTTGGCGATTAGCGAAACCGCATCGGAGAGAATCTATGCGGCGATTGATCTTGAGGTCATACCAAAGTCCAGGTGACGTGCTAATGCTCACAGCAGCAGTGCGCGATCTGCATCTAGCGTTTCCGGGGCAATACCAAACAGATGTTCGGACTTCGGCCAGTGCAATCTGGGAGCACAATCCCTACTTGACTCCATTGAATGAGAGTGATGTCAACGTAGAGATTATTGATATGCACTATCCCCTTGTGCACTCGAGTAACACTCGACCGTACCATTTCATCCATGGATTTCCGCAGTACCTCGAACAGAGGCTAGGTGTACAAATCCCGTTAACGGCGTTCCATGGCGACATCCATCTTTCCGACCTGGAACGAGACAGGCTTCCTGCTCACTTTCGAATCCGGAAAGACCAGCGGTTCTGGATTATCGTGGCCGGGGGGAAGTACGATTTTACAGCAAAATGGTGGAATCCCGGAAGCTATCAGTCCGTTGTCGATCATTTCCGTGGTCGGATTCAATTCGTTCAGTGCGGTGAAGTAGGTCACTGGCATCCACGGCTTGATGGAGTGATTGATCTGGTCGGCCGCACAAGTCTCCGCGAGTTTATTCGACTTGTGCACTTTGCAGATGGAGTACTTTGCCCGGTGACATTTGCCATGCACGCAGCCGCAGCCGTGGAGACGCGACCGATGGCTTCGAAACGACGTGCTTGTGTCGTCGTCGCAGGCGGCAGAGAGCCAGCACACTGGGAAGCTTACTCTCATCATCAGTACATCGGTACTTCAGGAGCCTTGCCGTGCTGTTCTGATGGCGGTTGCTGGAAGTCGCGTTGCCAGACAGTTGGCGATGGGGATCGAAAAGATTTTGAAGACTTGTGTGTCGCGCCGGTTGAAATCAATTCTGGTCTGCAGATTCCGGCGTGCATGAACATGATTACGCCCGTCGATGTCATTCGCCGTGTAAACATGTACTTTCAGGGCGGAAATCTTGAGTATCTGGGTGAACCTCCGCATTGCCTGACGCCTGTTGAAACGGCAAATCCGATGAGCGTGCCGTCGAATCAACTGGAGAATCCTGAATTCACTCATGGGCGTTCCCGAATCTCAGTCTCATTCTACCACGGCCTGGGTGATTGTGCATATTTTGCCAAGATGATTCCATTGTATTTGCGTCGCGGAATTCAGCTTGATGTGGAATGCACGCCAGACAAAACGATTCTCTTCAAGGCGGCCGGTGCGAAGGTGCTTGGCGCTGGCGAAGCGACAGAAGCACATGCCTGGGGCTACCCGCCGGGAGGCACATTCGAAGGGCACGGAAGCCACTGGATAGGAAGCAAGATTGGCCACAACTTGTCGGCACCTCAGTTGCCGTGGATAGGAGAGCAAGAAGCGTTGTGGGACGAGTTGGTTGCGTCCGAGGTGAATGTTGTCGATCACATCCCTGATCAAGATCGAGACACAGTTCGTCGATGGCTTTCGCGGTTGCCCCGTCCAATTGTGCTGTTCCACTCAAAGGGAAACTCAGGGCAGGATCGAAAGAGCCTTCCCGATGCCGTCGCTGCTGAATTCTACCGCGAATTCATAGATCAATGTCAAGGCTCACTCATCCTCCTCGATTGGGATCGGCGGGTTCCCCGAATGGCATCGGGGCGAGTTCGGCACCTTGAAGACCTCGGTGAGTGTTCCACCGAGCGAATGTTCGCCTTGATGTGTGAAGCAGATCTGATCGTCGGAGTCGATAGTGGCCCGTTGCATGCTGCGGGTTTGACGGGGCTTCCGGCAATCGGCCTCTGGATGCCGGGTCATTACCCTTCGACGTACACGCTCCCGCGAAGAAATCAGCTCAATGTCGTGCTCGCGAAGCCAACACAACAATGGAATCGTTATAAGCGAATCCCATGGCGAATAGTGGAGCATCCGGGCGATTCTTTCGAGGCGCCTCGACTTGCGCGTCTATGCAGTCGCATGCAGGAAACGCGACGGTTTATTCATAGCGATGCTGCAGCGGACATCCAAATGCAGCAGTTCATTTTTGACTGGTGTAAATGTCGAAGCCGTGGCAGTAATCTCGCGAATCATTGGGACCGAAACCGAAGTTTCGACATTCTTTTCCGCGAAATGCAAGCGCGATTTGCCGCACCGTTAGTCGTTGAGACCGGCACCATTCGGGCAGAAGATGATTTTGGCGGAGCCGGATTCTTCACTTATATCGTTGGCAATTATCTTTTGCATAGTGGGGGAACAGTTTATTCCATCGACCTGAATGAGCGAAATGCTGAGTTTTCGCGATGCTGGACAACCGTGTTTGGCTCGCACGTGAAAGTCGTTAATCAGGATTCACTTTCATTCCTGAGCACCTTCGCAGAGAAGATCGATGTGCTGTATCTTGATTCGTTGGATACGACCGAACCCGATCATGCCAGGCACGCGATGCAGGAGTTCCTCGTTGTGGAGCGTCTCCTCCACGATCGGTCGTTAATCGTAGTTGATGACTCCCCATGGAATGCCGGCGCAATCGTCGGAAAGGGGGCGTTGCTCGTCCCGTATCTCATAGAGCATGGCTGGCAAGTTCTCTACACCGGTTATCAAGTGGTGCTTTCAAAGACTTGTCGAATTTCGCATGACAACAGTACTGGTGCTTCTTCAATGGCGTTTTGGTGACATGTTCGTGTCGCTTGTATCAATCGAGTTGAAGTATGGATGAAGGAGAGAGGCGATGGTGCAGAGTTGCTGTAATGTAACGCCACCGATGCCGAAGCCGACACTGATTGGATCGAAGTGGGCTTTGTTGACGGGCACATGGTTTTTGCATGATCGGTGTCCGTGTTCGGACGGTGGTTGCAAAGTGGAGATGCCGCCGAAGCGTGACTGGGGCGGCTGGTATGGGGGTCTGGAGCCGACGACACCGAACGAGCAGGTTCCTCCGGGTACTCAGATAGCGTTTGGTTTTGATATTTCGTGTAACGGCAGTGGTGCGTATGTTCTGACAGTGA
>CAITYU010000067.1 GCA_903896675.1 uncultured Planctomycetaceae bacterium
CGGAACTGCGCAGTCTGACGGATGCGGCAGCGGCGCAAAAACCGGTCGATGACGGGCTGCGTTCGCTGGCGGATGCTGAGCTGCAGTCAGCGCTGGCAGCGGCGCACGCGGCGCATGACAGCGCAACCACAGAGTTGGAGCGTGTGCGGGCAGTGGCGACGATGACGGCAGAAAGTCTGGAACGTCTGCGAGCTGATCTGCAGCCGACACTGACTCTGGAGACGCTGGATCAGCTGCGAGCTGCAATCGCCGAACTGGAAGCGGAGACGGCTCAACTGGAGGAGCAGCGCCGGAGACTGAATCAGTCAGAAGAGACACTGCGGGATCTGCTGGTGGCATTTGCTGAACGACCGGTGTTCAGCCTGCTGGAGGTTGCTGGTGTGGCAGTGCGTCGAGCGACCGGTGGTGAAGTGCGTGAGCTGCGCTGGGGGGCGGACGGCAGTCTGCTGGCAGCGATTGGCGGCCAGTCACAGGCAATCCCTCTGGCCGAGGTGGATGCGGCTGTGCAGGATCTGATCGGTCTGGTGCTGCGACTTTCGCTGCTGCAGTTGAAGTCGCAGTCGGGGACATCTGTGCCGCTGATTCTGAATGGCGTGCACCTGTATGCGGGCGACTCGTGGTCAGCGGGCACGGCAGCGATGCTGGAGTCGTTTGCAGCGGCAGGACAGCAGATTCTGGTACTGACGGAAAACTGTGACCTGCCGGAGCAGCAGGGTCGCTGGCTGGATGTGCGGGCATTTCCGGAGCCGACGGCGGTGCAGGAGCCGCCGCAGTCAGTGGCGGTATTGCAGGCGCCGGTGGCTGCGCTTCCTGTGGTGCCTGAACCTGTGACGGTTGCTGAGCCGTTGCCGGTCACTGCCGAGTTGCAGACGGACGTGGTGGAATCGCCAGCGGTGCTGGTGTCGGAACCGGTTGCTGCAGTACAGGCGGCGGAGGTTGCCGCAGAGCCGCTTCCGGTGGCTGCTGCTGCGGCGGCACCTCTGCTGCAGCTTCATGTTGCTGATGACGTGGAAGCAGCGATTGAGGATCGGCAGGCCGGGAACTGGCTGTTTTACCTTGAGGCTGACCACGGTGTGGATGATCTGGCGGGGATCAGTCTGGGTGAGCTTGAGGCGCTGCGAACGGCCGGGGTGCAGACGATTCGCGAGCTGCTGGGCCATACGATACCGGAGCTGGAGCAGTTGATTCGGCTGAAGGGTTTTGTGGTGCCGGTTGAGCGTCTGCAGGCGCTGTGGGGTCAGGCGGAGCTGGCTGCGCGAGTACCGCTGCTGCGACGGGGTGATGCGGCACTGCTGTTTGCGGCAGGAATTCACACAGCGGAAGAATTGTCGCGGCTGCGTCCGGAGACGGTGTATGAACGAGTGACTCGTTTTCAGCGTTCCGATGCGGGAGCCAGATATCGCCGAGCTGGTCGTCTGATTGACCGGCAGCAGGCCCTGAACTGGGCGCGATTTGGTCAGTTTCTGCGCTCACTGGAAGATGTTTACAGTACGCGTTCGCGATTCGGTGCAAAAACAATATCGAAACCGGCTGTTCGAGCGGCAGCGCGTCGCACTGCGGGTGGCGGGGTGCAATCGTCGGCGGTCACGGCAGTGTCCGCGGCGGTGGTGCCGGACGCAGGTGTGACTGAGGAGAATCCGGCGGTGCCTGTGACGAAAAAGCGTCGTCGCAGGGTGGCGACGGATTCCGCAGTGGCCTCCCGCCGGGCAAAGCGGACGGCTCGCCGCGAACAGCTCACGGGAGAACATCGTGTGGAGCAGGCCGAGACTGATGGCGGTCAGCAGGTTGCAGAGCGGGTGGGTGGTATGCGGTTCTTTCTGAGCCGCACCAGCAGTGTTGCGGTTGCCCCATCCATCGGTCCACGGACGGCTGAACTGCTGCAGGCGGCGGGGCTGCGGACGGTCGAGGAGTTTCTGAGCATGACTCCGGAACGCGTCAGCGAGAAGCTGCATTCCCGGCGGATCACGGCGACGATTGTGCGGCAGTGGCAGGCTCAGGCACGACTGATGTGTCAGATTCCGGAGCTGCGGGCTGTGGACGCTCAGATTCTGGTGGCCTGCGGCATTGTGACTCCGGAGGCACTGTCCGAGCGTCGTCCGGAGCAGGTGTTGTCGAGTGTACAGCCGCTGGCGGATTCTGCTGAGGGACAGAAGCTGCTGAAGACGGCGGGACAGCCGGATCTGGCAACCGTGACAGCATGGATTCAGTGGGCCGCGAACGCTCGCCCGTTTCGTGCGGCCTGAGCGACTGCAGGACTCAGAAGCCCGGAAGACTCAGCAGCAACTCGGGGACCGGTGGAATTGGCTCAACGCAAAATCCTTTGCGCAGGTGTCGATTGCGTTGCGACGGGTGTTGACAGAGAGTGCTCCACGCAGAACTGAAACGACCCCGAAAACAGGGTTTCCGAACTCAGTTTTTTCCCTCCCGGGTTTGGTTGTGTTGCGTCCCTTCGGGAGGGCGAAGCTCCTGCTGAGCCGATCAGCTTGTCAGGCGCTGCATCCTGCGGCTCGGCGGGAGCCTCGTCCTCCCAAGGGGCACCAGGAAGCACCAATTCGGTGATCACCTTCAGGACAACACACGTTGGCTTCCGCGAACGGCTCGCCTTTGGAGGCCTCTGCAATGTGTATCAGGCGGCTCTTCGCTGTGGTGTCATGACGGCAGCCGGTGGCAGTTCCACGAGCGAGTGGATGCTGCCGGCGACGGGTACGGTCTGTGGCATCTGATCGGGTGCAAGCAATTGTGCTGGTATGGGTGTGGTGGGTCCGAGCATCGTCGAAATGACTCGACCATCCACCGTGCTGCAGGGCTGGATCTGGAAGTGGAACCGTTTCAGCATGATGACCAGCGCGGTGCGAATTTCGACGATCGCCAGTGGTGCACCGATACACATTCTGGGACCGGCACCGAAGGGCAGGTATGCGTAGGGCGAGGGCGTGATGCGTTCCCAGCGTTCGGGCAGGAATCGATCGGGCTGCTCGTACAGATCAGCTCTGTGATGAGTGATGAACTGACTGAAGATGACGGGTGTACCGGGAGTCAGTTGCAGTGGTCCCAGCGACACAGCGGCGGCAGTGACTCGCTGGGAGTAGGACGAGGCGGGCAGGATGCGCATGCTTTCGCGAATGACGGCATCGAGGTATTTGAGCTGTTCGAGTTCTTCGAGTGTGGGAACATCTCCGGCGACCTGAGTCTGCAGTTCGTGGGAGAGTCTGGCCAGCACATCGGGGTGTTGAGCGAGCAGAAACAGGGTCCAGCTGAACGTGTGGGCGGTGGTGAGGTGAGCGGCTGCGAAGAGCAGTGTGGCGTGTCCGGTGAGCTGATCATCGGTCATGCTGCCACCGGATTCGGTGGCCTGCATCAGCAGGTGCAGGATATTGAGACCATCGGAGCTGCCGTTGCGGTGCCTTGCGAACATATCGCGGATGGAGGCTTCGAGTTCTTCGGCCTGCTGAAGGAGCAGTTCGTAGCCACGGGCAAACTGCGGGGCCGACACGAGGGCTCCCATCCCGACTTCGTGATTGCGGTGTGTCCAGCGATCGATGAGGAGTCCGAGTCGTTCGGCGAAGGCGGGGTCATCGAGTCCAAACAGGAGGGCGCTGGTCATGCGGAGCATGAACTGGACCATTTCGCCATTGAGGTCAACCTGCGATTCACTGCTCCAGCGGCTGGTGAGTTCGTTGGTGAGTCGGCAGATGATGCCGTGGTAGCCGGGGAGTGCTTTTTTGGCGAAGACATCCTTGAGGAGTCTGCGGGTATCGCGGTGCTCTGCTCCATTCTGGCTGAGCAGTCCCGAGGTGACTCGCCGCTGCGATGAGTTGCGGCTGCCGCGAACCGCGAAGAACTGGGACTGGAAGGAGTCACTGTCGGCGAGTACGTGGCGATTGAGATCCGGCGAGAAGACGAAGGCCAGTTTCTGACCACCGTCCTGGAGTACTGCGAGATCGCCGTGTTTCCGGTGCAATCGGCGCATACAGGCGATGGGATCATCGGAGAACTGCAGGAGCGAGCCGAATTCGATGGGCGCGGTGCCACCGGCAGTTGCCTGGCTCGCCTGGGCGGCAGGAAACACTGAGAGTGGTCGGTTGGCGAAAGGGCAGCCTGAGGGTGTTTGAGGGTTCGACATCCGTGTCTTTTCCCGAGAGTTCAGAGACGAGTGAAGCTCGTCAGGCGGATATTAGCAGAAGGCGAGGACATGGCGACACTGGAAGGCCGGAAATCTCAGGGCTCCCAGCCGTTCCTTCATGAGGCGCGGTTGCGTGGAGCGTGGGGGTGTGCTTTTTCGTAGGTTTCCCGCAGTCGGCGAGTGCTGACGTGGGTGTAAATCTGGGTTGTTGTGAGGCTTTTGTGTCCGAGGAGTTCCTGGACGCTGCGGAGATCAGCACCACCGTCGAGCAGGTGGGTGGCGAAGGTGTGTCGGAGTGTGTGGGGGGTCGTTTGCTGTGACAGTCCGGCGGTGGTGATGTGGGTTTCGAGCAGTCTGCCGATGCTGCGGGTGGTGAGTCTGCGACCGAAGCGATTGAGGAACATGGCGAACCGCTGTTTTTCCGGGGCTTTGGGATCGGGCTGTCGCACTTCGAGCCAGTGGTCGAGTGCTTTGGAGGCGTAGCTGCCGATGGGGGCGAGGCGTTCTTTGCGACCTTTCCCGAGGACTCGGACGATACCGGATCCGCGGTCCCAGTCAGTGACATTGAGTCCAACCAGTTCGGAGACTCGCAGCCCGGCGGAGTACATTGTTTCCAGAATGGCTCGGTCACGAATACCGGGTGGAGTATTTGCGGGGGGCGCCGTGAGCAGAGAGCCGATCTGTTCGGTGGTGAGGAAGTGGGGCAGTTTGCGTCCGCTGCGGGGAGTGCGGAGGGGTTTGGCGGGATTGGTTTCGCAGATTCCGTCACGGTTGCAGAAGCGGAAGAAGCTGCGGAGGCAGGCCAGTCTTCTGGCGACGGTGGTGCGAGCATATCCGCATTCGTGGAGCCATGCGACGTAGCTGCGGAGAATTGCGGTATCGATCTGTGCCGGGTGGGGGATTTTCCCGGTATGTTCCTGCAGGAATTCGCAGACGTGATTCAGGTCATCGGCGTAGGACTTGACGGTGAGTTCGGACGAATTGCGTTCGATTCTGAGGAAGCCGAGGAATCTCTGGATTGCCGTATCCATGGTTTTCGTTTCGCGGGGAGGATGCGGTAGTGGAATGTCTGGTGAGTATTATCGGTCGTTGTGGGTGCGTGAACCCGGCCAATCGGGCGGATTGCGGGGCGGCAGAATCTGCCGAAGTTTGTGTGTGGCGGCAGGGAAAACGGTGTCGGCGACTGTGCGGGGGACGGGTTGAGGGCGTAGAATGCGGTCGTTGCGGCTGGGATTGCGGTTGTCCATGAAACGAAATCCGTGCGGTGGCTGCGGTGGGTTTTTCAGTTGAGTACCGGGCGGCGATATGAGTTCCGTGGAAAATCCAGGTTCAGGCAGTCGATTTCCGGCGGATTCGCCATCGGGGATTTTTCGGATCCCGGCCAGTTTTCGGGCTGCGGCATCGGGTCGACTGTTTGATCCGGTGGAGCGTGAGACAGAGGCGGAATCGATCACGGTTCGGATTCGCTGGTTTGGTCTGGGGATTGGGTATCTGTATGTGAACTTCGGGACTCAGGTGGGCAGTCCGCGTGAGTTGAACGCGATGCTGACGCTGGGTGCTGCGTACGCATTGATTGACACGCTGGCCAGCTGGAAGGGGCGGCTGCTGCTGACGAACTATCGCATGGCGATTTCGCTGATGGAGGCGTTGTTCATAGGCCTGCTGTGTCATTTTGACGAGGGTGTGACCAGTCCGTTTCGGTTTTATTATTTTCTGTCGCTGATGGTGTGTGCGATCCGGCATTCTTCATCGGTGACGTATACGACCTTTGGTCTGCATTCGATCAGTTATCTGCTGCTGGGTTTATTCAGTAACACAGAGCCGCGGATGCTGGAGGAGGAGGATGCGGGCAGTCACCAGTTGGTGTCGGGGATTCTGACGCTGGTGTTTATGGGCTGGGGGACGTGGGCGATAGTTTCGCTGACGGGGCTGCTGAAGAAGGCGGGACAGCGACTGGCTTTGCTGAATGAGCAGTTGAAATCGAATCAGCAGCATCTGGAGCGTCGTATTTCTGCCCGGACGCGCGAGCTGCAGGAGTCTCAGGCGATGCTGGTCCAGCAGGAGAAGCAGGCGGCCTTTGGTCTGCTGGCAGCGGGCATAGCGCATGAGGTGGGCAATCCTCTGGCGTCAATCAGTTCCATTGTGCAGCTGATGAGTCGCAGGAACACGGACAGTGCGGTGGGTGATCGTCTGCAGCTGGTGGACGGACAACTGCAGCGAATTCAGCGAATTCTGAAAGAGCTGACGCGCTTCAGTCGTCCGGCGAACGAGCAGCTGGCTTCGGCGGACGTGCATGCGGCAATCAACGATGCGCTGAATATTGCCAAGTATTATGGTCGCTGGAAGGGCAAGACGGTGGTGACGTCGTTTGCCGAGGGTTTGCCGCACATCCGGACGGTGCATGATCAACTGGTACAGGTGATGCTGAATCTGATCCTGAACGCGCTGGATGCGATGGCGGAGGGGGCATCGATCGAGATTTCGACGCGGCTGCTGGCAGCGGAGTCCGGGCGACCGGAGCGACTGGCCATTCGAATTCGGGATGAGGGTCATGGAATTTCGAAGGATGCGCAGAAGCAGATCTTCCAGCCGTATTTCACCACGAAGGATCACGGAACGGGTCTGGGTCTGTTTGTGTGTCGCCACATCACAAAGAATTCTCTGGGCGGGGACATCGAGCTGTTGCGTTCGGATGCATCGGGTACGGAGTTTGAGGTGACGCTGCCAGTTCAGCGGAACACGGGGGAGTGAGTGCGATGGGAACCGAGACTTGTTTTCCGGGGCAGTGTCTGCAGGCGCGGCAGCATGCAGCGACGGTGTCTGGTGTGCGTCAGTTGGCGCGGGACACGTGGGCTGTGAAGCTGGACTGTCCGCAACTGGGTCAGGACATCGTACCCGGTCAGTTTTTCATGATCCGTCCTCAGCAGGGCAGTGATCCGCTGCTGGGTCGTCCGTTTGCGTTGTTTGATGTGTGTCGGGACGCGGGTGGGCGAGCGATCGGGGTGGAATTCGGATTTGTCAGGGTGGGCAAGCTGACATCTTTGATGTCAGGCTGGCGTGAGGGTGATGTGGTCAGCGTGTGGGGGCCACTGGGCAATGGTTTTCCTGTGCCGGAGTGCCGGCATCTGATCTGTGTGGCCGGGGGCATTGGCCAGACGCCGTTTCTGGCGGTGGCTCGTGAAGCACTGGGTCATGGCACATACGGCAATCCGCCGCGGTCGGTCATTCGGCGTCCGGAAACGACAACACTGCTGTATGGTGTCCGCAGCAGCAGTTATCTGGCCGGTCTGGAGGATTTTCGGATGCCGGGTCTGGAGGTGAGTCTGGCGACGGATGATGGTTCGGCGGGTCACCGTGGTTATGTGACGTCGCTGCTGGAGCAGCGACTGCAGTCGGCTGCGGCGGACTCGCATGTGTACTGCTGCGGACCTGAGCCGATGATGCGGGCGACGGCTGCGGTGTGCGAACGATTTGGGGTGCCCTGCTGGCTGTCCCTGGAAACGCCGATGGCCTGTGGTTTCGGGGCCTGTTTCAGTTGTGTGACGAAGGTGCGGCAGCCCGACGGCGGCTGGGATTATCGTCGCACGTGCATCGAGGGTCCGGTGTTTCGAGCGGAGCAGCTGGTGCTGTCAGAGGACTAGTGTCCGGGGAAGCGTATGGGCAGCAGTTTGCTGGCGATTACGATCGGGGATGTGGCGGGAATCGGGCCGGAGGTCATTGTCAGGGCTCTGGATTCCGCGGAGTTTCCTCGCGGGGCAGTTCCGCTGGTGATCGGATCGGTGCCGGTGCTGCAGCGTGCCGCTGCGCTGACACACAGTGCTCTGATATTTCGGCGGATCGAGGTGGCGGAAAATGGTGCCGGACTGAGGGAGCAGGTGTCAGGAGTGTTGTCGGCCGGTGCGATTCCGGTCTGCGATCCGTGCGATGCGGGCGCGTCGGAGGCACCGGCAGGAGTGATCAGTGCAGCGGCCGGAGAGGCAGCATATCGTTGTCTGATTCGGGCTGTAGAGCTGGCCCGGTCGGGCGCGGTGGATGCCATTGTGACGGCTCCGCTGAACAAGGAGTCGCTGCATCTGGCCGGCCATCATTATCCCGGTCATACGGAAATTCTGGCTGAACGATGTGGCGTCGCGGAGTTCGCGATGATGCTGCATCTCCCGGAACCGGCTCTGCAACCGGTGCGTCAGTTACTGGCAGGCGAATCGGCGGGGGTGAATTCGACTGGAGCAGATGGTGTCAGTATTGTGCATGTGACGCTGCACACATCGGTGGCCAGTGTACCCGGATTACTGACGACGGACGCGGTCACTGAGAAAATTCGGCTGATGGATCAATTCCTGACCAGTGCCGGCAGTGTTCGTCGGGCGATCGGTGTGTGTGCGCTGAATCCTCATGGTGGTGAGCATGGGCTGTTTGGCGACGAGGAGCAGCGGTTGATTGAGCCAGCGGTGACACACTGTCGCGGTGAAGTGAATGTGTCGGGCCCGTTTCCCGTGGACACGCTGATACGGCGGGCAGTCCTGGGGGAGTTTGATGGTGTGGTGGCGATGTACCACGATCAGGGTCACATCCCGATCAAGCTGATTGGCTTTGACGCGGCGGTAAACATTACTCTGGGATTGCCGTTGATTCGCACCAGTCCGACGCATGGCACGGCGTTTGATCGGGCATGGCGAGCGGATCGCCCGGCGACGGCTGCGGGGATGCTGGAGGCGATTCGGATGGCCGAAAAAATGGCCCGTCGCCGAATCTGAGTTCGACGCGGGCCGGAGCAGTACTTGATTGCGGCAGGGATCTGCCGGCTGAGTCGGTCAGGGCCTGGCCGCGTTACCGGAAGCAGCAGTCGGGGCAGCAGCGGCAGGACCTTTGCCGACGGGCGACGTCGGAGCGGCGGGTTTGTAGACCATGACCATGACCATACCGACGGCTGCCATGCAAAGGCCGGCATAGAATTGCGGTGAAGGTGCAGGGAGTTTCTGCCCATGAGCGAAGATGGTCATTTGCGCAATGGTGTTGATGATGGGAGCACCGGCAAAGACGAGCGGTGCGACCAGCAGCGGTCCGTAGGAGCCGGCGAGTGCATTAGCATCACGGGTGGCGAAGATCACGCAGAGGGCACCGATGGCGCCGGAGATACCTGCCAGCAGGCCCCATAGCAGGTTGCCCGTCGCCCAGTTCACATTGGGCCTTGCCGTTGGGTCGCTCTTCAGGACGAAAATAAACAGGCTGGGTACCAGAACAGCGACAAGAAAGTAGGCGACACCGACCATCAGAAAGGCTCGCATATTGCTGCCGATTTTCGTTGTGGC
>CAITYU010000068.1 GCA_903896675.1 uncultured Planctomycetaceae bacterium
GATGAGCAACCAGAATCTGCCCGAGAATGACGCGCCCAAACCTGACTGGAATCGTCGCAGAGTCAGCTATCTGCGGATGGGGCGGTCGTTCATTGACGGCATCAATCCCAGTCGCAGCCTGAATCCGCTGAAGGGCCTGCTTCGACGCCGTCGCGAACTTGTCGAGACGGCGATGAACTGGTTCTATTCGCGCAACTGGGAACTGGGCTACTCAGCCGCGCCCGTGGCGCTGGTATCGATGCTGGCGCTGCTGACGGGAATCTGGGCAGGCACTCATGCAGATTTCAATATTCATCGCGCCTTCCTGCTGCGGTCCGTGCAGAAGTCGGCCGCGGCGGAAGATACACCCAAACGAGAACTCAGTCTTCGCGCCCTCGGGGATCTTGAACCTCTGAATGCAGATCATGCACTCCAGCTGGCAGACCTGCTGAAAAGCAATAATCGGGTCAGCGAGGCCATCGAAACACTCCGGCCCTACGCTCCCGCTGACAATGTCGGCAATCCCGCGGTGCGTATGTGGCTGCTGGATCTGGCGGAATCTGACAGTGCGGCTCTGCCGTTGACCGAAGATGAAAAAGTCAGCCAGTTGCAACGGGTCCTGATGGAAAAGGAAGGTCACCCGAAGGCATCCATCCAGCTTGCGGAAATCTGGTTTCAGCGGCAGGAATGGCAACTGGCCGAGCGCTGTCTTGAATCTGCCGCCGCCATAAACCCTGAAGTCAACCTGCAACTGCTGGAGATGCGGCTGCGCCGACAGCAGAATCCGGAAGATCGGGTGCAGACGGCTCAGACCGCAGTGAAGGCACTCCGCGAAAAACTGAAGGCTCAGCCCGGTGATATGGAACTCACCTGCGCCCTCGCCGAAGCTCAGTTTCTCGCCGGACAGTCCAGCGAAGCCCGTGAATCTCTGGAAGGGCTGCTGGAGGGGCGTGACGATGAGCGGGTAAAAAAAACGCTCAGCCAGCTCGAAACACTCGTCGCGCAGTCCCGACTGCTGCAGTCCTTCGAAAACAAGGATGCCTGTACCCTGCTGCTTGTCAGGGCACTGGAACTGAACCCGGCCAACACCGACGCCATTGCACTGCTCCGTCGGCTCGATCGGGCCGGTGCACTCATCAATCCCCAGTCCCTGCAGCGCTGTCTGGATTACTGGCGTGATCGCATGCGTGATGATCCCCAGGACCGGAGCTCTGTCCGAGCCATGGCCATTCTGCTGGAAATAGTCGGCGAACCTCGTGCTGCAGCCGACCTGCTCAGCAATGAAATTGATCAGCATCCCCGGGATCGCCTGTTTCTCGTCGACCTGCTTGTCAAGGCCAGACACCCGGAACAGGCTCGCGAGATGGCGGAAATCGCGGTCAGCGAACAGCGTTCACTGCTGGTGCAGGATCCCGCCAACCGGGAAGCCCGAGTGGCTGTCGCCCGCTGCCTGCTGCTGCTGCTGCGTCCTGAAGATGCCCATAAAACCCTCGTCGATGGTACGCCACAACAACTGCTGGAATGGAAACAGGATCCGGAATGGCAGTACATGTTCGGTGCCGCCAGCGTGGCGATCTTCGATAACCGCACAGATCTCACAGACCGAATCCGCTCCCTCGAATCTGCCGCGATGCCGGTCATACGTGACAAGTCTGAAGTTCGCGAACTGCTGAAACTGCTGGATGATGCCGTTCGCTCCGGACCCATCACCGACGCCACCTCAATCCCGCTGGCCGGCATCGACCGCATCGTCCGCATGGCACTGTCCGGGCAAATCGGCGCACGCGAAGCTGACAAACTGCTCACCAATCTGCGGGCAGAGGGAGTTCACCAGTTGGAAATTCTCTCGCTGCTGGCCGCGCGAGCTCTCGCGATGGAACAGTATGAAAAAGCTGTCCAGTGGCTGGAAATTGCCAACAGCATGACCAACGGAACCAATCCGCTGATTCTGAATAACCTCGCCATCGCCGAAGTACGCAGCAAACCCTCACGACCCTGGGAAGCCCTCAAACACATTGAGGCCAGCCTCAGGATTCTGGAAGAAAACCCCGAAATCCTCTCCACTCGCGGCGAAGTGCACCTCGCACTCAACTCCCTGAACGATGCAGAAAAAGACTTGCGGCAGTCACTGCGGATTCGCGGCGATCGTCCGAAAGTGCATCGCATGCTGGCCGATGTGCTGAAACGCACCGGCCACAGCGAAGAAGCACTGGTGCATCTCAACGAAGCGGACAAACTGGAACGACAGCAACTGGCCGCCTCCCGCTCACTGCCCTGAAGACTGTTCCGGCTGCGTCCGCACCAGAAAATCGAACAGGTCCCCGTGACGCGCGCCGTCCAGAGTGATGTCGAACAGCACCATGGACTGTGCCTGTTCACACAGCCCCCGGTCCACGCGCAGCTTCACCGGAATTCGTACCCGACCACGAGCCGGCACTTCGCCCTCCAGCAGCTCCGCATCGGCACTGATCCCGGCCGGCAGCTGCAGACGCACACTGTGCCGCTGCGGTCGATCACGGAAATTTCGCACCGTCACAAAGATCTCCGCCTCGTCAGCCTGCGACAGATCCACACGATACGGATACGCCGATACCCAGTACGGATCAAAAGCATACTCGTAGGCATCCGTCGGCAGAATCTCACGATACAAACCAATCATCGATTGTGCCCAGCGATGATAACGCTCAATGAACGCCGCCGGCTCCTGCATCACATAACTGTGACTGCCCATGATAATGTCAGGCTTCAGCTTCCGCAGATACTCGGCCGCATACAGATAACCCTCCTCCAGAATACAACTGTTCCGCGCTACCACAGCCTCATGACCGTCCTGCTCAGGAGACTGCGAATTGCCGAACAGATTGTCCCCCGTGAACGCAATCCGCTGACCATCCAGATCCAGCCACAGACAGCAGCCAAACTCCGTCTGACCCGGCATCCAGTCCACCTGCAGCGTCAGACCTTCCCACTCAATCCGCTCACCCGGTTTGATTGCCCGATCAATCTGCATCCCGTCAAAACCATCACTGTAGGCTGACACCATGGCAGCATAATCATAAGCCCGCGGGTGCTCACAGCGATCCACAATGCTGTCCAGAGTCCACGCCTCGGCACCATACTTTTCCTTCAGCACAGGCCCCAGCAGAAAATGGTCCCCGTGCATGTGCGAAATCCAGAACGCATCAATTTCCTTCAACCCCAGATGCGCCCGCATCCCGACGATGATCTCCTCCAGTTGAGCAGCCGGCAACAGACCGCAGTCCAGCACCAGACCCCGACCATTGTCCGACACAATGATCGCAAAGTTGCGCCCCTGAGTCTGATGGCTCAGCTTGTACAAATGCGGAGTCACCTGGCTGATCAGCGGCACCGCTGTCGGCTTCGAAATGGAATCGCGTTCCGCCGGCGTTGAATCAAAGACCGGATATCCCCGCACATAACTGGCTCGAAACTTCACCAGTCGCTGCTGAAATTCCGACAATTGCCGACCAGCCTCACGAATCACCGGCCCCTGCACCGGCAGCAGCACATCCGGCCTTGCATTCTGCAGCCGGGCTGCCGAGGCCAGCAGAGTCTCAATGCCCTTGCCAAACCCATAATCCCACTCCGAATCATACCACCGCGACAGCCGGGCACCGTCGTGCATCAGTCCTCCGCAAAACGCAAATTTCCGCCCGCCACTGGTCACCAGAAATGTCATGCCTCCCGGGGAATGCCCCGGAGTCGCGAGGCAGCGGATTTCATGACCACGCCACTGCAGCACCGCATTGTCCGCCACCGATTCCACCGCCAGAGCGCGCGGAGCCGGTCGCACATAACTGGCACCATACACCGAAAATTCGTCCCCCAGAGTCGGTCGCCAGCGACGATACTTCCCCGGATCCGTAAACAGCGCCTGCTCCGCCTGCGGTACAGTCACTGCCGCCGGCAGCACGGACATGCGATACAATCCCTGATACTGCTCACGATGATGGTCCGGCAACAGAATTCGTTCGATCGTGCGAATCCCCAGAGCTTCCAGGCCGGGCAGCACTGTGCCATCGCCAAAACACACCAGCAATGCCGCATCCTGCTCGCGCAGTACCCACACATTGCACACGTCCCGCCACTGCAGCAACTGCGGGAACTCAGCCGGAAACGGCTGCGACCAACCCGGCGGCAGCTCCGGTTCAGCCGCCCCAACCTGCGGTCCGACAGATATCGCCACAAACAGCAGCAGGTATGCCGACAGACACCAACATCGATCACCAGCCCGCTTCATGTCAGTAATCCTCGCATGCCCATCGTCAGCTCGTCGTCCACCTCGGGACTGCAGAACGCCACACTGACCTCATAACCGCCAGCCGGATACTCTTCCTTCACAGGAATGTACCACGGTCCACCGTCTCCGTAGGCAGCCGTCGCCACAAATCTGCCGCCAGCCAGCTGCTGAGCCCTCAGTTGGTACTCCAGAAAACTTTCACCCGGCAGATGCAGCAGGCAGATGTCGTTGATCTGCAGACTGCTGAGCACTATCGGGATCTTCTTTTCCACACGCTGCAGCCATGCCAGTTCAAATGCGGGACGATTACGCCCCACCACTGCTCGCGATTTGTCCGCAATCAGAGCCGCGAGGGCGTCCGCATTCAGATCCGCTCGCGGCTGCGGCAGGATGTCTGCCGTCTTCCAGACCGCGCTGCCCACAGGTTCCCGCTTCAGACTGGCGGCCGCCGCTGCCATGCCGTCATAAATCCGCCGCGCCAGAATCGGACGCATTTCCTTCGAACCATCGTTGTACTTCCCAGCCGAAATGTTGCCGGCACAGCCGGTGAAGTAGATATGAGTCGTTCCGGGTTCTTCCGCCTGCCGCTGCTTGCGAGCCAGACCGGGAAAATCACTGCTGGCCCGGCCGTCACCGTAATAACTCATCGGATGCACAGCATAATAGTGACAGCACACCACCGCACGATCACCGCTGTAGAACGCCACCGTCCGCAGCTCCGAATCCACCAGACCCTCAGTCATCTCCCGCAGTTTGGGGTCCGCACAGGC
>CAITYU010000069.1 GCA_903896675.1 uncultured Planctomycetaceae bacterium
GGGCTGTTTGTGAATCCGGTGCTGGCTGATGCTGCGAAGCGTGCGCAGAAGCACTGTATTCTGCTGTGGCTCTGCGGGGCTCCCAGTCAGTTTGAGACGTGGGATCCGAAGCCGGGGCGTCCCAGTGGGGGGCCGTTTGGCAGTATTGCGACCAGTCTGCCGGGGGTGCATTTTTCCTCGCTGATGCCGCAGTGTGCGGGGATAGCGGATCGTCTGAATGTGGTGCGGAGCATGAAGACGGCGCAGACAGAGCATTTGCAGGCGATAACGCTGCTGCAGCAGGGCAATCCGGACCGAGCCGGGTTTACTCGACCGACGCTGGGCAGTGCGGTATCGCAGGCGGTGGGGCAACTGGATTCGCGGCTACCAAATTTCATTTTCATTGATCCGGTGCCGGGTGGGAATGAGTTTGAGAGTTTCAAGGCGGGTAACTGGGCTGGCTGGCTGGGTGCTGAGCATGCTCCGGTGCGCATCGGCGGCGAGTATACTCCGCTGGACCGTCAGTTGTCGGATGCGATTCCGCAGCATGACCGGGAGGCTCGAGAGAGTCTGCGGCGTTTTCTGACGGGCCGTTATGAGCGGGCTCGGGACAGCCGGATTGCTCGCAGTCAGAACGCGGCGTTTGAGCGTTTGCGGGGGATGACGGCCAGTGCGGAGCTGTTTGATCTGGAGCGATTGCCGGCGGAGGATCGGCGGCGTTATGGTCCGGGCAGTTTTGCGCAGCACACCCTGCTGGCTCGTTCGCTGGTTGAGCATGGTGCCCCGTTTGTGATGGTGGCGAACGGCATGAACTGGGACAATCATGTGTTTCAGCATGAGATTCATCAGATGCTGGTGCCGGAGCTGGACAACGTGCTGTTTCAGTTGATTACGGATCTGGAGCAGCGTGGCCTGCTGGATTCGACTCTGGTGATCGCGATGGGGGAATTCGGCAGGACTCCGTGGATCAATGCGGCGCGCGGTCGCGATCATTATCCGGATGCGTGGAGTCTGATGATGACGGGGTGTGGTTTGCGGCGTGGTGTGGTGACGGGCAGCACGGATGAGGACGGTGTGTCTGTGACGGACCGGCCGTACAGCGAGCAGAACCTGTTTGCCACGATTTTCCGGGCGCTGGGACTTGATCCGTATGCGGAGTATGACCTGCCGGGGCTGCCGACATTTCATCGGGTGGAGAACGAAGCCGCCGTTATTCAGGAACTGCTGGTCTGACACATGAAACTGACATTAAAGCATGAAATTTCGCTGCCGACGGGCGGCCTGGGTCTGGCGATTGTTCCGGATGGTTCGCGTGCCTGTGTGGGGTGTGCGGACGGTGTGGTGTATGACGTGGAGCTGGCGACGGGGACGGTGCGTGCGTTTGAGCAGCCGCATCAGTCGTATGCTGCGGGTTGTGTGCTGCTGCCTGGGGGTGAGGTGGCGATCTCCGGGGGCTATGACGGGGCGTTGCTGTGGCACGAGGTGTCCACGGGTCGGTGTCTGCGGCGTGTGCAGGCGCATCAGTTCTGGAACTGGCAACTGGCCTTATCGCCGGACGGTCGTCGTGTGGTGACTTCGACGGGCCAGTATCGGCCGGGTGGCTGGAAGTACGAGCCGGCGGCTGAGGTGGAGGCCAGTGTGAAGGTGTTTGACACGGCGACGGGTGAGCTGTTGCAGTCCTTTGCGCATACTCCACCGACGCTCAGTTGTGCATTCAGTGTGGACGGAGCGTATATCGCGGCAGCGAATCTGATGGGTGAGGTGCGAGTGTGGCAGTCTGGCGGGGGCAGTGAGCCGGTGTCGCAGTGGACGTCTGCGGATTTCACGTCCTTTGGCACCATCAAGACTCATCATTACTGTGGTGGCATTTATGGTCTGGCATTTTCGCCGGATGGTCAGTCGCTGCTGGGGTGTGGGATGGGTCCGATGGCCGACCCGATGGCGGGCAACGGTCGGATGACGTGGCAGCGGTGGGACTGGCGTACGGGGAAGTTACTGGGTCAGATTCGTGATGGTCAGCATGGTTCGGGGCTGATGGAGTCTGTGTGCTGGCGGCCGGATGGGGGGGTGTTTGTGATGGCTGGCCGCCAGGCTCAGGGCACGTGGAATGCGGCGTTGTTTTCGGGTGTGGACGGTGAGTTGCAGGCTTCGATTGATACTCGCAATCGGATCACGCAGGCGCGGTTTGCGGCGGGTGGGGATGTGCTGGTGCTGGCAGCAGCTCAGGGACAGCCGAAGCGGAAGGACGGTGTGTGGCCTGCGTGGGGCAGATTGCAGTCGTGGGTGATTGGTGAGTGAGGTGGGAAGGCGGTAGCAGATGAATCAACTGCTGTTGTGTCTGTTTTGTCTGATGTGTCAGGGTGTGATGTGTGTGGCGGGGCCGCCGCAGTATGAGTACGGTCCCTACAACGAGGGCCGCATGGATCCTCAGGTGGAAGGCTGGCCTTTGACGGCAGAGGAGCGGGCGTATGTGGTGGATCGTGTCGAGCATGAGCGTCGTCCGGGGCGTGAGTCGTTGAAGCATCTGCCGCGGCTGTGGCCGGTGGTGCCGTCGGCTGGTCACTGGGGTGGCTCGTCGTGGCTGGAGACGCATGAGAAGCTTGTGCGGCATGTGCAGGCGCATGCGGGACCGTGTGATGTGCTGCTGGTGGGCGACAGTATTACTCAGCAGTGGGGCAGTGTGCTGGACCGGGGTGGTCTGAATGCGGCGTGGCGGGGGGTGTTTGGTGAGCTGAAGGTGATCAACATCGGGATTGGTGGCGACAAGACTCAGAATGTGCTGTGGCGGCTGGATCATGGCGGTGTGGCGGGACTGCAGCCGCGGGTGATTGTGCTGATGATTGGCAACAACAATATGTTTTTTGCAGCGGAGACGGGAGTGGAGGCGGCTGCGGCGGGGGTGCAGGCGTGCGTGAAGAATCTGCGGGGGAAGTTTCCGGAAGCGGCGATTGTGGTGGCGAAGATTCTGCCGGCCCATGCGCCGGGCAATCGGTTTTACGAGGACATAGTGCGAACGAATGCGGTGCTGGCTCAGCTGGGGCTTGAGCAGGACCGATTGTTGCGTGTGCTGGATCTGTGGTCGGACTTTACGGGTGCTGATGGGCAGTTGCGGGAGGAGTTGTATGCGGCAGATCGGATTCATCTGTCGGAGGCTGGTTATGGGGTCTATGCGCGGAGACTGCAGTCTCTGGTGAGTGCGGGTTTGAGTGAGTTCAGGTGAGCAGAGAGAGTGCTGCGGGCAGGA
The DNA here is from genome assembly GCA_903896675.1 of uncultured Planctomycetaceae bacterium. Classification (GTDB taxonomy): domain Bacteria; phylum Planctomycetota; class Planctomycetia; order Planctomycetales; family Planctomycetaceae; genus SXXK01. The sequence continues at coordinate 3,224 of CAITYU010000069.1, forward strand.
CGGTGGTGGTCATGGGGGTGGTGCCGGCGATTTCACCGTCGAGGTTGAGTGGATCGGGTGTGTTGGTGTGAATGGAGACAGTTTGTCCCTGGAGGTATTCGATGCCGGGCAGATTTCGGTGACTGCCGTCGGCGATTCCCTGAAAGACTTTCAGCAGGTTCCAGCGAGAGGTTGGGCGGAGCAGCAGCAGGTCGAGCAGTCCATCATCGCAGCGTGCGTCGGGTGCCAGCAGCATGCGGTGTCCTGCGAAGCGAGTGTTGCAGGTGACGGCGAAGAGGAATGGGCCGGTGAGGGTGCGGTCATCGAGAGTGATGGAGGCGGAGCGAGCGGGCGGGTGCAGGATCTGCAGCAGTGCTGCGATGGAGTAGCGGGACTTTCCGAGCCAGCGGAGTTTTTCGGCGGTGATATTGATATCGGTGGCGGCGCCCCAGCCGGCAATATTGATGCAGCAGGTTGTGTGGTGTTGCTGAGTGACCTGCAGGACGTCGAGAGGTGTGGGTGTGCCGTGGAGGATCCTGTGGGCTGCGTCGCTGACGGAGTGCAGGTGGTACTGGAGTGCGAGGGCGTTCCCGGTCCCTGCGGGAACGATGGCGATGGGTGTGCGGGGGGGCGTGGGGCGCTGCATGAGTCCATTGATGATTTCGTGGATGGTGCCGTCCCCGCCGATGGCGGCGATGCAGTGGAAGTTGTGCAGTTCGGATTCGGCGGCGATGCGTGTGGCGTGACCGGGGCCGCTGGTGGTGCTGACGGTGAGCTGGCAGCCGGCCTGCTGGAGGATGGACTGCAGTTGGCTGACGGCCTGCGGTGCAAGCTGCAGGCCGCTGCGGGGGTTGACGATGGCCAGTACGTGTTGCCGGTCCATAGCTGTGGGTACTGTTTGCTGTGTTGAGATCAGCCGGTTCGGGGAAGTCAACAAAAATCCGCAGGGATGCGGGGTGGATCGCTTTACTGCTGTGGAATATGTCGAGATGGTGCAGAAAAGCAACGGGAAATGCTTGGGATTGTGTGGGATTGGGGTGCGAGGTGGGGTGCCGGAGTTCCGGGGTCAGAGCGGATTTTTTTTGGCGGAAACGTATTTTTGAGTGAACCTGCGGGGCGTGAGGCGGGAAGAAGTGGGTATGGAAAGCAACAAGTCCACAACTGAAACCGAGCTGATTCGCCGTGCGGCTGCAGGCGACAGTGTGGCATTTCAGGAGTTGATGCGGGGTCATTGTGGTCGATTGCTGCGTGGGGCGCAGGCACTGTGTCGTGACCGTCAGCAGGCGGAGGATCTGGTGCAGGAGACGCTGTTGGAGGCGTGGCGGGGGCTTGAGCGTTTTGACGGTCGTTGTCAGTTGTCAACGTGGTTGTACGGGATACTGCGGCATCGATATCTGAAGTGGGCGGGTCGGCGGCGGTTATCACTGCCTGGGGAAGTAGTTGTGGAGGGGGTTGTGGAACGGCGGCAGCGAGTGTCTTTTGAGGGGCAGAGTGCTGACGGGGTACTGGGGGTGCAGGAGGACGCGGAGCAGCTGCGGCGTGCGGTGGCGTTGCTGCCAGAGGAGCACCGGCAGGTGATCGAATTGAGATTTCAGGCGGAACTGAGTCTGGAGGAGATTTCTGTTTCGCTGGGAATTCCGGTGGGGACAGTGAAATCTCGTCTGCATCATGGTCTGGAAAAACTGCGTCAGCAGAAATTTTGTGTGAACCTTTTTTCAACGTCAGTGGAATCACGGGCGAGGCAGATGTGAGCGTGATGAAACACAACTGTGAACAGTTTTCTGAGGGTCTGAGCCTGCTGGCAGCGGGTTGTGTCTCTGAGCAGGAGGAGTTGGTACTGCGTGCGCATGTCGGTGTGTGTGCTGCCTGTCGAGAGCGTTTGGGGCAGTTGCAGCAGGTCAGTGGGGAATTGTTCGGTCTGAGTTCGCCGGAGGATGTGGGTCTGGTGGATGTGCTGCTGGAGCGTGTTGTGGCGGAAGTTCAGCCGGTGGTGCTGAAGTCAGTGACATCCGGCAGTGGTCGCGGTGTGGTTGTGCGGGGAGGTGGTGTGTTCCCGGTTGTGGTGGCCGTGTTGTTGCTGCTGGTTTTGGCGGGTGGACTGCGATTCGGTGCAGGCCCCAGAGCTGGCGTGGCGGGAGTGGCGGTGGTGGTTGAGCGGCCCCTGCCGGGGCTGCTGACGCTGACTATGGCGGCGGTGGAGTCTGAGGAGTCACTGGATCTGTTGCTGGATCGTTTTGCTGATCCAGGGGCATTGGAGCCTCTGGGCAGGCCAACTTTTGTGCAGGAGTCGTTGCGATGAAGCGGTGCATGAGTAGTGTTTGGCTGTTGTGTGTGATCTGTCTGCATTCTGCGATTGTCCGTATTCCGGTGGTGGCCGATGAGGCGAATTCCGGGCGGCAGGCTGCGCTGGTGCCGAATGCGGCCGGGATTTACTGGCTGGCGTTTGCGGCGATGCCTGTGCTGGAGGACGGGGAGCGGGAGGCGGTCGAGGCAGCATCGAAGAATCTCCAGCAGCCGATTTCCGATGAGGTGAAGCGGGTTGCAGGGCGATATGAGCTGCCGCTGCATGAGCTGCAGCGGGCTCGTGCTGTGGGTCCCTGTGACTGGCAGCTGGATGCGGGGGCTGGTCCGGGGCTGTTGATGACTCATGTGCAGAAGGCGCGGGATCTGAGCCGTGTGGCTCTATTGCGATCGAGGCTGCGATTTGCCGGAGGAGAGGTTTCCGGGGCTTTGGCGGATCTGCTGGCTGTGTTCAAGCTGGGGCGTGACTGTGCGGTTTCGCCGTGGATTATCGCGGCATTGGTGGATGCGTCGATCGAGGAGCGAGCTGGCGAATTGCTGGCGCTGCATCTTCCGGAGTTATCGCAGTCTCAGGTGGAGGAGGTGTTGGGGGAATTGCGTCGACTGCCGACGGGCTGGTCGCCGTCTGAGATCCTGCAGGCGGAGTGTGAGAATTTTGCGGGCTGGGCAGAGCGGCGGGTGACTGCCGAGACTGCTCGGCTGGGAGCGGGGGCCACGGGTGAGGCGTTACTGAGCGCATTAGCGGCGGACTATGACGACTCGCTGGTTGCGGAGGGCGACAGTGCTGAATTGAAGTCTGAGCGTGAGCCGATGCTGAAGTCGCTGACGGTGGCGGATGTGCAGGGGGCTTTGATACAAATGCGGAGGGACCAGCAGGAGCTGGTGCGTCTGGCGAAGCTGTCGGTGGCCGAGCGAACGCAGCCATTGCAGCAGTTGTCAGCGAGGCTGGAGTCGGCGAAGTTGTTGCGGACCAAGGCTGATGTGACGCTGTATTTTTCGCAGAAGCTGTTGCCGAGTGCCACTGAGAAGGTGGTGAGTCGTCTGGAGCAGATTCAGGTGCAGCGGCAGTTGCTGCTGGAGGCCTTGCGAGTCCAGCGTTATGGTGAGGCGGCGGTGCAGCCGATTGCGGGGGTGCAGGTTGAGTATCGGAAGACGGCGGGTGGTTTTGAGCTGAGTTGTCCGCACGCGGGTGGTCGCGAATCGATTGTGGTGGGGCGAAAGTGATGTGCGATGATCAGTCGGAAAGTGGTGTCAGCGGAGGGCTGCAGGTCA
>CAITYU010000070.1 GCA_903896675.1 uncultured Planctomycetaceae bacterium
CGGGATGCGTCGCAAACGCAATAAAGCAACTCGTGCGGGACGCAAACCGTCTGGCTCTGACTGCTGAGTCCTGACGGATGAAACGCAAATCCCGTGACTGCAACTGGAAGTTCCCGTTGTATGTCCCTCGTCTCAAACAAAATTCGTGTGCGCTGGCCCTGTGTCCCGGTTCAGGGTTCGAGTTTCGAGGTCCGGTGTCGCCGTTTTTGCCGAAGTGGGACAGTTTGTTGGTCAGGTCGTCTGAGTTCCGAAGCAGTGCTTTGCGGCTGATCTTGCGGCATTCCGGACAGATCACGAAGCTCCACGTCTGAAAAGTCTTTCAGGTTTGTGCCGATGGCGGACGCAGAAGGCTGAATGATGGGATCCAATTGCAGGATCGCTGTGCTGATGGCGGGACTCAGTCTGCTCCTGGGAAGTAGCGGATGCGCATCGCCACGATCACTGTCCAACCTGGCTCTCCTGATAGCCGCCGATCCGATGGAAGCGGAACAGCTGTCGGATACTCCGGAACAGCCGATGACTGTCACGGTCATTGACCCGGAAACCTCCGAAGATATTTCGCTGGACTGGAGCGAATTTAAACCCGGGCAGAAGGTCTGTCTGTTGATGCAACCTCCTGCGCAGACTCGCAGCGAAAGCCACGACGTTCCCCAAACCGTCAGTTTCTTTGAATTTTTGGGCGCACACAAGAAGACTTACGGAACGGTTGTGTCCGTAGATTCCAGTCAAATCGTACTTCGCGACATAATCATCACATCGGACCGAGACACTAATCCGCGACGCAGCAGACCGCGCGTGATTTCAAAGATCCTTCCTCGGTCCGAACACAGAGAGATCGATCGTCGTTATTTGGATGTTCCCGGACAACTGATTATTCCGAGGCACGAGATTCGTCTTGCGCAGGCCGTGACAAAGAGAGAATTATCAGCACTGCAGAGAGGCGTTGAAGATCAGGAACGCATGGAATATACGCTGTTTGACATGAACATCAGCGACTGATAGATAAACTGAAAAGAATTTTTTGAAGACAGGCACTTGCCCGGCTGAACAACGTCTGAATCAACAGCTCAAAGGCCGTGGTTGGAAAATCCGGTCGAGCCGACTGCGAATCGTCCACGCGTACCATGATTCAAAGAATGCTCGACCACCAACCGCGTCGGTCTCCTGCCGGAAGAAGCGGAACAACTTTCAGACTCCATGCCCGTCCTGTCGCCAGTGTGCGTTTCCGCAGTGCGGCCGACTTTGTCAACGGCTTCGTTCAGATACATTGCGATATGAAAGCGATCCGGGGGCACTTTCAGAACACAAGACTGATCGATGTCGGTCATCATACTCACGTCATCCTGCCCTGCGGCGAAGCTGTTTTCATCGATGGCGAAGGCCTCAAACAGGAGAGTGAAGCGACTGTGTTTCTCCGCCCGGGGAACTGAGATTGTTTTGACGCCACACCGGTCGCATGAGCAGCGAGGAACCCGGGCGGTCAACGTCGTCTGAAACTGCATCGCATCCAAAGTATCAACGCGAAATCCTGTGCGCAGCTACGATTGCCTTGCCACGGGTGTTGCCCCCTTCGGGAGGGCGAAGCTCCTGCTGAGCCGAACACCTGGCAGTCCGCAGGAGTCCTCGGTTCGGCTGGTACCTCGTCACTTTGGGAGGGCGAAGCTCCTGCTGAGCCGAATCCCTCGCAGTCCGCCGGAGTCCTCGGTTCGGCTGGTACCTCATCCCTTTGGGAGGGCGAAGCTCCTGCTGAGCCGAACACCTCGCAGTCCGCCGGATCGTCCGGCTCGGCGGGAGCCTCCCCCTCTCGATGTTTGGCGGCTCGGCGGGAGCCTCGCCCTCCCGAGTGGGTGGGGGGCGTCCGGCTCGGCAGGAGCCTCGCCCTCCCGAGGTTTACCGGCTCGCCTCTGGAAGACTCTCTACGTGGTGTCTTTCGTGGTCAAAATACTTCCTTACACCGCGCACGTCATTTTGCGTTGAGCCAAAAAAAACGTCCAGGATGCACTTCACCGGCAAGCGGAAGAGGCGGGACGGGCGTGATTCTGCACGGCATCGGTCACGAACGGTACACAATCAAGGCGGATTGTCAGCGACCAACAGACAAGCGGAAATTCTCCGCGTACGCGCCCAAAACAGGGCTCAACGCAACACGACCTGCGGGATCGAACGTTGCCGTATGACCGAGGTTTGCGAGCATTGATCCATCCGGTCTTACCTGCAGGACGCTGGCACGCACCTATCGCTCCGCCCATTTCCAGACCGCTTTCGAGTTCCCGCCAAAGAACTTCAGCGGTACGTCCGCGCCACGCTCCGCTGCGTAATCCGCCACCAGCTTCTGCAGCACACGATAATCGGCCGCCTGCTCACTGACCGGCCAGTTGCTGCCGTAAATCACTCGACCATCACCAAACGCACCCCACACCACATCCAGATACGGTCGATAAAAATCCAGCTGCTCCGGGGCCCGGCCGCCGCCCCGCGCTGCCCCCTCAACGAGTGCCGACACCTTGCAGAACACATTGGCACTCGCCGCTGCCGCACGTATGCCACTCACCCACGACGCCGGTGGTGGCTCGCGAGTCACTGCGGGGTTGCCCAGATGGTTCAGCACAATCCGCAGCTGCGGCTGCTCTGCCGCCAGTCGCGACAACAGCTCCGGCGTCTCCGGACCACCATTCACGTCCAGTGCCAGATCATGGTCCGCCAGCACGCCCAGCACACCGCTCCGCCGCTGCTCCAGCAATACTCCCACCTGCTTTGCCGAAATCCGCAGGCCCCGAAACAACGGATGCGCCGACAATCGCCGCACCTGCAGCTCAAAATCCGCCGCTTCCGGATTCAGATTGCCCACCACACCCACGATAAACGGATCACGCTCGCCCAGTTGCAACAGCCAGTCGTTGTCCTCCAGCCACGAGCTGGCCTCCACAACAATTGTCCCCGTCACCGGCAGATGCTGAGGCAGCCTGCGCAGATCCGCCGGCAGTACCGTCCGATACAGACTGGAATCACGACCCGGCCACGGCACGCCCTGAGGACGACTCGGATCGTAAAAATGC
>CAITYU010000071.1 GCA_903896675.1 uncultured Planctomycetaceae bacterium
GATCTCGGCCCAGCCCGCTTCCCGACTGCGGTGCTGCCACAAAAACTCTGCCAGTCGCATGCGGTACTGCAGATCACCGGTTTGCAGACCTGCGAGGGCCCTGAGGCACAGTTCTTCGGAGTCCCGGTCACCCTGTTCGCGAGCAACGGTGAGGCGGTTTTCATAGCGGGAATCGACGGTAAGCATGGCGGTGGCACCGGCATTTTCTGCCAGCAACCCCGTAACCAGCAAAACAGTGCCCGGGATCGCCCAATACAGATACGAAACCTTGCGACTGACGCCCCAGTCCCCGAAGAACTCGAGAAAACAGGCGACCCGTGAAAGCCGCTCGCCATCTCTGGTGCGAAATGACACCGCTGACCACTTCTCAGGCAGGTCGCCACTGACGTAAAGGCCCCACAGCCGGTTGGCTGGATTTGTGCGAGCGTTGACGGATGCCTTGCCATCGTCTGAAATGACCCCGGAAGTCAGAAACAGAACGCCCCCCTGAAGCGTGAGTACTGTGACAAGGAGTGGCAAAAGCAGCAGCACGGGCCAGACTCCCGCAGGCAATCGCAACCCGACGACGCTAAGCTGCACGACGGCCAGCAGACAGCAGCAGAATTGTCCCAGCAGACTGGTGACAACGGCCACCGGCAGAGTCAGCAGAACCTGTGGCACCGTGCGGCGACGATACAGCATCAGGCAGGAAACCAGAACAGTGAATCCATAGACGCCCAGAGGGGAGTTCAGAATCTGCTGCAGATCTGTGGCAGCAGTCAGGCTGCCTGCCACAGCGCCTTCACGGAAATGCAGAAATCCGAGTGATCCGGCCAGTGCGCTGGCGTGCTGGACCAGGCGTTCGTCTGCTGCTGTACGCAGTGGTGCAGCAAGGAATCCGGGCAGGCCGACGAACAGCATCAGTACAATCAGCAGACGCCCTCGATGATGCAACCCGGTCGCCTGCGCCAGCATCAGGACCGACAGGGCAAACGCCATACCTGCCAGCCACCCTGAATGACGTGCAATCGCTGCCAGCAACGTGGCTGAATACAAGGCGAAGTACGGCAGGCAGCGAAGTGTGATTCGCAGCGAACCATTCGGCACAGAGCGCAGCAGCCAGACCACCAGCAGTATCAGTCCGATGGCCGGCCAGTTTTGCGGTTGCAGCAGCAAACCTGTCAATCCGGCACGATTGATCAGAAAAGGCAGGCAGGCAAAAAGCAGACAGACAGCTTTGCAGAACCGTTGCATTCCAGACTCCCCAGGGATCATAGGCATCGTGTTCAAACTACCTGATTCGTAATGTGAGTCCAGACTTGAATGAGTGAATCTGTTCGGACGCAGCAGATCGGAATTCCACTGCTGCAAAGATGCCAGCCGCTAAGTTCGTGGCAGTTCTGCGGAGTGGATGGATTTGTTGTCGCACAGCATCATGCAGTTAAGACGGGTTGATGGTTGCGCAGGTTACTGTCCGATCAGCGTGGCAGCCTGCTGCCGAAACTCTTCGGCCTGCTGAGTATTTCCCTGCAGGTCCGCAGTACGGGCCAGTAACTGCAGTGTTTCAGCGTAATCCGGTCGCAACTGCAGTGCAGCTTCCAGGTCCTGTTGTGCCGCTGTGGCGTCGTTGAGGGCGAGGTGGACCTCGGCCCGAGTCGCGAGGGCGAAGTGATTTCCCGGCAGGGCCTGCACGGCCGCGTTGGCCAGTGCCAAAGCTTCAGCATAACGTTCTTTTTGCTGCGCCCGAACGATGGCCACGGCGAGATTATTCAGCAGGGACGGGCCGGGATTTACGGAGGAATCGCGTGCCTGCTGAAGCCAGTGCAGGGCCGTTTCGAATTGTTCAAGCTGCACCGCACGGCTGCCAATTGCCACAAGAATGCCTTCCGCATTTCCGCCCTGCGCTCGATACACGGTCAGGGCGTCTTCCGCCGCGGTCCCCAATGCTCCGCCCTGCACAGTCAGCAGGTACAGCCGATCAGCGACCCGCAAGCTCAGTTCAGGCGCCTGCAGACTGGTCTGAATCAGCTGTTGCACTTGCTGCACAGACGTGTCGGAGACTACGGGTGTCCAGACTTTTTCGAGTGTCCGGAAGTGCCCTGGATATCCGGTAATGGCATCAAGTTCTTCCAGCGCAGTGCTGCCGCGAGCGGTGCTGAGCAGTTGTTGTTCGGCGGCGGTAGCAGCGGGGGCTTCGAGGCACTGCCGGGCTTCGGCAAATGCTGCGGCCTGACAATACAGGTCTGCTGTGACTGTGCGGCCCCTGACAGTGCCCGCTGCCAGCTGCGGTGCTGCGGCTGACTGAGCTTCGGCTAACGCATCCGCGTTGCGGCCGGTCTGCCTGAGTGCAGCGATGACGATGAATGCATCCTCGGACCTTTTCTGAGGAAGTTTTGTGAACAATTCCAGAGCCTCAGCAGGTTGACCACAGGCGAATTGCAGCATCGCAAGACTGCGCAGTGCAGCGGCTGCACCGGATCGCTGCACTTCAGCCTGCCAGTGCTGCAGTGCTGCTGCGGCATGTTCCGTGAAGTCTGCCCCTTCAAGGTGCAGCACAGCAGCCAGCACGGCGGCCTCTTCACTGGTGGGGTCCAGCCGCAGGGCTTCGCGAACCCGCAGCAGGCTTTCGTCACCCACCATCAGCGGAGACAGCAGCGACAGGCGAACCTGAAACAGCCGCAGTTCGGCCATCGTCTGTCGAAGTTCTGTTGAATCATGACGCTGCAGGCCCTCTGAAAGCAGCTGTTCCGCCTTGTCGATCTGATTGACGATCACCAGCATCGAGGAGAGTCGGACTCGCAGCGCGTCATCATCGGGCTGGCTGGCCAGTTGCTGTGTCAACTGCTGCAGCCGCAGCTGAATCTGAGACTGTGAAGGAAACGGACGTCTGCGATTGCGGCAGTAGGCAAGCAGGTCGTCGACATACTTCAGTTCAGCATCGGCAGCCTGACGCAGATGACTTTCGCCGATGGTCATTTCACCTGCCCGCAGATACAGGCCAGCCAGCAGTGCGTGGGCTTCGCCGTTTTTCTGATCAGCCTGCAGCGCCTGCTGCAGATGCTGAATCAACTGCTGATCCGTCAGACTGCGAAACGGCTGTGTGGACATGGCATTGCGGGCAATCCACAGGTGAGCCTCAGCGGCTCCGATGGCATCCATCCCGGCCACGCGTTCATATTCGGTCCAGCCGGCTTCCTGCGAACGCTGTGTCCACAGAAAATCGGCCAGTTGAAGCCGGCGACGAAGATCGTCCGGCATCTGCGCAGCCATACCGCGAAGCAGCAGCTCCTGCTGGTCAGGATTCTGCTGTTCAATTGCCAGCGTCAGTTGCTGCTCGTACCGAGCGAACACCGAGGCGGCGCGAGCCGCCATCTCCAGATTCAGCAGTGGAGGTGTCACAGCAGTCAGAATGGCCACGGCAGCGGATGGCAGGTGCCACAGCCGCCGCGAGAACCACCAGTCCCGGACGAATTCCGTGAATACGGCATCTGATGACAAACGACGAAGATCAGGGTCCAGCAGGCGAACCTCACCCACGACGTCGGACGACCTTCCGGAGACCACCTGGTCCCAGAGGCGGTTGAATGGATTTCTGGCGATCGGACCATCCACGCGATCAATCAGCGGGATAATGCCAGTGGTGAGAAACAGTGACAGTTGTTCGGCAGACAGGAGCAGCAGCAGTGAGGGCAGCAGCAGCAGGATCGGCCAGCACCAGACAGGTACGATCGGCAGGCTCCAGCCGAGCGCCAGTACCGCCAGCAGCCCTGAACAACCGAGATGCAAAGCTGCGACCGGCAGGGCGAAGGGCAGTGCCAGCAGCATCTGCACGGTTGTGCGGCGACGGTACGTCAGCCAGACCGCCAGCACAACGGAAAGACCACTGAAACCAAAAGGCGTATTCAGAATTGCGTTGAGATTCACGGGGCCCTGCTGAGTCGTCAGAATGGCTTCTGAGTGGAAGTTCCAGAGACCGAGCAGACTGGCAATGGTGCTGATGTGATTCAGCAGCCGTTCTGAGATGAAAGTGTTCAGTGGCAGCGACAGGAACGGTGGCAGACCGGCGAAGACAGTCAACAGCACAGCCAGCACTTTGAAGCGGGGTCGCTGCGGCATGGCACCGGCAGCAACCGCCGCAGATACACAGAAAGCCACTCTGGCGAACCATTCAGAATCACGTGCGAAGGCGACTGTCAGCAGGACCAGGTTTGCTGACAGCAGCACGACACTACTGGTCCGCTGCAGGTCAGGAGTGCGCACGAGGGACCGGAGCAGCCAGACCACGCAGAGGATGACGAGGCCGAGCTGCAGCCAGTGCTGAGGCAACAGCAGATCTGACAGCAGATCACCCCCGGTGACCACGAATGGCAGCAGCAACAGCAGTCCCGAAGCAGCACACAGCACCTGTCGCATATTCCCCCCACGGACGGTTGTTCACCGAGCAAAGCTTTCAGCACGCCACACTAAACAGATCCTCCGGAGATGTCTGCAGGCTTCCGGCTGAGAGCAGGGGAATTTTACGACGGCGCTGGAATTGTGCGGAAAAATCAGAAGATTCCACAGCGAGTGTCAGGGCTGGTGGCCTGCAGGAATTACAAAGGCTTTGTAATTTCTGCAAAGTCGGGGCAGGTCTGCGATTTGCCGGAAAGCAGCAGACGAGTGTTGCGGTGTTTTCCGAACGTTGAATCGCTGTCAATTCAGGCGGTTTTTGCCGATGATCCGGCATTCGGGGCTGCCGCCTGCGTCTGTCCGGGGAAAAGAGCGACGTTCCGAAAAATCGCTGAGTTTCGGCACCGGTATTGCATTGTTGGTTCAGGCGTGCGGAGCGGGGATTGCGGGGAGTCTGTTCAGATGAGTTCCATCGAGTTTCTGCTGCTGGCACAACGCAGGCGATACGATCCGTTCCAGACTCTGTGGTCCTGGTTACCTCTGCTGATTGCAGCGGTTGTTCTGGTTCTGCTGATTTGGGCGATTCTGCATATCCTGTCGAAAATGAACGAAGACGTTGATCCTGCCGAGGCGGATCGAGAGATGCTGCAGGCACTTCGTGATTTGCGGCGTGAGGGTGACTTGTCCGAGGATGAATTCCGATCCATCAGGGGGAAACTGGCGACCCGGCTCAATACCCTGCAGCCTGGGGAAAAGTCCTCGGAAAATACTCCGCCGAAATCAGCGGAAAATGCCGCAGGACAGTCCCCTCAGCCGCTTGCGAGCAAGGGCTCGACAGTGACCGAAAACACTGAACTGAAACCGCCTGACAAGGAAGAATCAGTTCAGCCGGAATAAACCGGCAGATCGAAATACGTTCCCAGTCTTGTTATGGATCTGAATCAACTCGATGCACACCCGTTGCCCCCGGATTCCGAATTAGAGAGGGTCTGAAAAATGGGCGGATTGCCAGTGGCCGGCAGCCACTGGTGTTCTGCCCACGCGAAAAAATCAGGTGCCGCTGCGGGCTACCGGGCTTTGGCAGCGGCACCTGAGGACGAGATCAAAGTTGGCAGGGATGCCAGCAACCACGGAGCGAAGGTTCCAGAGATCTGTGCACACAGGCGTATCAACAGCTCAAAGACTCCTGCCTCCAGAGTCATGCAGAGCAGTTGACTTCGCCGGGTGCCTGAAGAATTCAAAGGCAAAACGATGGTATCGGGCAAGGAATTCGGTTCGGGCAAAACGTCGCAGCAGGGCAAACGCAATGCCAACTGCTCTTTCTGCCGCAAGAACTACCGCGAAGTCGGACCTTTGGTGGAAGGTCCGGAAGATGTTTACATCTGCGGTGAATGCATCGAACTGTGCCAGTCCATACTGGATCAGGAACGTCGCCGTCGCGGGGCGTCAAAGAAGCTGTTCAATCGCGTCCCGACTCCGCGGGAAATTGTCCGCGAGCTCGACCAGTACGTCATCGGTCAGGCTCGCTCCAAGAAGCTGCTGTCCGTTGCCGTTCACAGCCACTACAAGCGGCTGATGCACAATCTGGAAAACGGCACGGAAGACGTCGAAATTGAAAAGTCCAATATTCTGCTGATCGGTCCGACGGGTTCGGGCAAGACGCTGCTGGCCAAGACCCTCGCTCGCTCGCTGCAGGTGCCTTTTGCCATCGGCGATGCGACCACGCTGACCGAAGCCGGCTACGTCGGTGAAGACGTTGAAAACCTGCTGCTGAAACTGCTGCACGCTGCGGATTTCGACATTGAAGCGGCCCAGCGTGGCATTATTTTCATCGACGAAATTGACAAGATCGGCAAGACCAGCCAGAACGTCAGCATTACGCGTGACGTTTCCGGTGAAGGTGTGCAGCAGGCACTTCTGAAGATGCTGGAAGGCACGGTCGCCAACGTGCCGCCCCAGGGTGGTCGAAAGCATCCGGAGCAGCAGTATATTCAGATTGATACCACCAACATTCTGTTCATCTGCGGTGGGACCTTCGTTGGTCTGGAAGACATTGTTTCCCGTCGTCTGGGACGGAAGGTGATTGGCTTCGGCACTGCATCTGAGGTATCGGACGAGAAGAGTCGCGAGCACCTGCTGTCTCAGGCAACGGTCGAGGACGTGATGGAGTTCGGGCTGATTCCTGAACTTCTGGGACGACTGCCGGTGATCGGAACTCTGGCACCGCTGGACGAGGATGCACTGATGCAGGTGCTGACTGAGCCTCGCAATGCCCTCGTTCGCCAGTACCGCAAGATGTTTGAAATGGAAGAATGCGAGCTGGACTTCACGCAGGGTGCCCTGCGGGAAATCGCCCGCCTCGCCCGGACCCGCGAAACCGGGGCTCGCGGCCTGCGATCGATCCTGGAAGGCGTGATGTTCGACCTGATGTTTGATCTGCCGGAACTGGAGCGTGGTCAGAAGTTTGTGGTGACGGAAGAAATGGTTCGTGGAGATCTGAAGATCCCGCGACGCGATTCGGCTGCAGCCTGATCAGACCGAGAAATCTCTCCCCTGCCTGCGCCGCTGTCCCGCCCCGGGACAGCGGCGTTTTTTTGGCTCAACGCAAAATGAAGTACGCGGTGTAAAGAAGTATTTTGACCACGAAAGACACCACGTACGGAGTCATCCAGAGGCGAGCCGCCAAACCTCGGGAGGGCGAGGCTCCTGCCGAGCCGCAGGATCGAACGGCGCGGCAGCTCTTCGCCTCAGCGGGAGCTTCGCCCTCCCGAAGCGGTCCACACCCGTGGCAAGGCAATCGTAGCTCCGCACAGGATTTCGCGTTGATCCCTTTTTTGCTGGCCCGGCCGATCTTCCGGACTGTTCA
>CAITYU010000072.1 GCA_903896675.1 uncultured Planctomycetaceae bacterium
GAGGACCAGACGTTTCGTGAGGCGGTGCAGAGTCTGGCTGAGGCGAAACGTGCTGAACCGGATGATCTGCTGAATTTTGTTGCCAGCAGCACCGCCTCAGCGCTCACAGCCAGCGAAAGGCTGGCGACTGCAGCCAAAGTCCCCGCCACTGATGTTGTGTGGCCGCAAAGTGGTCTGGCCGAGCGATTGCAGACGGTGTCTCAGTTGATTCGCTCCGGGCTGCAGACTTCTGTGTACTACGTCACACTCGGTGGCTTTGACACGCATGCACAGCAGCCGGATGCTCATCGGGGCCTGCTGCGGCAACTGTCAGAAGCGGTACAGGCACTGCTGAGCGAGCTGCGGGGCAGCGGAGACATGCAGCGGACAACCGTCATGGCCTTCAGCGAGTTTGGTCGGCGAGTGGAAGAAAATGCCAGCGAGGGTACGGATCACGGCACAGCCGGGCCGATGTTTCTGGCCGGTGGATCGGTGCGGGCAGGACTGCATGGGAAGCGACCGGACCTGACAAACCTGCAGGATGGCGATCTGCAGTTTTCCACCGATTTTCGGGAAGTTTACGCTGCACTCCTGGAACGCTGGCTGAAAGTTGATTCAGCCGAGATTCTGCACCAGCGGTTTTCGCCTCCTGACCTTTTCACTGTCTGACCGGTCTTCATCGTGCCACTTTCCTCCTTCATGCTGGCGTGGGCACAGCTGACTCACCAGCGAGTCAAGCTGGTGGTGGCCACTGCCGGCGTGGTGGTGGCTGTGATGCTGATGCTGGTGCAGCTGGGCATTCGTGAAGGTGCCATGGACAACAGTGTCGCGATCGCGCGGCGCATCACGGCGGATCTGGTACTGGTCAGTCCGCGAACCAAGACCATCTTTGCATCCGCCACATTTCCCCGCGTGCTGCTGTATCGCCTTGGAGCGATAGCCGGAGTTCAGAGCACGGGTGAGATGTACATGGCGCAGGGGCGATTCCGCAACCCGTGGGATAAGCTGGAATTCCCGGTCAGTATTTACGGCATTGATCCGCGGGAACCCATGATGGATCTGCCGGGAATGGATCCGTATGCGGCCGAGCTGCAGTTGCAGGACCGCATCCTGTTTGATGGACTCAGTCGCAAGAACTACGGGCCTGTGCTGGGGTTTCTGCAGCGTGAGGGTCAGCTGGATGTGGAAATCAATCTGCGAAAAATGCGGATCATCGGAGCCATCAATGTGGGGATCTCCATCAACACCGACGGAAATCTGTACATGGCGCCGGCCAACTTTCTGCGGTTGTTTCCAGAGCGTCAGCCGGGGTCCGTCGACGTCGGACTGATCCGGTTGAAACCGGGTGCTGACGCAGAACGGGTGCGGCAGGCCCTGAAACCGCTGGTCAACAATGAAGCTCGCGTGCTGACAAAGGACGAACTGGTACAGATGGAGATTGCGTTCATTCGCGAAAATGCTCCAATCGACTTCATTTTCGGCATGGGTGCGGCTGTCGGATTCTTCGTGGGCTTCGTCGTGGTCTATCAGATTCTGTACACCGAGGTGACCAACCATCTGCCGCAGTATGCCACCCTGAAAGCCATGGGGTTTTCGGACAGGTATCTGCTGCGAGTGGTTTTCAGTCAGGCGATGATGCTGTCGTTGCTGGGATATTTTCCCGGCTTCTTTATGGCGATTGGCCTGTATCGAGTGGCCACCCGAGCCATTCAGATGCAGTTTTACATGACGACAGAGCGTGCTTTGCTGGTGTTTGTACTGACAGTGGTGATGTGCTGCATGAGTGCCGCAATGGCCATCAGAAGACTACGCACCGCAGACCCGGCCGAAGTCTTCTGAATCGCCAACTTGCGGCAAAGTACGGCAGCATTCGCCCTGTGAACAGTGTTTCCCGCGCCCATTTCTCACTGCCCACTGCCCACTGAACACTGCCCACTGCCCACTGAACACTGAACACTGAACACTGAGAACTGAGAACTGAGAACTGAGAACTGAGAACTGAGAACCGACCTCAGTTCCGAATCGCCCACAGATGCCCGAACGTCCGCAGGTAAATGGTACCACCGGAAATTGCCGGTGACGCCGACTGGTCTTCACCCAGTTCGTTCACAGCCAGCACTTTGAATTCGCGACCTGCCTGCACCACGGTAATTCGGCCATCGCGAGCTGTCAGGTAAAGTTTGCCGTCAGCGTAGACCGGTGATGCACGATGTCGCTGACGATGAGTCGCCTGGGAATACACTTCCTTCCCCGTGTCGGCTTCCAGCACCGTCAGATTTCCATTCTCCATGCACAGGTACACCAGTCCGTCCAGAATCAGCGGTGAAGGCACATCCGGCGTCCGTTTCCAGTCCCAGATCCGGTGTTTGGCAGAGTTGGTGATATCGCCACTGCCACCGGCACGAATCGCCAGCAGCGGATGCTGCTTGGCTGACGGGGCAATGATCAGGCCAGGAGCAGTAGCCGGGGATGCCACAAAACGCAGCGTTCGGTCATAGGGCAGCACCGTATCGTCACGGCGATTCAGACCGCCACAGCGCCAGACTTCGTGACCATCCTGCAGGTCATGAGCAATGATGAAGTCAGCACCGTGACTGAGCAGCAGCGTTGTTTTGTCATCCCGATACAGCACCGGCGACGCATACGAATGCTCGTTTTCGGCCTCAGCATCGCTGGGACGATCCACTTTCCAGACTTCTGCCCCGGTTTTGCCATCCAGTGCCACCACGACAGCTTCCCGAGTCTGCGGATTGCCCTCGCCGTGTATCAGTTGCAGATACAGTCGCCCCTGTTCCAGCACCGGTGTGGAGCTCATCCCGAACTGAATCTGAAAACGACCGTAACGGTCCTGCAGGTTGAATTTCCAGACCTGCTCGCCCTTCACGGTATAGCAGGCCAGTGTGCCATCGCCCATGAAGGTCCAGACGTGCTGGCCATCAGTCACGGGTGAAGGAGACGCGGAATTTCCCTCGTCACCGCGTGAGTTCTGATTGCCTTGGGCCACCACCTGCTGCCATTGCTGCTTTCCGTTCGTATCAATGCAAAGCAGCAGCAGTTCACCGGCTTCATTCACGGATGTCAGAAAAATCTGATTTCCCCAGACCACCGGAGTCGCTCCGGCAGGCCCCGGCAGGGCCAGTTTCCACGCCACGTTTTTGTCAGGCCCCCATTCCGCCGGCACATTCTTTTCGGCACTGATGCCATTCCCCGCAGGGCCTCGCCACGCAGGCCAGTTTTCAGCAGACGCAGAACCGGCGACAACACCGGAAAGCAGCAGGGCGAGACAGTCACGAAACAGCATGGCAGGAATTTCCGGGAAGTCGTGGCGGGAACAGACAGCAGACAATTGTGAAGTGTGAACAACAACCGCCGATTCGTCAAATCCGCCCCCCCACCTCAGCTCAACAATCAATGCCAGCCGAGGACAACGACCCGGTTCAATGAGTCATCATGCGTCACACCCAAATCACAAATCCCTCCCCCGTCCAACCCGAAAAGCGAACCATGAATTCCTCCCAACGCCCCCACCCCGCTCAACACACTACCCACTGCCCACTGCCCACTGCCCACTGAACACTGAAAACTGACAACTGACAGCTGACAGCTGACAGCTGAAAACTATTTCCCCTCCGGCTTGACTAAAACTCCGCCCTGGCGGTCCAGCCATTTCTGCCAGCGCCGAATCGAATCCCGGCGCCGTGATGCATCGGCTGCCGGATAAAAATTCTGTCGATCCCCGGTGATCTGTTCCAGTCGATAGATGGCCAGAGTCCGTACGCCCAGCCGTTCGTCCCCCAGATACGCCAGCAGTTGCTGGGCAGTCTCGGGTTCGGCAGCGACAGTCTCTGAGATGCCGTTCAGCAGTTGCAGAATATTGCTGGCTTCCGCCATCGGCAGACGTGTGGCCAGCGAATCCTGAATCTGTCGCTGAGCAGCAGACGATGAAGCCGTAATGGCCTGCAACCCATCAATCACTCGCCGCTGCACAAGCTCATCCAGGTCCTCAAAAAACAGATTGAGCAGTGATTCGGCGCTGCGGGTCAGCACCAGCACTTCGACCGCCAGCAGCCCGGCCTGGGGATTGCGGTCTGTAACGAGGGGCAGGACGGCTTCGCGGGGATCACCGCCGGCTTCCAGCAACCGGGTAAGTTGCTCGTGAATTCGCACAGCTTCCGGTACCGGTGCCGTTTCCGGTTCCAGCATCCACGCCGAGATGGTCGCCGGTGTCGAGGCAGCCTCGCGAAAATTCGCCACCTGGCTGCCATCCAGAACCTGCCATTCCACTTCGACACCGGCAGGCAGCTGCAGCGATTCCGCAGCGCCGTGTTGCAAACCGACCGCCCCCCGCGTGACCGTAACCAGCACTCGATAGTCACAGTCCGTCGACAGCAAAGCGGCAGTGACCGCTGCCGCATCGGCCGGAACGTCACCGGCCGCAGCCTCGGCCGAAAGTGGTGTCGCAGCGCTGGCTGCCGGCACAACCTGCACTGCAAATTGTGTATCAGCCGTCTGCAGCGTCAGCATCGCCAGCGAATCTCCGCACGAAAGATTCAGCACCGGCAACTGCTGATCATTCCATGCCATCGCCGTATCCGCAGACACCAGCAGCCGCGATGACAGCACCTGCAAACCGGGCTTGTTGCCGGACAAACGCAGCAGGGAGCCACCCAGAGCCCGTACCAGCCAGCCCCCGCCTTCGTAACGCAGCTTCATCTCAAATGGCTGCGGTGTCCCGAACCAGCGATTCTTCAGCAGCGGAGCACTATTGGTGATGTTCGGTGCCGTCGTGACCGTATCGCCTCCGGGAATCTGCAGCAGAGTATTCCACGAGCCTGTTTTGCTGTTTGCCAGCAGCAGCGTGCGATTGTCGGACTGCAGCAGCACCGGGATATCGGCGGGCTGTTCTGCGGGAGCGTCTGCCAGTGCCGGGTCAGCCGCCACAGCCGGATTCGCCGCTGGCATCGGTGCCACTGGATTTCCGACCGGTGGATTGGCTGCCCCGGCAGGTTCTGATTCCGCAGCATCTCTGCCCCCCTCCCCTCCAGGTGCTGCAGCGATTGCAGCGGGGGCCCCTGCACCATTGACGTCAGCGGCCGCCTCTGCCGGTCCGGGCGACGGATCGGCCTCTGGACCAGGCTCAGCGGGACCCGCAACCGCAGGGACAGCCGAATCGGGCTGCGGTTGCTGCAGCAGCCTGCTGTCAGTAAAGACGCTGGCCAGCCACGCACACAGCCCCACCCCCACCAGCACAGGCGACCACCGCAGCCAGCCCCGGGATGCCGCCGGGGATTCTGTCCAACGGGTTGGATTCGCGGACACCGGTTCCTCAGTGGCGGAGTCTGTTCTGGATGTTGCTGCGCCGGTGGGATCCTGCGTCAGCAAACGCTCACGCAGACGCGACTCGACAGGCACAGGTTCCCGCAGCATCCCCAGCAGCTCGTGGGCCGAGGCCACTTCGGCCAGCAGAGCGTCCGATGCCAGAATCCGCTGCTCAAGACGCGCCACCACGTCCGGAGCCAACTGGTCATCCAGATATTCGGCAATCAGGTTGGCATCCACGGGCGGCACTTTATCCTGATCCGTGGCCACGCGACGCCGCCGCTTCACCTCACGCACACGTTCCACCAGTTCGGTGGCAAAACCGCTTTTCTGAATCTTCAGTCCGATTTCACGAGCCTTTTCCGGGGGCAAACGATCGTCCAGATAGGCCAGCAGAGTTCTGAGAGTCAGTCGCATGGAATACTCCTTCGCCCGTTCTGAAAAAACCACCTGCGTTCAACAGCCCCCTAACCGTCCTGAAAACAGTGCTCCCGACAATGTCAAACCGTACAAAAAAACGGTTCGGATCAGTTTTTTCGCTGGAAATGCGGCTGATTTCCCGAATTTGTGGCAGCGGAAACCAGAAAATCCCCAATTCTGCCGCAAGGATCAACGGCGCGGCTTGCCAGCAGGCAGCGGGATTCTGAGAATAACCGAACGGTTAACCAGCCATCACGCATCCAACAGTCTGTTCCGCACACGATCTCCGCCATGGACAGCTTTCCCACAGCAGCCCGGTTCACTGCCACTTGCCCCGGTGCGGCGCTACGGCTGCCACTCCTGCTGCTGCTTGCCCTCGTTTCGCCCTGGACGTCAAATGCCTGTCACGCACAGCAGCCGCCGCTGCTGGAACGGCTCACCGATGCGTTGAACGAAGTGCTGAATGGTTTGCAGCAGGGATCAAACGTTGATCAGCATCCGGATGTGCAGATCGATGTGCAGGTGAATCCTGCCGAAAATGCGATCATGAAACAGGCGCGGCAGGCAGGCGAACAGCGAAATGTGCGCTTGCTGAATACCGTCGCGGCATGGATGCACTCCGTCGCTGCATTCACTCCTGAACAGCGAATGCAGGTGGCACAGCAGATCCAGCAGCGACTGTCCGCAGCCCCTGATATTGAACAGCAGCAACGGATCAATCGCGGGGAAAACGCTCAGTCAATGGCTCCGATTCTTTACGGTGGTCCCGCAGGTGCCGGACGCTCTCTCGCCAATGCTCTCGTGGAAAGCGTGCTGAAGGACATCGCTGATGAACAGCAGCAGCAGAAGCTGCGGGCGGCACTGCAGGAACGAGCAGACTTCCAGCGCACCGCCTTTGCCTCGTACATCTCGGACCTCGTTGATCGGCGACTGTTCCTGACTCTGCAGCAATCCGAAAAGTTGACTGGATTCGTAAACCAGCACCTGCAGGCGGCCGGCGAAAAAAGCTGGCATCCGCTGTATTCCGCCACCCCTTACAATTATTTCCTGCCCTACGAAAATCTGTGGACCTGTGTCACGGAGGGGGCCCGCAAAGAAATTCTGAATGACACTCAGGCCCGGTTTCTGGCCGAAACTGCGAAACTGGGAGACGCGCTGGATCAGATGCACCTGTCCTCTTCGCAGACACCTGAAGAGTGGCTGAAATTTGTGGAAGAATCCAGCCAGAAGCTGGAACCGTGGATGTTGTCAGCCTACCGCACACGTGCGCAGTGGTACAAAGAATCCTTCCAGCTCAATGCCGAGCAGACCGCCACGCTGCAACTGGCTGCTCTGGGAGCCACCAGCAAAAATCTGCGTGAGTGGCGCGAACAGTGTTACAACACGATCGATCAAATGGAAAATCATCGTCAGCAGTTCGCTGGTGGCAATTTTTCCTTCGGGCTGGCTCGCCCTGACGTCTATAACCAATTCGAAAACACGTCTGCCATCTGGCAGAACGCCATTGGCCAGTTGAATGTGGGACAGCAGGCACAAACCCTGCAACAGCAGCGGAAGGAACGTCGCAGGCAGGCGGATTCGCACTGCGTGACGGCACTGCTTGATCAGGAATTGTGGCTGCTGCCGGAACAGCGCGAAGCCCTGCGCAAAATCACCCTCGACACACTGCCCAAACAGGAGCCCTGGGAACATTACGACTATTTTCGGGACATTATCCTGTTCTGCTATCCAGTGATTCTGGCAGACGGAGACGTTGTGAAGCAGAATCTTTCTGCTGAGCAGTTCGAGGTCTGGCAGGGAACGGCTCAGTTGTTTCGCTACAACAAAGACAACCGGCTGGTGGAAATGAACATGCAGAACCAGGGCCAGTGGAATTTCCAGTTGAATCAGTAAGGGATTGTGTGCTACATGGATCAGAATGATCGCTCGGCAACTTCTGCCGGCAACGTGGCTGCTGACGATGTCGCGGCGATTGATGAGCTTCGCGAGGTCTGGAGGCAACTGAAGGCCGAGCTGGCGAAGATTATTGTGGGCCAGGATTCGGTTATCGAACAACTGGCAATCTGCCTGTTCGCACGTGGCCATGCTCTGCTGATGGGCGTCCCAGGACTGGCTAAAACCCTCCTGATCAGTCGGCTTGCTGAAACCATGTCGCTCAGCTTCAGCCGCATTCAGTTCACGCCGGACCTGATGCCCATGGACATTACCGGCACCGACATTCTGCAGGAAACGGCGGAAGGTCGGCGACAGTTCGAATTTCAAAAGGGGCCGGTTTTCGCCAACATCGTACTGGCTGACGAAATCAATCGTGCTCCCGCCAAGACTCAGGCCGCCATGCTCGAGGCAATGCAGGAACACCGCGTAACGGTGATTGGGCGACCTTATCCCTTGTCACCCCCATTCTTCGTGCTTGCAACACAGAATCCGGTAGAGCAGGAAGGTACTTATCCACTGCCTGAAGCGCAGCTGGACCGGTTCATGTTCCTGATTCGAGTGGACTATCCGACGCGTGATGAAGAACTGCAGATTGCCAAAACGACAACTTCCGGTCGCATGCCAACGCTTCAGCATGTCCTCGACGGCGCGCTGGTACAAAAATTCCAGGATCTGGTGCGACGAGTGCCCGTACCACAGAACATCTACGAATTCGCCGTGGATCTGGTCAGAAGAACTCGCCCGGCATCAGTCGATGCTCCGGAATGGATCAAGCCACTCGTCGCCTGGGGTGCAGGCCCGCGAGCAACGCAGTATCTGATTCTGGGAGCACGCGCTCGAGCGGCCCTGTACGGCAGCTATATGGTTCGAATGGAGGACCTGCTGGCCGTGGCGGAACCGGTTCTCACACATCGCGTACTGACCACTTTTGCTGCTGAGTCTGAGGGTGCCACCAGCACCACCATCGTCAGGCGACTGGCAACAGAGCTCAGTCGCGAACGCACGTAGTCCGCAACCGCGAACGTCTGCTGAGGGAGTGGGAAGTTGCACGAGTATCTGGAACCGCGAGTCATTGCGAGGCTGCAGGGGCTGGCCCTCGATGCACGACTGCCGATGATCGGCAGCGTTTCCGGTCGCCATCGCAGTCCCACACGCGGATCCAGTCTCGAATTCAGCGAGTACCGCAAGTATGTCCCCGGTGATGATACCCGACGGCTGGACTGGCGTGCCTGGGGCCGCAGCGATCGCTTCTATATCAAGGAATTTGAAGCAGACACCAATCTGCGTTTGTGCCTCGTGGTGGATGTCAGCGGGTCCATGAACTTCGGGCGTGGCGGAGATCGGGACGCCGGCACAACGCGGCTGGATTACGCCCGACGCCTCGGCGGAACCCTCGGATGCCTCGCAGCCGGGCAGGGCGATGCTGTGGGACTGTACTGTGCGGGCCAGGGGTTTCAGAAGCAGATCCGTCCGCGCCGCAGTGCATCCCACCTGAAACTGGTGCTGGACGAACTGGGATCGCTCAAAGCCGGCGGCCCCACGGGACTGCCTGCCGCTCTGCACGAAGCCGCCGAACGCATCGCACAGCGGGCTTTGGTGATTGTGATTTCTGACCTGCTGATGGATCCCGCCGAATTGAAACACGCGATTCAGCATCTGCGATTCCGGCGACATGACGTCGCGGTGTTTCATCTGCTGGAACAGAACGAAATCGATTTTCAGTTTGATCGACCAATGCGATTTCTGGACCTCGAAGGGGCTCCCGCACTGCTGGCGGACCCGGCGATCATCTCACTGCAGTATCGCGAAGCAGTGCAGAACTGGCTGGCTGAACTGGATCGACTGTTTCGTGACACGGCAGTGGAATATCACCGAGTCATGCTGCACGAGCATTACGGCGACGTACTGGTGCGATTCCTGCTGGGCAGGCAGCGCGGCAGATAGCAGAACCGGTCGATTTTTCGCAGCAGTCCGTTTCAGTCAGGTCCAGGCAGCACTGATGGAACGTATCCAGTGGCAACCGTGCCGTTCAGGAATGCCACGGTTCTGAGAAGGCAGCTGCGCTGGTCGCAGAACCGCCCAGCCCGTGGCAATCCACTCGCAACAGTGCCACGGTGTCGGCATGGAGGCAGCCATTTGCCACCCGCCGCCGGCAGTCTCACTCGGTTCCCTGCACAATCAGTGGAAATACGGCCTGACTGAGGTGAGGCCCAGTACAAAAATGTAGCCCGAGCATTCCTCACGCCGAGGACAAACACCGTAGCCTGGGCTTTAGCCCGGGAAAGTCCCCCCATCCCCAAAACACCGCGATTGGCCACCGCGGAAAGTCCGCTTGGCACCACAAAACCACTTTGGTCGAGGCATCATTCCTGACATCGAGTACAAAAACGTAGCCCGAGCATTCCTGCTCGGCCCCATCCCCTGAAAACACCGGGAATTTCAAGGATGACGAGAAGTTCGTGCCCGGGCTAAAGCCCAGACTACGACTTTTGTCCTCGCCGTCACTCCTTCCGGCCCACCCGCAAAACACCCCCGGCCTTTCAACCGAGGCCAACACGGAACACACGCAGGTTGGAACGGCCATCACTCTGCTGTGACACTGACGCAGACTCCGCACGTCACAAAGGCCCGCGGTGGGTCCGCGGCAACAGCGTGACCACCCGGGGGCACCCACACTGGTCAACTCAAACCTGCTGATTTCGGCAGCCACACAGTGGCCGCTGCCAAACACACGCAGGAAATCTCCCCACAAATCACCACACCCTCGGAACGAGCCCGAAATCCCAGCATTTTCCCAGCGCAGTCCGCATTCGGAACAGAAATTCGACGATGGAACGCTGCCAGCCGAACAGGGCAGCTCAGCAGCGTTCCTGAACCACCAAACAATCGCGCCATGAAAAAACAAACAAATTCATAAACTAAAACCAATCAAGTACTTACCACTGAGACGCAGGGGCAGATGCACGGTATTCGGCAAACAACCTTGACACCCCAGGCAAATCCGATAGCATTCGGTCAGTGGTGGTTTGTGGGGAAAAGTGGGGACTCATGTGGAGCACTCCCAGAATCCTCCCAAAACATCGGGGCAGATCGATCCGATGGCACTGACGGGAACCTACGAACGAAGCCTGGATGACAAGCAGCGGCTTGCCATTCCCAGACCTTTGAAGGATGGTTTTCGTGACGGTGAATCGGAAGAGCTGTACCTGGCTCCGGGAAACGAGGGTTGTCTGGCTCTGTATTCGCTTCAGGGATTCGAAGCGTTGGCACAGCAGATGGCTCGGCTGTCCACGGGTCAGGCGAATGTGAGGAATTATCTCCGGCTGCTCTACGGGCAGGCGGAGAGAGTGCAGGTGGACAAGCAGTCTCGGGTAAGGATACCTGAACGGCTGATCCAACTGGCTGGTCTGCAGCATGATGTGGTCCTGATCGGAGTTCAGGATCATGTGGAAATCTGGGACAAGGGACGGTGGGATTCGTTCTTTGCTCAGCATGTGGACCAGTTTGACCGGCTGACGTCAGAAGCCATGAATCAGGCGATTGGCGGAGCGGGGTCAGGATCGGGTTCTGCCTGAGTTATCAGCCGTGGCGACATTCCATGGAGGGGATGTTGAGGCGAGCCTCTGCGGGGGTTCAAACGGCGCAGGATGCGCGGACAGTTCTTTGGAACCTGCCGCGCCTTACCGGGCTACGCGGAGTACGGCGGCTGCATGGAGGCTGGCTGTCGAATCGGAAGACCCTTCGGGGTCCAGTCATCTGCTTCTGATTGCCGGCAAGGAGGCTGGTGGGAGGCAGATGACTGCTGACCGATTTTCAATGACTCGCGGCAACCCGCATCAGCAGTTGTGGTCAGGACGTGTTCGCAGCGTCCCGGTTGAGATCCCTCAGGTCTCCCGAATTGCACCTCGCGCCAGCTCCCTCAGCGGCCACTTTTTCCGATTTTTCCACGCCCTCAATTTGCGTGGCTCCTGAGTATCCGCAGCCCCATTTTTCCGCTATTCTTCCTCACTGGCGTTTTGTCGCTCTGCGGTCCGCAGCACGTCCCTCAGGAATCTGTCCGCCGCGGCTCAGACTGGCATCCTACCTCCCTCCATCACGCAGGCGTTTGACTTATGGCAGCAACCTCCACCATCGTCTACACACTGACCGACGAAGCTCCGGCACTGGCTACCAGCTCGCTGTTACCCATCATTCGCCGATTTACTCGTTCGTCCGGTG
Organism: uncultured Planctomycetaceae bacterium; assembly: GCA_903896675.1. Lineage (GTDB taxonomy): Bacteria > Planctomycetota > Planctomycetia > Planctomycetales > Planctomycetaceae > SXXK01. The sequence goes on from CAITYU010000072.1 coordinate 11,872, forward strand.
TGCAGCTCGAACTGCGTGACATTTCTCTGGCAGGTCGCATTCTGGCGGCGTTCCCGCATTGTCTGCAGCCCGGCCAGCAGATCGCTGACGCTCTGGCCGAACTTGGCGAGCTTGCAAAAACTCCGGCAGCCAACATCATCAAGCTGCCCAATATCAGCGCTTCCATCCCTCAGCTCACAGCGGCCATCCGTGAACTGCAGCAGCAGGGTTTTGCCGTACCTGACTTCCCGGAAGCCCCGGCAACAGACGCCGAAAAGGAGACTCGCACGCGTTACAACAAAGTGCTGGGAAGTGCCGTCAATCCCGTGCTTCGCGAAGGCAATTCGGACCGCCGTGTGGCTGCTCCGGTGAAGGAGTACGCCCGTCGCAATCCGCACTCGATGGGAGCGTGGTCTGCCACATCGAAAACCCGAGTCGCCTCCATGAGCCACGGGGACTTCTACGGTACCGAGCAATCCCATGTGATGTCGGAAGCCGGCAGTGTCCGTATTGAACTGGTGCAGACGGATGGCACGGTGAAGGTGCTCAGGGATGCTTTGACTCTGCAGGCTGGCGAAGTCATTGATGCCTCCTGCCTCAGCGTCCGCGTGCTCCGTTCGTGGATTGCTCAGCAGATCGCGGATGCGAAGCAGCAGGACCTGCTGCTGTCACTGCATCTGAAGGCCACCATGATGAAGGTGTCTGATCCGATTCTGTTCGGCCATGTGGTCAGTGTATTTTTTGCAGACGTGTTCAGCCGGCATGCTGAAGTCCTGCAGCAGTTGGGCGTGGACCCGGACAATGGACTGGGCGACATGCTGCTGCGACTGGAGCAGTTGCCTGAGGCTCAGAAGCAGACAATTCTGGCAGATCTGCAGGCGGCCTATGCCGCCGGCCCGCAGCTGGCGATGGTCAATTCTGAAAAAGGCATTTCCAATCTGCACGTGCCCAGTGACGTGATCATCGATGCCTCGGTTCCGGCCGCTATTCGCTCGTCCGGAAAGATGTACGGCTCCGATGGGCGGTTGTATGACACACTGGCTCTGATTCCGGATCGCTGTTATGCCGGCGTGTATCAGGCGGTGATTGACGACTGTCGTACTCACGGCGCCTTCGATCCTCGCACCATGGGAAATGTGGCTAACGTGGGGCTGATGGCACAAAAGGCGGAAGAGTACGGCTCGCACGACAAAACCTTTGAAATTCCGGCAGCGGGCACTGTGCGGGTGATCTCAAAGGACGGCACGGTGCTGATGCAGCACGCAGTCGAAGTCGGCGACATCTGGAGAATGTGCCAGACGAAGGATGCCCCGATCCGTGACTGGGTGAAGCTGGCTGTCAATCGCGCGCGTCTGACGGGCAACATGGCCATTTTCTGGCTGGATCCCGCGCGTGCCCACGACGTCAACCTGATCGCCAAAGTTCGACAGTACCTGCAGGACTTTGATACGACCGGACTGCAGCTCGAAATCCTGTCCCCGGTTGAAGCAACGAAACTGTCCTGCCAGCGATGTCGCCACGGTCTCGATACCATTTCCGTGACCGGCAATGTGCTGCGGGATTACCTGACCGACCTGTTTCCGATTCTGGAACTTGGTACCAGTGCCAAGATGCTGTCGATCGTACCGCTGTTGGCGGGTGGCGGACTGTTTGAAACCGGTGCCGGAGGTTCGGCTCCCAAACACGTGCAGCAGTTTGTCGAAGAGGGGCATCTCCGCTGGGATTCTCTCGGTGAATTCCTCGCCATTGCGGTCTCCCTCGAAGATCTTTCGCAGAAGACCGGCAACCGAAAACTGGCGGCCGTGGCGAAGGCCATGGACGACGCAAACGGTCGGTACCTGATTGAAAACAAATCCCCTGGGCGAGCTCCCGGAGAACTTGATAATCGCGGCAGCCACTTCTATCTGGCGCTCTACTGGGCTCAGGCTCTGGCCAGCCAGACTGCCGACGCCGAACTGGCAGCGGAATTCCGCGACATGGCTCGTTTCCTGACCGAAAACGAGCAGCAGATTGTCGCCGAGATTGCCACAGCTTCGGGCCATCCTCTGGATATCGGCGGATATTATCACCCGGACGCGGCAAAACTGTCGGCCGCGATGCGCCCCAGTGCACTGTTCAATTCGTGGATTGACTGACCATGCGATACTCAGTTCCCTGTTCTGTTCTGCTGACGTGCATGCTGCTGTATTCGCCCGAAACATCAGTGGCTGCACCGGCCGAACCAACCACACCAGCCCGTCCTAATGTGATTCTGATTCTCGCGGACGATCTGGGTGCTGCCGAGCTTGGCTGTTACGGTCATTCCCAGCACCAGACGCCCAATCTGGATCGCATGGCGGCTGACGGTGTGCGTTTTGAAACCTTTTATGCCATGCCCCTGTGCACTCCCACACGAGTGGCACTGATGACCGGCCAGTACGGTTTTCACAACGGATTTCTGGGCATGCAGAATCCGGCCTTTAAACCGGCCGGGGACTCGCCACAGGCCGATATCGGCAGCCACTTTACTCATGCCGATCTGATGAAGTCCGCCGGGTATGCCACGGCGCAGGTCGGCAAATGGCAGCTCTCAGGCCGTCTGCCGACGCTGGTTCGGGATGCCGGGTTTGACGAATACTGTATGTGGGCCTACGACCACAATCTGCCCCCGGGCACCACTCATCCGGCACATGAAGGCGCCGGTGGCAGGGGTGGTAACACCTGCCGATACTGGCATCCCAGCATTCTGCAGAACGGTGAATATCGCCCCACAGATCCCGGTGATTACGGCCCGGATCTGTTCAATGATTTCGTGCTTGATTTTGCTGTTCGCCATAAATCACAGCCGTTCTTCGTGTATTACACCTCCGTGCTGACACACGGCCCGCATCTCGAGACACCCGATCCCGCCAATCCCGGAAAACGACTGGCTGCGACATTTCGCAACAACCTGCAGTATCTGGATCATCTGCTGGGACGATTGCGCAGCGGGCTGCAGCAAGCCGGACTGGCCGAAAACACGTGGATCATTTTTATCGGTGACAATGGAACGGCGACCCGCGGAAAAAGCACTGTGACAGAGTTGGGTGCGCGAGTCCCGGGAATTATTGTGGGCCCGGGAGTTCGCCCCGGGCTGGTGTCCGGGGCGGTCGCTGATCTGACGGACATCATGCCCACACTCGCAGAAATCTCCGGGGCCAGCCTTCCCTCAGATCGACCGTTTGATGGCTTCAGTCTGCTGCCGGTTGTGACGGGCCGGCAGGCTCGACACCGCGACTGGATTTACAGTCACCTGGATGACGGGCGAGTCCTGCGGGACGAACGCTGGCTGCTGGAACTGCCCAAAGGTGGTGGCCCCGGGAAATTCTTCGACTGCGGCGACAGCCGCAACGGTGAGGGTTATCGCAACGTCACAGATTCGCAGTCTGCCGACGTCCAGCAGGCTCGTGACCGGTTCGCGGAAATCCTCGCAAAGATCCCTCGCCCTGAACCTCGAGCGTCGGCCGCAGGGGACGTGCCCGCAAAAGAAGCGACGAAGAAGGCTCGGCAGGTAGCTGCCGGGGAAACCGATGCCGCACCAGCGCAGCAGAAACAGACTCGATTTCGTCGCCGGGACCAGAACGGCGATGGTGGTGTGGATCTCCCCGAATTTCTCCGCACGATGACAGGCACTGATGCGCAGGCCGGAACAGCCCGCTTCAAAAAACTGGACGGTGATGGCAATGGTCAGATTTCTCTCGAAGAATTCCTCTCGGAATAGGTTCTTCACATGCGGATTTCATGCGGAACTCTGATGCTGAACGTTCGCATCATGCTGCTCAGCATCTGCTGGATTCTGCTGAACACCGGCTTTGCTCATGTCAGCCTTGCGGTCGAAGTTCCGCGTCCAAAAGCCATCGTGGTGATTCTGGCGGACGACCTCGGCTATGGTGACATGCAGTGCAACGCGCCCCGAACCTGTCGCATTAAGACTCCAAACATGGATCGCCTGGCAGCAGGTGGGCTGCGATTTACCGACGGACATTCCAGTTCCGGCTGTTGCTCACCCTCCCGCTATACTCTGCTCACCGGGCGGTATCACTGGCGCACATCACTGCAGTCCGGAATCGTCGGTGTCTGGGGCAAACCGCTGATTTCGGAAACCCGGCTGACGATCGCAGAGCTGGCTCGCCGCCAGGGTTACCGCACCGCCTGTTTCGGCAAATGGCACCTCGGACATGACTGGCCGATTGAACCGGAACTGCTGCCGCTGTTCAATGGATTTGGCGGACAGGCCGGCGGTGGTGGTCAGGTGACAGAGCAGATTTCGGCTGCTCACCGTCAGGCATGGCAGGCGGTCTTTTCACAGCGAATTCCTGGTGGTCCGATCACTCGCGGTTTCGATGAATACTTTGGCACCGACGTTCCCAACTGGCCTCCGTACTGTTTTATCGAAGGGGACCGGACAGTTGGTATTCCGGACCGACTGCTGCCCGCGGAAAACTTTGTCAAAAATCAGGCCAGCCTGCAGGGACCTGCGCTGGAAAACTGGTCACTGCAGGCTGTGCTGCCGGCCCTCGCAGAGCGGGCCGAGCGATTCATTCAGCAGCAGTCCGCAGCTCAGCAGCCGTTTCTGATGTACCTGCCGCTGACCTCACCACATACGCCACTGGCGGTCAACGAACAGTGGCGGGGACGCAGCGGACTGAACAGCGACTACGCTGACCTGGTGATGGAGACGGACGCAGTCGTCGGGCGCGTTCTCGACTCGCTCGAACACGCCGGGCTGACCGAGGACACTCTGGTGATCTTCACCAGTGACAACGGCTGTGCTTCATACATCGGTGTCCCCCCCCTCGAAGCTCAGGGGCACTTTCCCAGTGGCCCTTTTCGCGACTACAAGGCTTCCGTCTACGAAGGCGGGCATCGAGTTCCCTTCGTGATTCGCTGGCCGCAGGCCATTACCCCCGGCACAGTCTGTTCCCAGCTGGTGCACCAGGCTGATGTCATGGCAACGCTGGCTGACATTTTACAGGTGCCGCTGCCACCTGACGCCGGTGAGGACAGCTTCAGCCTGTTACCATTGCTGCAGGGCGGTTCAACACCCGTCCGAACTCAGTCCGTGAACACAGCCTGCAACGGACTGCCTTCGTACCGCGAGGGCCCGTGGAAACTGATCCTGCAGGCTGATGCCGCGGCAGGCACCGCAGTTCAGCTGTACAACCTCGATCAGGATCCACGCGAAGCCAGCAACATGGCGGGCCGCGAACCCGAACGGGCAGCTGCCATGCGGCAGGC
>CAITYU010000073.1 GCA_903896675.1 uncultured Planctomycetaceae bacterium
CGAGGGCCCGTGGAAACTGATCCTGCAGGCTGATGCCGCGGCAGGCACCGCAGTTCAGCTGTACAACCTCGATCAGGATCCACGCGAAGCCAGCAACATGGCGGGCCGCGAACCCGAACGGGCAGCTGCCATGCGGCAGGCCTTCGAGCAGTTGATTGTCGCCGGTCGCAGTACTCCGGGACAATCACAGAAAAACGATGTCCGCGTCACTCGGTACCCAAAGACATCAACCCCGGCAGCAAAGGCCAGAAAGAAAGCGAAAGCGGATCCCCCGCCGGCTGAACCAGCAGCGGCAGCGGATGAACCTCAGAACCTGCAGATTTATGTACTGATGGGGCAGTCCAACATGGCAGGACGGGGGCTGCTCGAAAAAACTCGCGAACCGCTGCACCCGAAAATCCTGATGCTGACGAAGGAAGAGCGCTGGGAACCGGCATCTGAACCTCTGCACTTTGACAAATCGATCGCCGGTGCCGGGCTGGGTGCTTCGTTTGCGCTGCGGATGGCGGCTGCAGAGCCGCAGGCCATGATTGGCCTTGTGCCCTGTGCAGTCGGGGGTACGCCTCTGTCTCGCTGGCAGAAGGGCGCAGATCTTTACGAGCAGGCGTTGAAACGCATTCGTGCTGCACAGAAAGCCGGCATTGTGCGCGGGGTGCTCTGGCATCAGGGTGAAAATGATGCCCTCGATCTGCAGCAGGCCGAATCTTACGGACGCCGACTTGCTGAAATGGTCAATGATCTGCGGCAGGACACTGGCAACAGTCAGCTTCCATTCGTTGCCGGAACTCTGGGAGACTTCCTCAGTGATGACGCGGCGGGTAACCCCTCGCACTGGCGGACGGTGAACGCTCAATTGCTGCTGCTGCCCGGACTCACCTCTCGCACAGCCATCGTTGATGCCAGTGGTCTGAAACCCAAAAGTGACGGCGTGCATTTCGATACTCCGTCCCTCAGAACGCTGGGTGAACGATATGCGACAGCAATGCTGAAGCTGCAGCAGGCAAAGGTCGAAAACAACAGGTAACAGCTTTTCTGAACGCCGGCCGGCGGGCCTTCAGGCAGGCAGCAGCACAACCAGCCGGCAGCGGGAACCAGAATCGTGTCGAAATTGTTTTCAGAGTTTCGTTTGAAGGACGTGGTGCTGCGAAATCGCATTGCCGTGGCCCCCATGTGTCAGTATTCGTCGGACGATGGCTTCCTGAACGACTGGCATTTCGTGCATCTGGGCTCGCGGGCTGTGGGAGGCGCCGGACTGGTGATTGTCGAAGCCACGGCTGTTTCGCCGGAAGGGCGTATCAGCCCGCAGGATGCCGGTATCTACCACGATCAGCATGTCCCGATGCTGCAGCGGATTACAGGGTTTCTGAAGCAGCAGGGAGCAATTCCCGGGATCCAGCTGGCACATGCCGGTCGCAAAGGCAGCGCGGCACGGCCCTGGGATGGTGACGGACACCTGACGGAAGAGCAGGGGGGCTGGCAGACTCTTGCCCCGTCAGCCACTCCCTTCGGAGCGCATCTGCCAAAACAGCCCCGCCAGATGACAACAGCCGACATTCAGCAGATTCAGCAGCGATTTGTGGAAGGTGCTCGTCGAGCACTGGCAGCCGGGTTTGAATGGCTGGAGCTGCATTTCGCCCACGGCTATCTGGCTCACGAATTCTACTCACCGCTGGCCAATCAGCGCACGGATCAATACGGCGGCAGCTTCGACAATCGCATCCGCTTCCTGCTGGAAACTCTGGCCGCAGTTCGCGCTGTCTGGCCGGAACGACTGCCACTGACCGCCCGACTGTCAGTCACCGACTGGACGCAGGGTGGAGTCACCGTGGAGGAGTCAATTGAACTGGCAAGGCGCCTGCAGGCAGGGGGGCTGGACCTGCTGGACGTCAGCCATGGATTTGTGATTCCGGATTTGTCCGGCATACCGTGGGGTCCCGGATTCATGCTGCCGATCACCGCCCGCATTCGTCGGGAAGCCGGTATTCCAACGGCGGCCGGTTGGATGATCACCGAACCGGCGATGGCTGAGTCCGCCATTCGTGAACAGCAGGCGGACCTCGTGATGCTGGCCCGGGAACTGCTGCGGGATCCCTACTGGCCGTACCATGCAGCCCGCGCACTCAACCTGCCTGACCCGGGCAGTGTTCTGCCCGTGCAGTATGCTCGAGCCGTCGGCTGAGTAACGCGGAATTCGGAAGCTGCGGGGGCACACAACCGGGATCCCGGACGATCCCCCGCAGGCTACTCCCACCGACGTGCTTCGCGGGACTTCAGCAGCGTGGCATCCGTATCTCCGATGAACTCCTCCGTCTGCGGATCGATCCGCAGCTTCCGCTGCAGAATCCACGCCGCAGCAGCCGCATGGCAGGCAATGTGCGAACGCCGCATCACCAGCGGATTGGCCGCTGTCGTGCCGCGTGAGCGAATGCAGTCGAAGAAATTCCGGGCATGTACCGATACGTCCAGTCCACGCACCCGTTTTAAGGCGTCCGGGATTTCCTTCTGCAGCGATTCCGGCATCACCACGATTTCACCTTCATCACCTGTCTCCACCCAGCCTTCGTCCCCGATGAACCGTACCGGACACGTGCCGAGGCGTGTGATATAGTGCGGACTGCGATCACCAAACGGCGTCGGCAGAAAATCAATGATCAGTTTAACGCCGTTTGCATAGCGACAGATGATGTTGTTTTCGGTTGGCTCGTACTCTATCGGCATCGTGTCGTCCGCCCGATTGGCCCACTGGCACAGATCCACCGTGTGCGCCCCCCAGTCCAGCAGCCTCGCACCCGAATCAAAGTCCCAATAGCCACGCCATTTCCCGTCGCAGTATGCCTGATTGAATGGTCGCCACGCGGCCGGGCCCAGCCACAGGTTCCAGTCCACCTGCTCGCGCGCCGGCAGTGGCTGAGCCGGCAGCCACGAATTGTCCAGCGTCGGAATGTAGACAGATGCGTGCATCGTGTGCAGCTTCCCAAGTCGTCCAGAGTGCACAAGTTCGACGGCTTTCTGAAAGTTGGCCACGCTGCGTCGCTGAGTCCCCGCCTGAAACACTCGCTGCTCAGCCTGCATCACATCCGCCAGCCGCTGGCAGTCGGCAATCGTGATCCCACAGGGCTTTTCGCTGTACACGTCCTTGCCCGCTTTGGCTGCCAGAATCGATGCCGCCGCATGCCAGCGATCCCCCGTCGCCACAATCACGGAATCAATATCCTGACGATCCAGCAATTCGCGAAAGTCCCGGTACAGACGGCAGTCCGCATTTCCGTAGGCCGTATCCACCAGTTTCTTACCGGCATCCCGGCGTGTCTGCTGAACGTCAGCAATCGCCACACACCGCACATCCTCAAACTTCAGCATGGCGGTCAGGTCGTAGGTACAGCGAGGTCCAATGCCGATCACACCCAGTGTCAGGCGTTCAGATGGAGCAGTGAACCCGCCACGCCCCAGCGCACTTGCCGGGACGACCAGCGGAGCGGCCACCGTGGCTGCCGACTGCAGAAAAGCTCGACGCGATGTCCCCAAACGGCCTGCTCCGGAAACAACTGCTGCTGACATCGCACAACTCCTGTGAAGTAGCTCCCACTCAACAAATACTCGACCCCACGTCGTCCCCAGAATACCGACTTGCCCTCAAAAAAACAGCCGAATCAGTGATCAGGCCTTCCCTGGGTTTTTCGCCGAGTCGCCATTCTGCTAGTCTCTGAACTGCGCACATCCCGGCACTCACCGTTCTGACACTCAGACATCACCCTGTCACCACGTCTCATGAATACCCCGGACGCCAAACTCACAGACTCAGCTGCCGTCAGTACGGCTCGACAGACGCCCCGCTGGCAGCTGGAACTGTCGCAGGCCATCCGCAGTGGCAGTGAACTGCTCAGTCGGCTGCAGCTGACCAGCGATCAATTCCCCGCACTGCTGCCCGACACCGCCGTCGCTGACTTTCCCGTACTGGTGCCACACAGCTTCCTCAACCGCATGCAGCCGGGAAATCCTCGGGATCCGCTGCTGCTGCAGGTACTGCCACAGTCCCCGGAAATCACCTCAGCCCCCGGCTTCACCGCTGACGCTGTCGGGGATCTGCACGCCCGTCGCAGCCCCGGATTACTGCACAAATATCATGGTCGCGTGCTGCTCCTCGCTGCCGGAGCCTGCGCGGTCCACTGCCGTTACTGCTTTCGTCGCCAGTACCCCTATGCTGAAGAACCACGCCGGCTCGAGGACTGGGAACCGGCGATGGCGGAAATTGAAGCCGACAGCGATATTCGTGAAGTCATACTCAGTGGCGGTGACCCACTGGTTCTCAACGACAGTCGGCTCGCACAACTGTGCCACAGAATTGCCCGCATCCCCCACATCGATCGACTCCGCATTCACACCCGACTGCCCATCGTGCTGCCGTCTCGAGTCACACCGGAGCTGCTGTCACTGCTCACCAGCCTGCCAAAGCAGATACTGATGGTGGTGCATGCCAATCATGCCGCTGAGATTCGGGACGACTGCCTTGCTGCACTGCAGCAAGTGGTGCGGGCCGGCTTACCCATATTGAATCAGGCCGTACTGCTGCAGAATATCAATGACTCAGCCGATGCTCAGGAACAACTCAGTCTCAGCCTCGTCAATGCCGGCGTGCTGCCGTATTACCTGCATCAGCTGGATCGAGTCGATGGCACACAGCACTTCGAAGTTTCGGAAACTGTCGGCCAGCAGATTCTGTCAGCACTGCAGGCTCGTTTGCCAGGTTACGCCGTTCCTCGTTATGTTCGCGAAATTCCCGGAGCCACCGGCAAAACACCGCTGCTCCGAGCATGGTCCTGATACCCAACGACTGAACCAGAAGACTCAACCATGCCATTTGCACCCTGCATTCAGCACTCAGTGCTGCAACTGCTGGTCCTGCTGCCGGTGACCCTGGCAGCACTCGCCCTGTCACTCGAGGCTGCTCCACCAGCACCTCGTCCGAACATCATCGTCATTCTCAGTGATGACATGGGGTTCTCGGACATCGGCTGCTACGGCGGTGAGATTCGTACCCCCGCACTGGATTCCCTCGCCGCCCACGGTCTGCGGTTCACTCAATTCTACAATACGGCTCGCTGTTGCCCCACACGAGCCAGCCTCCTGACCGGATTGTATCCGCATCAGGCTGGCATCGGTCACATGATGGATGACCGAGGACTTCCTGGATATACCGGAAATCTGAATGCCTCGTCACGCACAATCGCCGAACTGCTGAAACCGGTCGGCTACCGCAGCTATGCCGTCGGCAAATGGCATGTCACTCGTCACGCTGATGCTGCAGGCCCCAAACACAACTGGCCGCTGCAGCGAGGCTTCGATGGCTTTTACGGAACCATTCATGGAGCCGGCAGTTTCTATGACCCCTCGTCCCTCGTCCGCGATAACCGGATGATCTCACCCTATGCGGACCCGCAATACCAGCCACAGACCTACTACTACACAGACGCCATTACCGACCACGCCATCGGATTCGTCCGACAGCACACTCAGCAGCATTCACAGCAGCCCTTCTTCCTGTATGTGGCCTACACAGCGGCACACTGGCCGATGCACGCGCTGCCTGAAGACATCGCACGCTATCGCGGCCGATATGATCAGGGATATCAGCCGATTCGCGAAGCCAGATTTCAGCAGGCTGTCCGACTTGGGCTGATTGATCCGGCACAACCCATGGCTCCGGGGTTCGGTGACTGGAACACCATGCCGCACAGGGAATGGGAAGCTGCCTGCATGGAAGTCTACGCCGCCATGGTGGATCGTATGGATCAGGGCATCGGACGACTGATGCACGAGCTGGACCAGACCGGGCAGGCTCAGCAGACACTGGTGTTCTACCTGCAGGACAACGGAGGCTGTGCGGAAACCATAGGACGCACCGGAAACCGCCAGCACCCCGACATTCCGCGCCCCGCAGAGCCCACGCTGCCGGTGATGAACCCCGAGGACTTCGCCGCTGCCGGAAGTACCCCGGCTCAGACTCGCGACGGCTTCCCGGTGCGGATGGGCAAACAGGTCATGCCCGGACCTGCCGACACATATGTCGCCTACGGCCGCGCATGGGCCACCGTCTCCAACACGCCCTTTCGTGAATACAAGCACTGGGTCCACGAAGGTGGCATCAGCACGCCACTGATTGCTCACTGGCCGGCCGGTATCACTGCCCGCGGCGAACTGCGATCCACTCCCGGACACCTGATCGACATTGCCGCAACCTGCTGCGATGTGGCAGGAGCCACTGTGCCGGATGGAGGACAGCCACTTGAAGGAGTCAGTCTGCTGCCTGTCTTCGCCGGACAGCCGCTGCAGCGCGAAGCCATTTACTGGGAACACGAAGGCAACCGCGCTGTCCGCGCAGGACGCTGGAAACTGGTCGCCAGACACGATCAGCCATGGGAACTTTATGATATCGACAAGGATCGCGTCGAAGCGCACAACCTTGTCACCGAACAACCGGAAAAAGTCCGTGAACTGAGCCAGTTGTACGAACGCTGGGCCACACGAGTCTCAGTTGCACCGTGGCCACTGCCGGAACCCCGCTGATCCCCCAGCACTCACACCTTACACACCGTTCTCATTGTTACAGGGATTCAGATATGACCAGTGCTTTCCTGCGCGGCACGCTGCTGCTGAGCCTTTGTCTGCTGACAGGCGAAATTCAGGCCACCGCCGCTGATCGACCCAATATCGTCTTCATTCTGGCTGATGACCTTGGCTGGACCGACCTCAGCTGCCAGGGGTCCCGATACTATCAGACTCCGGCCATCGATCGACTGGCGTCACAGGGAATGCGGTTCACTCACGGTTATACCTGTGGACCAAACTGCCAGCCCACGCGCGCAGCCCTGATGTCCGGCCAGTACGGACCGCGAACCGGAGTTTACACAGTGGGAGCCATTGATCGCTTCGACTGGCAGACGCGCCCACTGAAACCAGTCAGCAATGTCACCGAGCTGCCACTGTCCGTGCGAACGGTCGCCAACGTCCTGCAGGACGCCGGATACGACACCGCCATGTTCGGCAAATGGCACCTCGGACAGAAAGACACACATCACCCTGCCAGACGCGGATTCGCCGAAGCCCTCGTCACCATGGGCGCACACTATGATTTCAAAATCGATCCACCGGTGGAATACCCTGAAGGCCAGTACCTCGCAGACTTCCTCACCGATCGCGCCGTGGAATTCATCAGTCGGCGAAGAGATCGCCCGTTTTTTCTGTACCTGCCACACTTCGGAGTGCATTCGCCGCATGTCGCCAAACCCGAACTGGTGCAGAAATTCAAAGACCTGCCGACCAGTGCAGGGCATTCAAACGCGGTCTACGCGGCAATGATTGCCAGCGTGGATGAAAGCGTCGGTCGCATTCTGGCCACTCTCGATCAGCAGGGACTTGCGGAAAATACCGTTGTCATTTTCAGCAGTGACAACGGAGGCGTCGGCGGATACGTTCGCGAAGGTGTCAAAGCCAGCGGGGATGTGACCGACAATGCGCCCCTGCGGTCCGGCAAGGGTTCACTGTACGAGGGTGGTGTGCGGGTCCCGTGGATTGTCCGCTGGCCCGGACACATTCCGCAGGGCGTGACCGAGTCACCGATCATCAGTGTGGACCTGCTGCCAACGTTGGCCGAACTGGCCCACGCTGAATTGCCGGCCGGTCAGCCACTGGACGGAATCAGCCACGTGGAATGCCTCACCAGCGGAGGTGCCAGGGTTCCCCAGCGTGACCTGTTCTGGCACTTCCCAGGCTATCTGGGAGCCGGTCCGGGACAGTGGCGGACCCTGCCGGCCGGAGCCATCAGGTCAGGAAACTGGAAACTGCTGGAGTTCTTCGAAGACAAGCGACTGGAGTTGTACGACCTCACTGCTGATCCGTCCCAGCAGAAGAACCTCGCAGCGGCCGAACCGCAGCGAACACAACAGCTTCATGAACGACTGATGGCCTGGCGTCAGGGAATCTCCGCCCCGCTGCCTGAACCAAACAACAGCCCGGTAACTTCACCAGAGACGCCCGCCAGCAAAGCCGGAAAGCAGGCTGGACGCAGCAGGGCCAAATCAAAAGCCAAAGCCAAAGCTGCCGCTGATGAATAACGGGACTGGCCCGGCAGCAGCTCGCCATAACAGCAGCTACTTCTGGCAGCGCGGACAGTAGAAGGTGGACCGTTGTGCCTGCACAATCCGCCGAATCTCCGCCTGCCCGCACGTCGGACAAATCTCACCTTCCCGATCATAAACCCGATGATGGTTCTGGTAGCCGCCGTCCTGATTCAGAGCATTCCGATAGGTGCCATCATTCAGTGTCGAGCCCTCATAACGGATCGCCGTCAGCAGCACCTGCCTGACGGCGTCATCCATCGCAGCCAACTGGCTGCCCCGCACACGATCTGCTCGTCGCCGAGGTGAAATGCCGGAAAGATGCAGAATCTCACTGGCATACAGGTTCCCGATACCCGCCACCAGTGACTGTTCAAGCAGCGCCACTTTGATCGGACGAGCTGTTTTCGCCAGTCGCTGCTTCCATTCTGCTGCTGTCATCTCCAGCGCATCCGGCCCCAGACGATTTCGCAGCACTTGCATCTGCGTCGAATCCAGCAGTGACACAGTCCCAAGGCCACGACGATCCCAGAACCTGATGTTTGCTGCCAGCCCGGGCACGGGTGCCAGCTGCAGAACCACTCGCAGATGCAGCTCTGTCGGTGGATCTGAGACCAGCAGTAAGCCGGTCATCCGCGGTTCAATCACGATCACGTGGCCGGAATCCATTGTCAGTAAAGCCCGCTTTCCCAGACGTCCAGCAGTTTGAATTTCCGCTCCGTGCAACTGTCGGAACGCGTCACGATCAGGAAACACGGGGATCGGCTGCCGCGGACAGGGGCAGAATTCGACGGACGTCAGCCGACGATTCTCGCAGTGTCGCCGGACACCTCGGACCATCGTCTCCACTTCCGGCAACTCAGGCATGCTTGATTCTCCCCTTGCTTTACACCTCGACTGCCCGGCGGGGCCACCCCCCTCCGGACCCGCCAATCAGCCCCTTGGCGGAGCCATCAACTGAAACGTAAGTCTCTCCTGCCAATAATCTTATGTCAAATCAAAGCGAATTCACCACGAAATCCAGGCACGATCGACGTATCGAAAATGCAGCCAGACTCCACCGGAAAACTCGGAATGACCCCCAGGACCCGCATTCTGGACAAAACCAGTACTCTGGGTAATTGGCGGAATTTCCTTGACGTTCAGGCAAATCCCGACGAAGCTAGAGGCATGGAATTCCAACTTTTGCTGCGCTGCGGGTCTGTTCACAGCTAAGTATCGGCTGCGGGCACACCGTCGGCGGTTACAGTCACCGGGAACTTCGCGAGGTTTTGTCGATGCCACTTTCTTTCAAGCCCGTGTCTGGTCTGCGCCTCCGCTGGTCCCGCCTTTTCCAGCGCGCTGTGATCGCTGCGGCGATTTCCATGGCCGGGACGGCCACTCTGCAGGCTGGTGACAATCAGCCGACTCCGCTGCCTCCGGTACTGCAGTCTTCCAAACTGCGTCTGGAAGCCCGTCTGGCTGCAGAGCAGGGTGACTTCCTGCAAGCCGCCGTGGCCCTTGAGCAGGCCGCTCTGGTGGTGGGTGACCGCGAAACTGCCAAAAAGGCCAACGCCGGACGCCAGCAACTGGAAGCGCAGGGCGGGGCCATGGCCGACTTTCAGTCTCTCATGACACTGATCATGGAACAGACAGCCCCGCCGGCTCAGTGGGTGATGCGTGGTGACGAAACCGGAACCATGACCCCTTACATGCAGGGTGTCTTCGTCGGTGCTCCCGCTCTCGCTGGTGCCATGGCGATGACCTTCGACAACTCACGGCTCAGCACTGCAGCCGAACTGGCCCGCACTGCCAACAGCAATGCTGATGTCCTCGAAACATCCGCACTCCGACTGGTCTCACTGCCGCGTCTTGAAGCCGAAATCGCTCGCCTGCAGAAAGCCGGTCAGCCGATCCCTGCCGATGCTGCCGCACTGGCCGGCCTGACCGAAGTGCAGTTCCTGTTCGTTTTCCCGGATACCGGTGACGTGGTCATTGGTGGACCTGCGGGAGCCTGGGCTCAGGACGAAAAGGGACGCACTGTCAGCGCGGCCAGCGGTCGCCCGACGCTGCAACTTGATGACCTCGTCACCCTCAGCCGCACCTTCGCCGATAACGGGCGTGGCTTCTTCATGTGCACAATCGACCCGCAGCCTCAGCAGGTCAAGGCCGTACAGCAGTACGCCTCCCGCCTGCAGTTGTCTGCCCGAAACGCCCGCCAGGAAACTCAGAAGCTTGAAGAACTGCTCGGACTTCAGAATGTGACGGTGGCCGGCGTTCCTGCAGACTCACGAGTCGCTTCAGTGATCGTCGACGCCGACTACCAGATGAAACTGATCGGCATCGGTCGACGCGATGGTGCCTCCGGGATGAAAAGCTACTTCGAACTGGCCGGTCGTGAAGAACGCCGTGGCGCAGCCATGGACGCTCTCCGATGGTGGATGACTGTGGGCTATGACGCAATCCGCGTGGCCCCCGACCGTCGCTCCTTCGAATTCACAGGCCGCTCGGTACGTTGCCAGTCTGAAAATCAACTGGTACAGGCCGATGGAAGCCGCGAAGCAACCGGAAAGGCCGATAGCGCCAATGCCGAATTCGCTCGCCTGTTCACCGAGCATCTTCCGCAACTGGCCGAACAGGACGTCGTATTCGCCGATCTGCAGAACATCTTCGATCTGGCCCTCGCCTCCGCCATGATCAACACCATGGATCTGGATCGTCAGGCTGGCTGGCAGCCTGCTGTATTCACCACAGCAGGCTCGTTTGAAACTCAGCCGGTCGAAGTTCCCGAAAAGCTGATGACCGCTGCAGCATCACGAGTCTACCGGGACGGCAGCATCGTGGTACAGGTGGCCGGCGGTATCAAAGTGGATCTGCGTGACGTCATCAGCAACCCACAAAGCTTCACAACTGCCCCCGAAGTCTCCACGCAGGCTCGCAACGCCAGCCCCGTTGGTCAGACCGGTCGCTGGTGGTGGGACGCTGCTGTTCGTTAATCGAAAGCAGAAATCCAGCCATCCTGAATCTTCACAGGCCGGAACCACAACAGGTTCCGGCCTGTTTCTTTGCCACCACTGCCCACTCCCCACTGCCCACTCCCCACTCCCCACTCCCCACTCCCCACTCCCCACACCCCACTCCCCACTGCCCACTGACCACTGACCACTGACCACTGACCACTGACCAGTGACCCCTGAAAACTGACAACTTACAGCTAACGGAAATGCTCCAG
>CAITYU010000074.1 GCA_903896675.1 uncultured Planctomycetaceae bacterium
ATTGTAACACAGGATAAACTTGAGCGAACAGAGTTTCGAACGCACGATCGTCGCCCGCCTGCGCCTTCGCAACAAGGTCTTCTAAACCGGATTCTGATCGTCCTGCGGTCATGGCTGCACCTGCCCTTCCATTTCGGCAACCTGGAGGGCCAGAACCACGTCTTTGCTGTCCAGACGTTCCCGAACCCTGGCATCGCTGAGGTCGACTGTGTATTCGCCTTCCCTGCCGGCGACCGGTTCCATCGGGCACACAGCATACTTACTGGCACCAAGCAGCACGGCGGCATCGTAGGGCGACAGACGGAAGGCGTCGTTAATCGCCAGTGGCGCCACCTTCAGCCAGTGCAGTCGCTCGGAGCACATTTCAAACAGATTCCTGAGGTCCTGACCACTATCGTAGATCAACCGGACTTCTGCAGCAGCCACGTCTCCACCGGCAGTCAAGCCCGTGAGCAGAATCGGCATCGGGAAGAGCATTTTTCGGGCCAGTGCGACTATGCGAACAGTCCACGGAGCCACTTTCACATTCACTTCCCACGTGTCGCCACAGTGCTCGCGAAGTGGCTCGCCGGATTCGGTTTCATCCTGATTTCCGCTCTTCGCCGCAAGGTTTGCAGGGACCTGCCGACCTGAATCGAAGGCCAGCTTTGCCCCCTCAGGCAGCGGACGATTGATCCAGTTGCTGGGCAGCCTCTTCAGTGTGAGATCCGATGGTTTGCCCCACGCAAGATCAGCCGCTACCAGACTGAGCACCGGGCGATGCGCCGGGAGGTTTGCGTAAACCCTGTAAGCACCACGTCTCTCAGGCAACGGCACGAAACGACATGCCACAGCGGGCGCATCAGCAGCCCAGTGCAGGGGAATCAGGATTTCGCTGTCGGCCCCCGCGGCGGGCAACGACTGTTCCAGCCGACACAAACGTGCGGTCTTCAGGAGCGACAGAAGGTGTTTTGCCTGCTCGACCCGAACAACATTTTCCGGCGATTTCGTTTCAGCATCAGAAACGAGCTCGATTTCGTGCAGCTGACCGCCGTCACGGTCGGTCAGTAAGAAGTAAAGCTCTTCCAGTTCCGGCCGTTTCATGATCGCGCTGAAAATGCGATCTTCCTCGTCCGGATCAGTAATCAGGCCACTCGCATAGCGGGCCACATCGCCGGAAGTCACGGGTTTCATATTGGTCCTCCAGTCAAACGGAAACAGAGGGCTGCCGGAATTCAGCAGCCTTCTGTTCATTCATTGCGCGACACCCGAAAACAGGATGGAGCTTTTTTTGTGTTTTTTTTTGCGATAATCGAAGTAATCAAAAACCGGGCGATTGATCAGGTCATCAGCAGTTGAGTTGATTGAAGAAGATCAAAGGATACCAGCAGCACATCGACTGACACCAGCAGGAAAAAAGGGGAGCGAAAGGACCGACGCATGGCTCTACTCCTCAGTGAAACGCAGCAGAAACGAAATGGACAAACATCTAATTGCACCAGCCGGGAAAAGAGATGAATCGATTCTGCGGAAATTGCCGTTCTGCATTTTTTTCAATCCCATCTGTGACACAGTGCCCGCTCCCCCCGCGGCGGACGGATTTTTCAGGCATGGCTCACATCAAAGTGGGGGTTGGCGCAGGGGAGTTTGCTGGTGGGTGCAGGGTGATGGCCGGTGGGGTTTGCTGAATGGTGGTCATCAGAGTCAGGCAGGTCTGTAATTGCTGCAGTTGCTGCAGCAGGGTGTGGCGGGTTGAGGGTTGCAGACGATGCAGCAGTTCAGTTCGCTGGCCATGTGGAGACACGGCGGTGATCAGAATGGCTGTGATGCGTTCACGAATCGGATCCGGCTGCACGCTGGCTGCCAGCTGACTCAACAGGGCGACAAGGCTGCGGATCGTGGGTTCGTCAAGTTCGCGTTTCTCGCGGGTTCCCTTCAATTGCAGTCGACACGTCAGCTGACCACTACCCGGTCCTCGAGTGATTTCCATGCCATGGCGGCCGGAAGGATGCCAGAATTCCAGAATGGTGACGTCCGCAGTGGCTTGCAGACCCGCTGTGGCCGACAGCATTGCCGCTGCCGCTCCACGCTCATCCGCGCGGGCCGGATTGCCACAGCTGTCCAGCAGGATCAGCAGCAACATCCCAGCACTCAACAAACCCACCAGCATCTTCTGCTGTGACTCCGGATTGCCATTCGTAAATCGCAGACGCTTCATAA
>CAITYU010000075.1 GCA_903896675.1 uncultured Planctomycetaceae bacterium
AATTCCGGCGGCATCGTGCTCGCCCAGGTGCAGTCACTGCTCGACAATCCCGCCCCTCCCCAGCACGTGAAAGTCCCCGGGAAACTGGTGGACCGGATCGTGCTGGCGCCCCCTGAAGCACACTGGCAGACATTTGCCGAATCCTGCAATCCCGATTACTGCTCCCCCGGAAATCCTCTGCAGCCACCCCTGCCGGACCCCGCTCAGTCGCTCGAACCGGCACGACGGATTATCGCCGAACGAGCCTGCCTCGAACTCCGCCCCGGCAGCATCTGCAACCTCGGGATCGGACTCCCCGAAGGAATCGCCACGGTGGCTGCCGAACGCGGGCTGCTGCAGCAGGTCACACTGACACTCGAAAGCGGACCGATCGGAGGGCTCCCGGCTGCCGGACTCAGCTTCGGTGCCGCCCGCTTTCCCGAAGCCGTCATCGACTCGGCCGCCCAGTTCGACTTCTACGATGGCGGAGGACTGGATTTCGCTGCACTCGGAGCCGCCGAAGTGGATGCCTGCGGAAACGTCAATGTCTCCCGCTTCAAACACCGCTTCGCCGGTGTCGGCGGATTTGTCAATATTTCTCAGTCCGCCCGCAGGCTCGTCTTCTGCGGGACACTCACCGCCGGTGGACTCACTCTGCAGCGCGACAACGGCCGACTGCAGATCCTGCAGGAGGGCAGCATCCGCAAATTTGTTCGCCACGTCGAGCAGATCTCATTCTCCGGCCTGCAGGCCCGCCAGCAGGCACAGGACGTTCTGTACATCACCGAACGCGCTGTCTTTCGACTGCAGCCGGAAGGCCTTGAATTGCTGGAACTGGCACCCGGAATCGACCTCGAACGGGATCTGCTCAGCCAGATGGACTTCCGCCCCATCATCCGCTCTGTCAGCCCCATGCCCATCTGAGCAGGGGAATTGTCGGGATTTCACTTGAGTTTTCCGCAGACCGGTGTTCAATTAGCAAGGCAATTTTTCCCCCACACAGTCGGTTTCGCTCAGCATCGCACACAGAAACAGTCCATGCCAATTCCCGCCTCAAAAGACTCCCGCGACTTCATCCTTGGTCGCATTCGCAGAGCCCTGCCACAGTCAGCACCTCTGCCGGAAGTCCTCAACTCACCGGAATGGCAGACGTTTCCCGATCCCGCAGCCCGCTTCGCAGAAGTGCTGGGATCGGTCGGCGGACAGGTGGTTCGCTGCAGCAGCCTCCACCAGGCACACCAGCACCTTGAATCCATGCCGCTCTGGAACACCGCCAGCGTGCGGTACTCCGCCGTCGCCGGGCTGGGTGAAACTTCCCCCGCCACGGCCGCAGCGGTCGACCCGCACCAACTGGAGAACGTCGACTTCGCAGTGCTCCGCGGTCACCTCGCTGTCGCTGAAAACGGAGCTGTCTGGGTCACCGATGACACCCTGATACACCGCGTTCTGTACTTCATCCCCCAGCACATGGCGCTGGTGGTCCCCGCAGACAGCATCGTGCACAACATGCACCAGGCTTACAGTCGCATCCCGGTGGGCAATCACAGCTTCGCCGGATTCATTTCGGGCCCCAGCAAAACAGCAGATATCGAACAGTCACTGGTCATCGGTGCTCACGGAGCCCGTTCGCTGACCGTGTACCTCGTCGAAGGCCTGCCGGATCTGCTGGCTCAGCCCCGTTAAAATGGCAATATTCAGACTTTTCCCCGCAGGCACTCTGGATTTCATCCGCCGGTCTCGAACAGGATGACACCCGCACAGTTTTCGGAACTGGCAGCGCAGGATCATCCGGCAGGGTCCGGATGAAAAAAAAACACCGCCGCCCGGTTTCCCCCGCCGCACGGCCTGCCGCAGGTCATGCTTTCGCGCGTGGCAACCGCTGCGCTGGCACTCCCGAAAACCCACCTGGAGAGATTCATGACGATCGCCGACCTTCGACACGGACTGTTCTGCACTGCCCTGCTGGGACTGCTGTCACTGGCTCCGGTCCACGCAGACGAAGATGTCGATCTCGCTCCGCCAGTGGACCTTGAAGATGCCTCCGCAGTGCCCAATCCACCGGTCAGCCACCCCCCGGTGCAACCCGTCCCGCTCCGTCCTCAGCCCGATCCCGCCATGTCCGCCGGGCCGGCGGCCGCCCCCGATCAGCCTGTGGCCGTACAGCTGCGCGGGACGCTGGGATTCACCTACCTGCGAGTCTCACACCCGGTGCCGGAAGACAAGCATCCCCGATCCGGCATGCTGGCAGTGCGCATGGGCGACGCCGAGGAAGTTCTTTCGATTCGCGGTATGAGTGGAATCAAACTGAAAAGCGGAGTCTGGCTGTTTGAATCCAATCGGCCACTGGACCCGGGCGTGCCGCATATCGTGCGAATTGAAGCCAAGGAACATCCCCTCGACGTCGACGCCGTGGCGACCCGCTTCGTGCGCCTGATTCCCGGCCGAATTGTGTATCTCAGTTTCGGCGATGAAGTGCAGTAATCAGGTTTCCGCCAGCAGGAACAATCTGAATTCATTCGGCAAACAGAGCGGTCAGGTCGATGTCGTCATCACCTGATCGCTTTTTCTTTTTGACTGGCTTCCGGGCAGCGGAGCCCGCAGCGTGGTCATTGGCCGGCTTCGAATCCACCGGACCGGCATCCGCAGTGGTGGACTGCGGGGACGGGGCTGCCACCGGCGAATGACCCTTCGGTGCCGCAGCGGGCGCTGTAGTGGCCCCGGATGCCAGCTGCTTCGCCGCCGCAGCCTCTCTTGCCAGCTTCACCAGTCGCGCTTCGGCCTCCCGAATCTCCGCAACCATTTCGCCGATCTTCTGCCAGCGATCATCCGGGTTGGCCTGCAACCCCTTCATGATCGCACCAGCCACCTGACGGTCAATCCCGGGCAGCAGAGTTGTGATATCGACGGGAGGCTTGTTGATGTGCTGCAGCACCGCGTCAATTGTCAGTGCCGCATCCCACGGAAATCGCTTCGTGTACATCTCAAAGCAGGTCACCGCATAAGAAAAAATATCAAGCCGCTGATCAGTCGGCTGACGCTTGATCAGCTCAGGAGCCATATAGCTGGCGGTGCCCGTTCGATTCCCCGGACGACGAAACTCAGGCGTATTCGGAACAGCCAGCCCGAAATCGATCAGCCGGGCCGTCTTGTCGTCACCGATCATCACATTCCGCGGACAGATGTCCCGATGAATCCAGTTCTGCTGATGAAAATGCTGCAGCGCATCGCCAATCTGAATCATGTACCGCAGTCGGTACCGCTTCATCTCGTCATTCTGCAGATCCACCAGCAGTGCCAGTCCCACACCCTCCACAAACTCCATCACCAGAAACATCTCATCTTCTGTCGTCCAGCCGAACTCGAACGTCTTCACGATGTTCGGGTGGCTGAGCGACATTGCCACTTCACCCTCCGTCGGCTTCTTCAGCCCTTTGAATCGCTCTTCAAGCTTCAGAGTCTTTTCCTTGTCGAGCACCTTCAGGGCCACGGTCCGACCAGACTGCAGGTCGACGGCCTTCCAGACCTTTGACATGCTGCCCTGACCAACCCGACCGATCAGGTTGAATCGCCGCGAGATATCGGTTTGTTCATGAGCCGGTTTTTTGGCGAAAAACTTCTCGAACATGGTCCACTCACAGCCGCAGGCGAAAAAACACGGGATGTCACCACTGGGAATTAACACGACGAATTTTCGAAAAGTCAACAAGATCCGAGAATCCCGGGGCCCGGTTCCGGATTTTTTCGGGAAATACTGCGTTTTTCCCGACACTCAACGCCCCCGACAGCCTCCAACGGCCTCTTTGCAGTCACCCCGGACTCAATCCCCCCTTCGACAATCACGGACCGATTCAACAACCACCGCTCCCATTCGCTTGCCTTTCCTGCAACCGAGACAAGAATGTTGGTGCCCGGAGCGAATGGACGGCACGCAGCGTTGTTTCCGGGTTGCTGTTGCTGCCTGTCCGGATCAGACAATCTTTCACAGGAGCATTCACGTATGCGGTTCGTTCACACACTGGCACTGGCAGCATCAGTATTCTTCGGAGCAGTCTCGATGGCAGCAGATTCCGTGCACGACATTGCGATGAAGTCCATTGACGGTAAGGACGTCAAGTTGTCCGAATACAAGGGCAAGGTCCTGCTGATCGTCAACGTGGCCAGCCAGTGCGGCCTGACCAATCAGTACACGCAGCTCCAGGCCCTGCACGAGAAGTATGCGGACAAGGGAGTTGTTGTTATCGGAGTACCCTGCAACCAGTTCGGTGGACAGGAGCCGGGTACCGAAACTGAAATCAAGACCTTCTGCAGCACAAAGTACAGCGTCTCGTTCCCGATGATGAGCAAGGTCAAGGTCAACGGCGAAGGCCAGCATGAGCTCTACAGCTACCTGAAAAGCCACTCAGACAAGAAGGACGACATCAGCTGGAACTTTGAGAAGTTCGTGGTCGGCAAGGACGGCAAAGTCGCCGCTCGCTTTGCCCCCCGCACAAAGCCGGACGCCGAAGAAGTCGTCGCTGCAATCGAGGCCGCTCTGAAGAAGTGATACTCAGTTTCAGACTCTGTTTTCAGCAGGGGGATCGCCGATACCGGCGATCCCTTTTTTATTTTGGATCAGCGCGAAATTCTGTGCACAGCTCCGGATTGCATCGCCCGGGGTGTTGACAGAGAGTGATCCATGCAGAACTGAAACGACCCCGAAAACCGGGTTTCCAGCCTCAGGGTTTCGTCCTTCGGAAGGGCGAAGCTCCTGCTGAGCCGAACAACGCGTCAGGCTGCAGAAGCTCGCAGCCTCGGACAGATAACTCAGAAACTGTCACTTCCTGACCAGACCCGACTCACCCGACTTCAGCCACCGAGTCCCCGGTCAACCTGTCACGATCCACTCTCGTCGTCCACCGCAGCAGCAGCGGCAGCATCACCAGGTCACTGACCAGCCCGCCCAGCATCGACAGACTCAGCAGGCCCCCGAAATACACCAGCGGAATAAATTCCGACAGCGTCAGCACCAGAAATCCTGCCACCAGCGCCCCGTGTGCCAGAACCACCGCCTTGCCGACTCCCGCCTGTGCCCGCTTCAAGGCGCCCGTCACTCCCAGCTGCGGCAGAGTCCTCTGGAACACATCAATGTAGTACACCGAACACGTAAACCCCATCGCCACGCTGGCAATCATTGCCGTGCCAATGTTCACCGGTACATGCAGCAGCCCCAGAGTCCCGGTGACAATTGCAATCGGAAACACATTCGGCACCAGTGAAATCAACCCGATTCGAAGACTGCGAAAAGCCACTGCCGTACACAGTACCGTACCCGCAGACGCCCACAGAAAACTCTTCAGCTGATCCGCCAGCAGACTGTCTATGATCCGCGCCATCACCACAAACAAACCTCCCGCCGCCGCCTCCGCTCGCCAGCCCCTCCCGTCCGAGCCTTCCGCTGACTGCTGCTCCCGACTCTCCCCCTCCAGATCCTCAAAAAACTGACCTGCCACACTCCGCACCACGGCGATCTGCTCAAGCTTCTCTGCCGTGGCCTGCTGTTCCGGAGAACGCAGCACAATCCGCATCCGCTGCTGCTCACGATTGTAAAAACCATTCACCAGATCGGGCTGCCGCCGCTGAATCAGCTCCAGACGTCGCAGCGACGTCCCCAGCCGCGGCGGGATATTCAACGCGTCACTCAGTGACACCACCTCCACCTGCAATCCCTGCTCCTGCAGACCTCGCAAACGCCCCGACAGCTCATCCACCCGGTCCAGAAAGCCCGTCGTCAGCGGCTCAGGAACATTGAACGAAACATCCCACGTGCCCGCCGGCCCCAGCTCCGATTCCACAAATCGCAGCGCCTGAATCATCGGCGAACTGTCCCGGAAATTCCGACTGAAATCCGTCTCCACCTGCAGTACCAGCAGACCGGGTAACGTAATCAGCGTCAGCAGAACGCAGACAGCCGATGTCGCCAGCGGATGCCGATCTATGGCTTCCGCCATCCGCTCCAGCCAGCGATCCAGACGATCCTCCAGACCCACTCGACCCGGCATCGGAACCATTCTGCCTGATGCAAATGCCGCCGGCAGCACCAGCAGAATCAACAACGGTACCATCAGAGTCCCGAGGGTCATCATGATGGCAAAACTGCGCACCGGGACAATCTCCGAGACCAGCAGAGCAGCAAACCCCGCCGCCACCGTCACCACCGTCCAGAACACCGGTGTCGCCAGCTCAGAAAACGTACGTCGCAGAGACTGCTCGGCTGTCAGACCACCCTGCACACGCAACTCCCGGTAATGCACCGTAATATGAGTCGTCGTACTGATCGCAATGACCGTTACCAGCGAATTCAGCATCGAACTCACCATACTCAGCTGCGTGCCCGCCAGCACCAGCACTGCCCGAGTCGTCGCAACCGCTCCCAGCACCACCAGCAGACTGGCAGCGACCCAGCGCAGACCACGGAAGATCCACAGCAGCATCCCCGAAAGCACCAGCAGCGACGCTGCATACAGCACATTCCCGTCCCGCTCCACCAGATCAAACATTTCCTGAATCTGCACCGGCTCACCAGCCACAGCACAGCCCGGCCGCAGACCCTCCGCTGTCCGCCGGATCTCCTCAATCGCCCGCTGGCGAGGCACAGCAGAACGCACTGCAGGTTCCAGCTGCAGCACGATCGCGGTCGTCTGCCGATCCGCACTCACCAGCAGACCCTCAAACAGTTTCAGCATCGCCCGCCGAGTGTTGCGGTTCCGGGGTGACTGAGATAAAAGCTGCTGCAGGTCCCGAGTTCTCTCGCCGTCAACCCCCGGCAACGCACTCAGACGGTCCGCCAGACCGCGAATCACCTCGCCAGCACCCGCCGCAACCTCCACCGGCTCCTCACCATCCTCGCTCGTCAGCAGGCCCGCCTGACGCCACGCCACAATCACAAACTCATCCCCGCCAAACACTTCCCGTGTCCGCTTCAACAACTGAATATCGGGGTGCTGCGGAGCAAAAAACGATTCGATCGTCTGATCAAACGTCAAACGCCCGGCCGTCGGCAGCGCCGCCGCCAGCAGCAGCAAAGCAGCCAGAAACAGCCAGTTTCGACAGGCTACGATTCGATCGGACAACCGGTCCAAAGCTGCACCCGCAGTAAGTAAAACAGACCCCCGGAGTCGATTTCCGACTGAAATCTTCTGAGCAGCCCCGGGGCAGCATAGCAATTCGCCGACGTTTGAGCGAGATTTCCTGCACCATCAGGCCACGGACCGCCACCCACGAGAGACAAAATACGCGGCGCCGCTATGATGATCGACCGGATCACACCCCGACACAAATTCCATGCCTGCCCACTGCCCGGCAGTCACTGACCCGTACCTCAATTCACAGACCGAGCCTTCATCGATGCCCAGGGACTTCAACAGCGAAAGCCTCTCTCACGACCCCATTCACGGCTACATCCCCTTCATCTCCCGCAGCGGATTGCCCGCATCTGAAGCGTCCGAACAGGAACTCATCGATCACCCCTGGGTGCAAAGACTCAGACAGATCCACCAGCTGCAGACCGCGTGGTGGGTCTTCCCCTCCGCAGAACACATGCGATTCCAGCATGTTCTGGGTGTCATGCATCTCGGCTCCGTCGCCGTTCACGCATGGTACGATTCCCTCTGCGAGTCCTGTCGGAATGTACCGTCTCGTGCCTGCGTGGAAAGCCTCGTTCGCATCGCCGGTCTCCTGCACGACGTCGGGCACGGCCCCTTCGGACACTTCTTCGACGATCACTACCTCGAACAGTTCGGACTGACCCACGAAGACATCGGCAGCCACATCATCGAACATGAGCTGGGCGACATCATCCGCCGGATCCGTCGCAACCCCGGTGGACGACTGCAGCCACTCGAAGAACTCGACCCCAGACAGGTGGCGTGGCTGATCCGTCGCCCCTCCGGAAATGCCGACGAACAGGAAGGCCATCCGGACTGGCTGCGTCGACTCCGCGCACTGTTCAGCGGCATCTACACCGTTGACAACATGGACTTCGTCCTGCGCGACGCCTACATGTCCGGCTACAATACTCGCGCCTTCGATATCTCACGACTGATCCACTACAGCTTCTTCACCGAAAGCGGACTGGCCATCCATGCCCGCGGCATGTCGACCCTGATCAACTTCATCGAAACCAGAGCCAACCTGTTTCGCAGCATCTACTTTCATCGCACGGTTCGCGGTATCGATATCGCACTCGAAGACTACTTCACTGACACCATGCGACGCCTGTTTCCCGGAAATCCGCTGCAGCACCTGCAGCAGTACCAGCAACTCACCGAAACCAGCTTCCTCGTGGATGTCTCACGCTGGGCTGACAGCACTGACCCACAGCTCCAGGAACTCGGAAAACACTGGCGCGCCATCATCAATCGTGAGGAAATGTGGCGGATGGCCTGCGAACGCACCATGCACTTCCACAGCGGACAGGCCGAACATACCACCATCTTCTCTGAACCTGATCTGGTGGAACGCCGGGTCCGCGAAGCACTCCCCGCACCCCTCCGCACTATCCCGCTCCGCATCGATGTCGCCCGACACTATCATCGCCCCAGTGCCCGCCGCCCCACCGGAAAACTGAATTACTGGTATGATCCCGCCAGCGGAAAATCCCACGTCCTCGATGATGATGAACTGTTTCGCAATCTGCCCACCAGCTTCCTCATCTTCCGGATTTACAGCCGCGATCATCAGCATGATCGCGAACTGAACCTCGCTCTGCAGAAAGTTGCCGGAGGCAGCGGTGGCGATACGAAAACCAACATGTGAAACACCCCCGCAGTCCACTCCCCTCAGGCCCTCACAGCAGCCGTGCCATGCCTCCACGCCCCGCCAAAGTCCTGCCGGCTGCGTCCGCCGCCTTCTGCCTCGCCTTTCTCGCCGCGGCACTCTTCATCAACCCCGGACTCGTCAGCTCACCACTGCCCGACGGGCCCGGAATGACCATCGACGAATCGTTCAATATCCTCCAGGGAATCCAGCTCGCACAAGCCCTCGAACAACATGGCCCGCTGCTCTTCACACCCACCATCGCTCACAACGTCTTCAAAACTCCCGCATACCTGCCTGATCACCCTCCACTCGGACGCCTGCTGATCGGACTGGCACACGAAACCACCGCATGGCTGATCCCCGGTGCTGAAACCGCCGTCTGCAACGTCGCTGCCGCCAGACTGGGTTCCTGCCTCGCCTTTGCGCTCAACGCAGCACTCCTCTGCGGATATGCCCTCCGCCGGTATGGACCTGCAGCCGCCTTCGCCGCCCCGGCACTCCTGATCGGCTCGCCCCAGCTCATCGGGCATGCCCGCCTCGCCGCCCTCGAAACCTCCGTCAACCTCGCATGGACCGCTGCCATCCTGCCACTGCTCACATGGTGGACCGGACACAAGCCCCCCTCAATTCGCCAGTCACTGCTTTCCGGCGCTGCCTTCGGACTGCTGCTGCTGGCCAAGGTCCAGGCCGTCCTGCTGCCACCCGTGGTCCTCGTCTGGGCACTCCTCCGCTTCCGCCGCTGCAGCCTCCTGCCACTGCTCCTCTGGAGCGGAGCTGCAGCACTGGTCTTCTTCACCGCGTGGCCATGGCTCTGGCAGGATACCACGGCTCGCGTCCTGCAGTACCTCGGACGCACCACCGACCGGATCCCACTCTACTGCTGGTACCTCGGTGAACGCTGGCTCGATCGCGAAGTCCCGTGGCACTACCCGTTCGTACTGCTCACCTGCACGCTGCCCGCCGGCGTTGTCATCGGACTGGGCCTCCACGCACGTACCGGAAAGCCGACAGCCGACGAACTGCTGCTGCTCCTGATCAGCCTGTTCCCGGTACTCGTCTTCGCTGCCCCCGGAGTCCCCGTCTACGATGGAAATCGACTCTTCCTCATCTGCTTCCCAGGGCTCATTCTGCTCGCCGCCGCCGGCTGGAAAAAACTCGCACTGCACCCACTCGCCAAAACAGCACTCGTGCTGCTGCCAATGCCATGGACCATGCAGCCGTTCGCCATCAACCAGTACGGAATGCTCTGCGG
>CAITYU010000076.1 GCA_903896675.1 uncultured Planctomycetaceae bacterium
TCGCCAGAATCCACAGCGGTGAGATGTGCAGAGTCGTCAGGCCGGTAATGTCAATGAAATTCGCGATGGCTTTCTTCGCCACAAACCGCCCCGGATCCGTCTCCGTTCCCGGCACGGTCTCAACCGGAGTCGCCGGGGACGCAACGTGCAAGCCATCAGCCTGCTCCTCCGGAACCTCCGCCACCGACTGCAGCAGAAAATTCAGCGAATTGCGGATCGCCACCTGATAGCTTTTGGAATTCTGGAACGCCTGCGGAATCACAAACTCCGCGATCTCGCGAGCCGTCCCGGCAGTCAGCCCGACCGCACTTCGCAACAGCCGTTCCGGCAGCGAAATTCCATACAACACGCCATCGACCAGTTGATCAACCGTGAGCTTCTCCGTCATCGCTACCTGCCTGATTCTGAGTTGACCACCAACAGCCTGCCCGCTCGCCAGCTCCTTGATTATGGCTTTCGGCCCCGAAAAAAACACGCGGACCTGCGGTCCGCAAACCCAGCGCGAACCCCGCAGGCTTCACAAAATCCCCGAAATGTGAAAAACGCCCTTTCTGCGGCCGAGGACGATCGTCGTGGCAAAATGCAGATTCTAGACTACTGTGGTAGCGTGCGCAGAATTTGCCTTTCGGGGAAGTTTTCCCAAAAGGGCAAAGATTCTGCCGTTTGTCGAATGTGATGCGGCTGACGGAATTCAGCGATCCGGAAAGATTCGGCGACGATAACGCAGGAAAGCATCAGGCCGATCAGGCCAATTCGTGCTGTAATAAGGAGATTTCAGTGGGCAGCACGCAGCCGTCCGGGCTTTGGGGAAAACGCAGTACAGCTCTGCAGGTACTTTTTGCTGTGGTCGCGGTCGTCACCGTCTGTGCCGGGTCACAGTGGTTATCCGCGCGGTCGGATGAAACGGATGCAGCGTCGCAGGCGATCCTGCCGCGTCCTCGTGATATGGCCGCTGAAACTCTGGACGCTGCCAGTCCTGAACTGGCAGCCCGCATCGAAATGCTCTGGAATTCTCAGGCCTCCGGTGACGAGCGTCGCAGGGCCCTGACTGAACTGCAGGCGCTGGTGCCCGCCATCCCCACTGATGGCCCGCATGCGTCACTGCGGCAGCGACTGCTCCGCCGACTGGCACTGCTGTCAGCCACATTCGATGCCGCTGCCGTCTCCAGCCTGCAGGCTCCCGGCACGGATTACACAGCACAACTGCAATCTGCCGCCGCACAGCTTGCGGCAGTGCTGAGCACCACCCCCAATGGACGTCTGTGGATCGAGTACCTGGCCCTCAACGGACTGACTCAGCCCATCGACGATGGCACCAGCGAACGCATCTCGGCCTTCATGACTCGTGTTTCCGCCATCGATCAGATGTCCCCTGAACAGCAGGGCTTTCTGCTCAGCAGTGAAGTTCAGGATCTGAAAGCTTCTGCCGAATCGGCCGTGGCGTACCGCCAGACCTTCGCCTCCGACGACGAAGCTCGACAGGCGCTGACCCGGCAGATCGACCATTTGCTGCGCGGCCTGCTGCAGAATGAAGCGAACCCCAGCATTGCCGCGGCTGATCGAGCCCGCCATGCGTGGCGTTCCATCCGAGCCCGCTTTCCCGCCGCTGCTGATGTGCTCCGCCCCGGACTCAACGAACACTACCTCAACAACAATCTGCACGTCACACTCTCTGAAACACTGATCGCACGACTGATTTCAAATTCACGCACCGAAAGCGGGCGAGTCGCAGATACGATTCTGGGAGCGTGGGTGACCGGCACCCAGACCACCAGTGCTCAGATCTCCGTCGATGTCATTCCCTCCAGCAGCACAGCCTCCTTTGCGCTCAGACTGAACGGAAACACCAAGTCCAGCACCGTCGCTCAGAAATCTCCGGCAACCGTCTGGACCAGTGGTGACCACTATTTCAAGGTGGAGAAAACGGTGGTTTTCGACGGTTCAACTGTGGCGCTTTCCGCCAGCAGTTTTGATGTTGATACCAACAATCGCACCACCGGATTCCGCACTCGCTATGACGACATGCCCCTGTTCGGCGGCCTGGCACGAAACATGGCTCAGCAGAAGATCGCGGACAGTAAACCCCAGTCGGATGCGGAAACTGCCCGCCGGCTGCGTCGGGATATTGTGCCGAAATTTGATGAAGAAACCGGAAATCGCTTCGGCACACTCAACGCTGATCTGCAGAAAACTCTGACGGCCCTGAAGGCCAGAAATGCCGGACCTGACAACATCAGCGCCCGCTCCAGTGGCTCACACATCGCAGTCAGCAGCCGCAGCATCGGATCCGGCAGACTGGGTGGTTCCACACAACCGGTCCTGCCACTGCCGGACGAGGGTGGCGCTGTTCAGGTGCACGAAAGTGTGCTCAACAATACACTCGATGCCCTCCGACTGCACGGTCGCATTGTCCCGGACGATCAACTGACCGCGGAGCTGGAAAAGGCCCTGTCAGACCTGCTGCAGCGGGAAGTCAAACTGAGCAAGCCGGCTGATCCGGCAGTGGTTCAGACAGCACCCTCGACTGAGGCTCAGGCTGCCGCGCCGGCCGAAGGCACCGCGGCTGACGAACCGGAAAAGTCCACATCTTTCATCTTCAGCAAGGCTGATCCACTGCGGGTCCGCTTTGACAATGGTGAACTGACCCTGCTGATCCAGGCTGGTATTCGCCAGGAAGGCCGGGAAGATCTGCCCGTGCACACCATTGTGGTGCCCATCGCCATCAGCCTTGCCGACAGCAAAATCGTGATGACGCCACGTCCTGTACGTGTTCTGTCCGCACCGATCACCGTGGCCAACCAGCTGCGGAAAGTGATCAGCCGACGCATTAAGGCACGCGAGTCCGATGCTGTTATGCAACTGCAGTCGGGTACGGACAAGGAACTGTCCGTCACGATCACGCGCATCGAACTGAACGACGGATGGCTCACCACGGAATTCCGATAGACCCCAACTGCCCGTCACATCCACCGAAAATCGAAATCCACCGATTGCCGACCTGTTTGGGTCTATGACTTTTCCGGAATGCTGCGGTAAAATCGCGGCATGGCCGGTACCCGACGAATCTGCATTCCGCAACTTTCCGCACTGCTGCTCTGCTGCTGCACCGTGCTGCTGACTCAGCATGCAGCGACCGCCGCACCGCAGGATTCCGCCGCAGCCACACCCGGCGACGATTGGCGCAATGGGTACCGCGGATTTCGGATGCTGCTGGAAGAGCAGGGTGTGCAGGCCGAAAACGATGCGGAACAGGTACTGCGATTTCCTCGCCAGTCTGTCATCCTCGTGCTTGGGCAGCTCAGCGACTTTCCAGCCCGGGACTGGCTCCGCCTCCGCCGTTTCGTGGCTCAGGGCGGAGCATTGCTGGTGGCTGGCGAAGAATCATTTCGACTGCCCGGTGTCACCACGTTCATGGCTGGTCCGGCCGAATCCATCGATGCCCGCGAATTCTACCTGCAGCACAGCGACGTACTGGCATTGCCCTGCGAATCCGGAACTCCACTTACCAGCGACCTGCGCACAATCGTGGTGAATCGCACCGCGTGGATGACGGCTTCCGAGGATGAATCGCTCACGTGGACGACCATCGCCCGTCTGTCCAAAGCCACAATTCCTTCCGCCGCCGCCGGACAGCCCGTGCTCATGCTGGGCATGGATCCTCAGAACAACGCAGGTGTGATGATTCTGTGTGCTGACGGCAGCTTGTTCACTGACGGTATGCTCTGGCACGGTGAGAACTCGATCCTTGCCATCAACGCCGCTGACCTGCTGTGCCGTGGCAACCGTCGTCGACTGGCAGTGCTGGAATATGGCGGTATTCCTCAGCCCGGTCTGGACCAGCCGGATCCGCTCAGTTCCATGCCGCCCAACTCATTCAATCCCAATCCGTTCAATCCTCCGCCACCGAACCGACTGCCGCGCAGTCGCCCGCAGCCTCGCCGTGATCAGGTGCAGACACCGCCACCACCGCGGGACCTGAAAACCACCATTGCCACCATGAATGCTCTGCTGGACAAGGTCCAGAAAACCAATCTGCTGAACGAAACACTGCGTGATCGACCGCGCAGTATGCCTCCCGGGGCATGGCTGCGCACGATCCTGCTGCTGATCGGCAGTTGTGCTGCCGTTTGGTTGCTGCTGACACTGCTGCGCAATCGCCGCAGTCCGCTGCCTGCATGGCAGGCTCGCGCCATGCAGTCACTGTTCGGCGTCACCAGCAGCCGTCAGATTGCCGATTCGGAATTCGGACCTTCCGCCGAAATCCTCTGTCGCGAATTCTGCCTGCAGGTCACTGGCTCGGATTATGAACTGGACTGGCTGAAACTCAGATCTGATGCACACAAAGCACCGCTCGTCGAAAACCTCGCTCGCGCCCAGCGAACGGCACTGAATGACATCGTCAGCATCGCCACCAATGGATCGCCCCCACAGATGACTCGCAAACGCTTCGAACAACTGGGCGCTGCCATCCGTCAGTTGTGGCAGCAGCATCGGCAACGATCACTGCTGCCCGCCAGTGCCGTCACGGTCGCTGCAGATTAGGCTCGCAGCAGACCCTGCAAAACCTCGCCATGGATGTCCGTCAGGCGATACTGACGACCCTGATAGCGGAACGTCAACCGCGTGTGATCGATTCCGCACAGATGCAGGATGGTCGCCTGCATGTCGTGCACATGCACAGGATCACGTACGATGTTCCACGCAAAATCGTCGGTCTCACCGTAAACGGTGCCGGGCCGAGCACCCCCGCCGGCCAGCCACCACGTGAACGCTCGACCAAAATGATCCCGACCCCGCGGATTGTTCGGATCACCCTGACCAAATGGCGTCCGACCAAACTCGCAAGCCCAGACCACCAGAGTATCCTCGAGCATGCCCCGTTCACGCAGGTCCTGAATGAGCGCCGCTGCTGGACCTTCCGTGTCCCGACACTGCTCTTCCAGTTGAGTATGCAGGTTGCCATGCTGGTCCCAGCCGGCATGCATCAACTGCACAAATCGCACCCCTCGCTCCAGCAGCCGCCGCGCCACCAGACAGTTGTTCGCAAACGTGCCCTTCACCAGAGCGTCCGCACCGTAACGCTCCACAACCGACTGCGACTCACCCGAAAAATCCACCAGCTCAGGTACACTCGACTGCATCCGGAACGCCATCTCGTACTGGGCAATCCGAGTTTCAATCTCCGGATCACCATAGTCCGCCAGATGTCGACGATTCAGCTCGGCCACTTCGTCCAGCAACACTCGCTTCGACTGCGCCGACATTCCCGGCGGATTGTTCAGATAAGGCACCAGATCGCCCGTGTTCCGGAATCGCACGCCCTGATAGCGACTGGGCAGAAACCCCGCACCCCAGTAGTAATCAAAAAACAGCTGTCCACACGTCTTGCCCTTGTCGCTGGAAGTCATCACGACAAACGCCGGCAGATTGTCGGTCTCGCAGCCGAGGCCGTAGGACAGCCACGCACCCATGCTGGGACGACCGGGAATCTGGGACCCCGTTGTGAAGAAGGTCACACCCGGAGCATGATTGACGGCTTCGGTACGCATGCTCCGCACCACACACAGCTCATCCGCCACCGCACCCAGGTTCGGCAGCAGCTGGCTCAGTCGAGTCCCGCACTGTCCATACGACTGAAATCGGCGAATTGCCGGAAGACAGGGCCACCGCTGATAACCGGACGACATGGTGGAAAGTCGTGTCGTGCCGCGAACAGAATCCGGGATGTCCTGACCGGCCATCTGCCGCATCATCGGCTTTTCATCGAACAGGTCCACGTGCGAAGGCCCGCCACCCTGCCACAGCATCACCACGCGTTTGGCAGAAGGTACCGTTGTGGGAAAGCCTGCAGTGCCCGGCGGAGCAGCCGCGCAGTCACGCCCCAGCAGGCTGGCCAGGGCCGCCGTACCCACACCTCCCGCGGTTGAGCCAAACAGGGTTCGTCGAGTCACCCGGGCCTGATTCAGCTGCAGCAGGTCATTCATCGCCTATGCCCTCCAACGTTTTCAACGAGCCGGGGAAATCAGCAGGCGGCCGGCCACTCGAGTCCGCAGACTCCACAGGCTGCCGCCAGCCGTCACGAACAGCGTCCTGCCATCATCGCCTCCAAAACCGCAATTCGTCGTTTCATCCCGCGGAATTCTGACAAACTGCTGCAGCCGTCCCTCGGGCGAGAAAACATACACACCCGCCGTCGGCTGTTCGGCCGTTTCCGCAGGCAGATTCGGCTGATTCAGGCCAGCCGCCACATACAATCGACCCTCCACATCAAACTTCATTCCGTCCGGACCACGAGTCGTTTTCCAGTCGTGGATCAGGGTCTGGGTCGCAAGGTCAGGCTGACCATCCGGCTGCAGATGAAATCGCCACAGTTTCCGAGCTCCGCCCACATCGCTGTTGTTGTTGTCCGCTACAAACAGAAAACGGTCATCAGCCGAAATCGCAATTCCGTTGGGACGGTCCACTTCATGAGCAATGATTCGCACCACTCGACCGTCCGGATCTATCCGATACACACCCTCGATCGGCCGACCAGACTCGTCCAGCAACTCCATACCCTCACGACTGCCATAACGCGGATCCGTGAAATACAGGCGGTTCCTGGAATCCAGAGCGAGGTCATTCGGCTGGTTGAACTTTTTGCCGCCAAAAGTCTCCGCCAGCACCGTGGTTACGCCGTCTGTGGTTCTGCGCGAAACACGTCGTCGGACCGGTTCACACACCACAATCCGACCTTCGCGATCCACCAGCAGCCCGTTCGAACCGGCCTCTGCGACGTAAACGGATACGGTCCCCGATCGATCACGCAGATTGATATTGCCTTCGCCACTGGTCAGCAGGCCCAACTGCGGATGCCATGCCGGACCTTCGCCGGCCCCGGTTTCCGACAGCAGCTGCGGGGACCCCTCAAATACGCTGGATGCCACTGCCGGCTTCAGTCGCACGACCGCTCGCATCGGATAGTGATCTGACAGCCGAGCCGTTACGGGATCACGCAGTATCACCGGTGATTCAATCGACCCCGCCAGATTCGCCGAGGCAAACATATAATCCAGCCGACGGTCTGTGCCGTGGTCCTCATCACTGACCAGCGGAGTGGGGAACGATCCGACAAATTTCTCGGATGACCAGCGCGCAGCAGCCAGTACATCCACATAACCCTGCTGCACAATGGCCTCAATCCCACCGTAATCCATGCGCCCGTTGTTCAGGTTCCTGGCTTCCGGATTGCGAGCATCCAATTGCTGGAAGAAGGGTACCAGCCGAGCATCAGCGTCGTAGTACGGGCGATCGACAGGTGAAAACCCGTTGAAGTCCCCCGCCAGCAGAATTCGCGGATCAGCATCCGGCAGACTGGCCACGTCCGCAGCCAGCAAACCGGCTTCAGCGATCCGCCGCTCAAAGTTCGACGGATGAAAGTGGATGACATAAAACCACAGTCCCTGAATCCGACAGCGCAGCAGTCCATGGTGAAAACCATCCCGCAGGATCCGCACGTCAGAAATCGGATAGCGAGATGTAATGCCCGTTGGAAAACCATCCTGTTTCAACAGAACAGAATGCGAATGTCCCCACGCTTTGGCGTCGGAAGCCAGCCGCTCTGCGGTATAGCCATTCAATTCCTGCAGCGACACCACATCCGGTGCCTGCGCTGCCATCCACCGCAGCCACTCCGCATGACGCGGCTCGCCCTTTTTCGTAAAGCCGTACCAGACATTGTGAGTCACAACGGTGAGTGTTTCCGGACTGTCCGGAGCCTGCGCCGGCAGGGGCGACACACAGGTGCAAAACAGCACGAACAGCAGGAGACGTCTGAGGGACATCAGGGGACTCCGCAGCAGAAATTCAACGGTTTGCAGATCAGGAAACCAGCATCATGCAGTCTGTCGGGCAAAGATGAAAGTGAACAGCCATGCTGACAGGGCTGTCATTAACACCACTGCCCCGGCTCCTGCTACACTCCACCCTCCGTCCCCCCCCCCCTGCCCCATGTGTGTTCATCGATGATTCAAGAACGCAAATTCGTCGCTTTGTCCTCGCTGCTGACAGGCGTAGAGTTTCGCCATGTCAGGGACCCCGGACAGCTTCAAACTCTCTGTGCCCCACCACCGAAAACCGAAAACTGAAAACTGCCCCCCAAATCCTTGAAAAATGCCGGACTCCGCTGCAGATCGGATCGCGACTGCTGACGGATCGGTTCCTGCTTGCGCCCCTTGCCGGTTACACCCATCTGGCTTTCCGTGTCATCCTGCGACGTCTCGGAGGGCTGGGGCTGGCCACCACGGATCTCGTACAGGCGACGATGCTGTGGTCAGGGCACGGGCGTTCACGCGAACTGGTGGCCACAACGCCGGAAGACCGCCCGCTGTCTGTCCAGATTTTCAGCGGTCGCACGGACGATCTGATCCGAGCGGCAGTGTGGCTGCAGGAGCAGGGGTATGAGGGTGTGGACATCAATATGGGTTGCCCGATGGCGAAGGTCAACGGATCGGGGGGCGGAGCTCGCCTGATGTGCAGCACGGATAATGCCGTCCGGATGGTTGAGCAGTTGATCGCGGCAGTGCGACTGCCGGTGACAGTGAAGATGCGGCTTGGCTGGGACGCCACCACTCTGACTGCTCCTGAACTGGCGGCGGCTTTTGAACAGATCGGAGTGGCGGCGGTGACGATTCACGGCCGTACCAGAGCTCAGGGGTTTCACGGTTCTGTCAATCGCGACGGGATTCGTCAGGTGGTGCAGGCCGTTCGTACGATGCCGGTGATTGCCAACGGTGATGTGCGAACTGTCGACGATGCCCTGCAGATGCTGCAGGACACAGGGTGTGCGGGAGTCGCGATAGGTCGCGGCGCCATGCTGGATCCCTGGATTTTCCGACGGATTCGTCAGCGAGTCTATGCTGAGTCAGAAGCCGCCGACGGGGCCGATACTGACCCCAGCCCGGACGAGCAGATGCAGTTTCTGGAGCAGCATTTTGAACTGATGCAGCAGCAGCATGCCGAGCGATCGTGTGTGTTGTTCCGCAAATTTGCTGCCTGGTATGGCTGCACACTGGGGATCCCTGAGGACCTGGAAGATCGGCTGCGGCGATTTGAATCGGCAGCAGAATTTGCGCGCATAGTGAACGAGATTCGTCGGCGTCATGGCGAACGAGCCCGCAGAGTACCGACCGCCCTGCTGAAAGTACCGAACGGCCCCGTGGAACACTGGTAAAGCACTGAAGAACAGAAGGCGTCAGCGCTGCGTGGCGACATTCCGAAAATCCACTACCGCTTCCGCCTGCCGTTCAGCAACGCCCCCAGCCACGTGTACCGCACCAGCCACTGATAACTCAACAACAGCAATCCCGTGCACACAGCACACGACAGACCAAACTTCAAAAACGGAGACATGTTCCATGACCGCAGTGGCGCCTGAATTGCAAACAACAGCGGCAAATGCATCAGGTACAGCCAGTACGAAGAATCCGACAGCCAGCGAATCCACCTGCTGCCACCCATCAAAAACTGCCTGAAAAATCCCAGACAGCCAAAACTCATCCACCACGCAAATGCTGACTGGATCAAAGCCGACAGCAAACGCGACTGATCCGGTAAAAAACTGAGCGGCAGCAGTACCAGCAGTGACAGCGACAGCGTCAGCCACCACCACCGCCCCAAATGCGCTGCACCATCAGCCGCCGCGAAATACAAACAGCCAAACGTGAAAAAGATTGCGTAATACAGCAGCACATGCGGTTGTGGCACGATCCCAACTGATGTGTCCGGGCCAAACGCCGGCCCAAACAACCCCATGAAGCACATCGTCAATACGGTTGGCAGCAGCCACACACACTGCAGCCACCCCACCGTCAGCAAACCGGACAGCCGACCGGCAGCCGCACAGCAGCCACTGAGCCGCTTAGCCAGTGGTGCCAGCAAGGCAAAACCGGCCACCATCCAGCACAGAAACCACAGGAACCACAGGTGGTCAAAAACCGGTGTCAGCAGCAGATGAAAGGGCTGTGAATTCTCGGCCGAAAAAGCACTGAGATTCCAGCGCGGCGAGGTCAGAAATTCTCGATAGCCACCACGCAGCTGATCCAGCAGTCCGGGCTCTGAAACCTGACCTGCATCCGGCAGTGGCGGCAGCAGTTTCAGACACTCCTGACGACCGGTCATTGTCTCCTGAGGATCGCGCGGAGGCAGTCGCAGCAGGCTCTGGATAAATCCGGTCACCGCGGCGTCTGCCAGAGCGGATTTTGCCGGAGGATCCCCGGCCAGATTGGCCTTTAGAGGATCAGCCTGCCGCTCCAGCAACAGTCGCACTATCTCGGGATGCCCCGTAAACGCCGCCCCATGCAGCGCCGTCGATCCGTCCGCATTGCCCCCGTCAATCTCCGCACCTGCGTCCAGCAGTAGCTGCACAGCCTGCAGATTACCATGCATCGCCGCCCACGACAGCGGACGCACCTGAAACTGCACATCCGGCTGATTGGCCGCAGCCGCGTCCACCAGCAGTGACTTCAGTTGAGACATGTCGCCCGCACGCACTGCCGATGTCACAGTGGCGGTCTGCACCAGCCCCGATTTGCCCGCCGCCTGTCCTGCTGCCCCCGCGACAGACCCCGCACCAGGACCCGCCGCCAGTCGACCCAGCCAGTGCGACAACGGCAGGATCGTCACCAGACCCAGCAGACAGGGCAACAGAATCCGCAGAGCACGCTGACGCAGCAGTGCAGACAGACCACGCTGCCGCCACATCATCATCGTGAAATAACCGCTGATCAGAAAAAACAGCGGCATCCGAAAACCGTGAATGATCATGAACAGCAGCAGGAAAGCCTCACTGGTCTGCGAATCCTGAATCGCCCACGGGAAACCCGGCGCATACGGAATTGCACCGTGCAGCGCAATTCCCAGCAGCATCGCAAATGCCCGCAGGGCATCCAGATCATGCCTGCGCGGCGGCTGCACACCCAACGGCACTTCCGTCATTTCATCACTGCTTTCGCACCAGGGAAACGCGGATCGGATTCGGTAACTCCAAAGTCACATCCAGATGATTTTCGTCCAGCAGATCATAGCGAATTGCCAGACCGACCGAGCGGTTTCCGTGTTCCTGGATCTGCAGCGCGAGGCGTGCCTGCCCGTGTTCAGGCGATGTCCACGCACCGGAAAACACTCGCCCCTCCCGATCTCCGCCATGATGCTCAATCGAACGACCATCGGGAGTGCGAGTGATCAGTGCGACCGACTGACCATTCGCATCTCGGCTGCTGCTTTCCAGCACACGGCCCTCAATTTTCCAGGCAAATCTGAGCGTCAGCTGCGAACCCTGAGTCTCCGCATCAACCCAGGTGCCCGGCAAAAATTCCAGCCCCGCCCGCTGCAGCGCTGCCCCCAGCGACCCATCGTCCGGCGCCGTCGCACCGTCGCCGGCAGACTCGGCCACCGTAAACAGGAATTCGTTGCTGAACAGACCGTCCGGATTCCGCACCTGCAGAAAATGCAGACCAGCAGCCGGCAATTCACTTAGCGTCAGCTTCAAAGTCTCCGGCTGCAGTTCAAACCGCGCCGCCACTCGTCGACCATCGACGAAGACGGCTGAGTCAGCCTGCACATGCCGCGCACCCAGCACCATCGACAGACGCCCGGGCCGCAGCTTCGGAAACAACTGATGTCCGCGCTGCTGTTCCAGTGGACCCCACGTCCACAGCGCGGGCTGCGGATTCTGTGAATCACAGTGTTCGCCGGCACGCGCTGTCGCAGTACCGGTAAACCGCCCGCTCGCTGACAGCGTCAGCAGCTCCTCAGTACCGAACAGGCGGCCGGGACTGCGCTGGTCCACCCACTTCCAGCCCTGACCGTCAACCGACACATATTGCAGTGACAGTGGCACTGCCCCCTCCTGATCAGCCCCCTGCAGCACTCCCTCACACTGCAATACCACCGATCCCTCCGCTGCAGCCAGCTCCAGATCCCGCAACAGCCTGCGATCTGTTCCGTCCTCCGCCGTCCGGCCACTGATCGTTACCTGCCGACCCAGCGCGCCGGAAAATCCCGTACTGCCCTCAAGGACCATGTCCCACACCGGGTCAAATCGCCCACGACCAGCCCACGACAGTTGCCAGATACTGCGTTCGGAATTCCCCGCCTCCGCTATCGCGCGATAAAAATCAAAATCAATGATGTTCAGCCGCCCCTGCGGAAGAATCAGCCAGCGATCATACGCACCACGCCATGTGGGAGTATCCATGCCGGTGCCCGGAGTATTTGTGCTGACCAGAAACGGCAGTCGATGACAGTCCCCACACACGTTCGGTCCCGACTTCGATGGATCATTGTCGCCATCCATGTGAAACAGCTGGAATCCCGTCTTCGCCTGCTGTGAAAGCACATCGCTGCTGCTGCGACGCTGCGCCGGCGGATAAGGTACGCTCAGCAGAAATTTCGCCATCGCGTCCCGTTGTACTCCCGACAAACGCCCCGCCAGACCCTCATCATTCCGCTCCACACTGTCTGCCAGCAGCATCGTCGAGGCCAGACCACCGTCAATCAGATTCCGCGCCGCACTCGTGGGCACCGCCCGATCTGAGTTCGGAGGCACCGCACTGTGAATACTGGCACTGTTGATACCACCATACGGATCCCCCGGAATGCCGTCCCAGTGAAAAGGAGCCGTATCCTGCAGACCGCGAATCGGCATCGTCGATCGCGGCATGATCTGATTGCCACCAGTAACAACCGGAGTCTTCAGGACCCATAACAACTGATCCGTATGGCCGTCCGGATGACAACTGGCACACGAAAAAGTCTCCGTCGATGACGC
The DNA here is from genome assembly GCA_903896675.1 of uncultured Planctomycetaceae bacterium. Lineage (GTDB taxonomy): Bacteria > Planctomycetota > Planctomycetia > Planctomycetales > Planctomycetaceae > SXXK01. Next base: position 12,809 of record CAITYU010000076.1, read on the forward strand.
GGCCGCTGTACTGAAGGCGATCCGGCCCAGCTTCAGTACCGGATCTGTCGGATCCTCCAGCACAATCAGCGACTCCACCGTCAGTCCTGCACCGCCCTCAATCCGCACCACCGACACCGTATTGTCCGCCGCGTTCAGCACCCACGCCCGCTGAGCTCCGTCCGCACCAGCCGGTTCCAGTACCAGACCCTGCGGCACTGCACCCACGCGAACACGCCCCAGAATCGCACCCGTCTCGCGATGCACCGTGAACAACATATCCGAACCCGATGCCACGGCCGCCACATACTGCTGATTATCCGCAACCTGCACGGCAGCCGGAGTCGCCAGAGCCATCCCGGCTGCGGGCTGGTCGGGTGGCAATGGCTCCAGCTCCACATGCTGCACCTCACGAGGCACACCCTCCGAAAATCGCAGCTTCGTCAGACGGTTCAGAAATGGTCGATTCTGCAGTTCCGACAACCCATGCTTCCGCGAACCAGCACGACCATTCACGTCATTGCGAGCCTCAGTGCCAGCGACCCACACCGTCCCATCAGGATCCACCGAAAGTCCGTACAGCAGGGTCCCCAGCGAACTGACCGTGTGCAGCAACTGATCCGTGCGACAGTCAAACACAAACAAATCCCGATCTGGCACACGCGGATTACGCACAATATCCACCACATGACCCAGCGACAGAACATTGTTGTTCGCAATCGAATGATCCCACGCATCAAAAGTTTTCAGGTCACCATCCAGTTGACCAACACCGCCGGACAACTGAGTCTGATTGCCGCTTTCAAAGGGCAATACATACAGACGGTCACCACGCACCGCAATCGCGCGAGGATCCTGAGCCGGGATTGTCAGACGCTTCACAATCTGCTTCGTATTTCCGTCAATCACCGCGATTACGTTCTCTGATGACAGCGTCACATACGCCTTTTCGCTGCCCGCAAACGCAATCGACACAGGTTCGTCAAATCGTGTCGCCACGGTTTGTGGCTCAAAATCCTGAATCGTGGCCGTAATCTGCCGAAATGTTGGGCTGCCCGCTCGCAGATCGATCACACTGATCGAATCCGAAATGTGATTGGCAACCCAGACTTCCTGACCGTCCGGACGCACGGCCACTCCCACCGGATCCAGTCCCACCGGAATCCGCGCAACCACCTCACGACTGGTGCTGCTGATGACGTCCAGAGTGTCTGCGGCAGTATTCGCTGCGTAGACAAAGCCACCAGCAGCGGCCAGAGGTGTCGTTTGCGGACTGAGAAACAGCGGTTGTCCGGGACGCCGTGCCGCAGCGTCAGCCGCTGCTGCCGGGGCCCCGGTCAGCGACAGACGCAACAGCACGGATGTCAGCATCAGCCACAGCGATACAACAATCAGTTTTCGTCCAGTCATCGCAGCCTCAGCAGTTCCACATGGTCCGGTTCCAGACCTTGATTCGTGACTTTCGTGACTATGGTCAACGCAGATACATCCAGCAGTTCCGGATCCTCAGGCACTGCCACCGGCTGACCATCCAGCGGCAGAAAGGCAGCCATCGGCGACTGCACCTGACAACCTCTGTCAACACCCGAATTCGCCGTTGCCAGATCAATCACGCCACGGACAAAAAGTCCGCTGCAGGTGCAGACATGGTTCAGTATTGCGAACCCCCGGTCTTTTTCAGGGACTGAGAGCAGCAGTTGCCCTCGATACCTCTGATAACTTAATGCGGCACGCCCGCAAATCCTGACACAAAAAAGGCGGACATCGCTGTCCGCCCGTGAGATGCAGATGTTCCGCGAATACGGCGTCAGCCCAGAGTAAACTCGGGTAAACGCACAATCTCGCCACCACGCATCGCAGACTCGTGCGCACAAATTCCCACACAGGTCCAGTTCGCTGATGTCACGGCGTTCGGACGCGGATCCCGGTCCTCCACCAGTGCACTCAGCATCTCGTGCGCCAGATGCGGATGCGATCCACCATGACCACCGCCCTGCAGAAATGACAGATGGTCCGCATCGTGAATCTCCGACGGCAATGTGAACCGACGAATCGGCTCCGGCAGCAGATGCGCAAAGTCCGGCACCGTGACCTTCTCTGCAATTTCCGGCTCAGGCTTCTTCGCCGTGTGAATCACATGCGGCTCGTGCTCGACCAGTGTCCACTCGAAGCTCTTCTTCGTGCCATAGACGTCAAAGCTTTCACGGTACTGCCGCGCCACATCGTAGAGGAAACGCCAGATATGAGCCGTCAGGTCACTGTCCTTGATTTTGATATGACAGGTCTCAACAGCAAAACGATTGCCGGACTTCTGCGCAATGTCGTCACGAACCGTGCCCGACCCGAAACAACTGACATACTCCGCCAGACCGTCCACCAGCCCCAGACACGGACTGACAACATGAGTCGCATAGTGCATGGGAATCATTTTTTCCCAGTAGCTGGGCCAGCCATCCATGTCCTGCGGATGCGACGCAGCGAGGTGCTGAATCTTTCCCAGCTCGCCACGACGATACAGATCCCGGATGAACAGAAACTCGCGGCTGTACACGACGGTCTCGGCCATCATGTACTTCAGGCCCGTTTGCTTCACCTTCTCAACAATCTGACGACATTCGTCGATCGTTGTTGCCATCGGCACCGTGCACATCACGTGCTTGCCCGCATCCAGCGCCTTCAGTGACATCCACGCATGGTCCGGAATCGGACTGTTGATGTGCACAAAATCGATGTCCTTGTCCGCCAGCACTTCATCGTAGCTGGTGTAGCGTTTGTCGATTCCGAACTGATCACCACACTTCTGGAGCTCAGCCGGATTGCGACGACAGATGGCTGCCACGTGGGCATTGGGATGGGCCTGATAAATCGGGATGAACTCGGCACCAAAGCCCAGTCCGATCATCGCGACGTTGAATTTCCTGCTCATTCGAAGTTTCCTGCGTGGTCTGAAAGACTTTGAATCCGCAGCCTGTCGGCCAGGATGGGGCGGTAGTCTAATGAGAAAACCGGGGTTTCGGGAGTCATCCGGAGCGTTCAGCCCGAAAATGTTCCGTCGCCACCACCGGGCGTTCTGATTTTTTCTGCAAGTGCCATCCAGTAAACAACTTGTGTGCAGTTCCCGAGCCGCAGCCGGGCAGCCGGCCACAATCCCGCAAAGCATCCGCAACACCCCTGCGTCTGCTTGTATCCGGTGTTGACTCAACACCTCCGCCTCCCGCAAGTCCACAAAATTCCGCTCAGGTGATCGGAAATGCAGAGTTTCAGGAATTCGTCTTTCCCGGATCGGCGGATTCTGCTACGAAGGACTCTTAGGGCATTCAGATCAACACAAATCCCTCAGGGGATGGTTCGCGCGGCCGGGGAAAGGATTCCCATGAACAACTCCATCTGGAAGGTTCTGACAGCACTCGGGGTTGCCGGAATCGGCGTATTTTTCGTCATTCAGGTGCAGGGACGACTGGCTGCGCAGAAGAAAAATGATCCGCAGGCCGCCGTCGCAGCCGCTGATAACGCAACTGGCAGCGATACCGCTGCGGCCGAACAAACATCCCTCGACGAACCGGCCGGGGCAGCAGCCGCAACGGCATCCACGGACGAAAGTCCGTTCAATTTTGGTGAACCGGAATCGACCGGAGAGATCCGTACGGCCAGCTTTCAGGCAAATCCGGCAGATCCCCCCGCCGACAATGGTGCATCAGTAAAGACGCCGCCGGACGAACGTTTCTTCTCCGACCTCGAAGAGCCAGCAGCCGCCACCGCTCAGCCGTCCGCCGCTCCTGCGGCCGCCAGCGAACCGGTTGCGGTTGACCCCCCGGTCACTGCTGAACCTGTCATCAGTGAACCTGTCAGCAGCGTGCCGGCGGAAACGGTTCCTCAGCCGACTGTGCCCACACCGGCTGCCGAATTGCCAGAGCTTCCGGCCGCTGCCGCTGAACCCGAAGAGACTCCACAGTTCGTTGTGCCGGAATCTGTTCCGGATTTCCCGGCTACGGAACCGACCACGGCTCCGGCCATGGACAACACCGAGCCCCCGGAATTCGCGGAACCCGCCCCCTTTCAGCCGGACACAGTACCGCAGCCTGAACCGTTCCCTGCAGAGACTCCTGACTTCGGTGAACAGAACGTGCCACTGCCCCGGGATACAGGAGCGTCTGACGCAGGGACCGATCTGCCCAGTCTGGACAGCCAGTCAATGGACCGCAGCGGACGCAGCATTCCCTCCGCCGGACAGCAGGCTCAGCCCAACATCCCGGAATCCATGCGGCCCCACCTCAGCATTCAGAAACAGGCTCCCAAAACAGCAACGGTCGGAGTCCCCATCGAATATCGGATTACTCTGCGGAACGAGGGTGATATGGTCGCCTACGATCTGCAGATTGAAGATGAACTGGGCAGCGCTGCCGAACTGATCAGCGCCATGCCACAGCCCGACAATTCCAGCGGTGGTACCCTGCGGTGGTCGATCAGAGAACTGGCAGCCGGGGCATCCCGCGAAATGATCGTGCGCATTCGCCCGACGGGTGAGGGCACGCTGGATGGCACTGCCACCGTCAGCTTCAGTGCACAGGTCCGTTCCGCCACCGTCATTCGTTCCCCCAAACTGCAACTGGAAGTCGCCGGACCCAGCGCAGTCAAGCTGGGCAGTGAAGTGCCGCTGCAGTTCCGGATCACCAACCGTGGCAGTGGCGACGCAGCCAACGTGGTGCTTCGCAGCGTACTGCCTCCCGGACTGCGACATCCCGAAGGTGCAGACCTGGAATATTCCATCGACCTGTTGCGAGCAGGCGCAAGCGAAACCGTCGAACTGACGGTTGCCGCGGCAGAACCCGGGGAACAGGTGCGAGTCTCGGCGGAGATTGAAGCAGAAGGTTCTGCCCCGACAACCGCCCGCACGGAAATCAACATTATCGGATCCCAACTGATCATCGAACGCACCGGACCGGAAAAACGGTACGTCAATCACCTCGCACGTTTTCAGAACCTCGTGAAAAATGAAACTCAGTTCGATGCCGCAGGTGCCTATGTCGTGGAACAGGTTCCTGAAGGTATGCGAGTCGAGTCGGTGGGTGGCGGAGGAAAGTATGACCCCGCCACGCGACAGGTTCGCTGGGACCTGCCAGTGATCGGTCCGGGCCGAGAAGTCATGCTGGACCTCGGACTGGTTCCGGAAGTCGCTGGAAAACTGGAATCACGAGTTGTTGTGGTGGAAAGCGCCGGATTTCGGTCAGAGGCAAAAGATAACACCATCGTCGTTGTGGAAGGTATCCACAATGTGACTGCCGACATCAGTCGACAGGATAAGCCGGTGGTCGTGGGCGAACGATTTGGCTTCACGGTGACCATTGACAATCGCGGCACCGCCGAAGCTCGCAACGTGCAGATCTCACTGCAGGTACCCGCCGAGATTGAAGTGATCGCAGCTGGCACCAGAGAAATTCCCGGCAGACTGCTGCCTGGAAATGTTGTGCGTTACGACAAAGTCGTCACGATTCGTCCAAACGAACAGATGAAATTTCAGGTGACACTCCGCGGACGCCAGATCGCCCGCAACGCCGTCGTACAGGCACAGTTGAAGTATGACGAAATGGACCGACCTTTGATCGTGTCTGAATCGGTCACTGTGTACGACGACAAGCTGTAACGTGAGTTCAGGTCCTCGTAACGCCGGCGAAAAAACGCAGCCTTGGCTTCAGCCCGGGCACGAACTTCTCGTCACTCTTGAAATCACCAGTGTTTTTAAGTGGTGGGGCCGAGCAGGAATGCTCGGGCTACCTTTTGTCCTCGGCGTCAGGAATGCCCGGACTACGGTTGTGTGCTCGTCGTTATTCCTGCACAAGAGCCTCCGGTGTGTGATCTGTGTGCAACACACACACAGCCCCTCCACTGCGAACTGCGAACTGCGAACTGCGAACTGAAAACTGCGAACTGAAAACTGCGAACTGAAAACTGAAAACTGAAAACTGAAAACTATCCAATCTCGGCCGGCGCTAGAATTTTTGCCGCCGTGGCGTCCCCCTGCCACAACGGCAACTCACATTTTGTCGCCTGCCAGCCCGGATGAACCAGTCGCCCGGTGGAGCCCGCTGCCCCCGCTGCCGCACCCGTCAAACGAATCTGCGGACCCACAGGCTGATTGATGGTGACCGAGCTGCCCTCGGGCTGATCCAGAACCGGACGCACTGCAAACTGACGCTCAATCACCGCCGCACAGTTGCGATGAATGTCACGCACGGCGGCTCCCACCTGAGCATCCGCGTAGCCGTCGATTGGCTCCTGCAGAAAATCCAGCAACCGACCCTCGCGCTGCAATGCCGCCAGCAGGCTTAACGCATCACTGCGGCCGGAGGCCGCCTGCGGAGGTGTCACCGGCCGAACCGGGGCGGGCGCTGGAGCAGCCACTGCCGGAACCGCCGCCACAACCGGCTCCGTGACCGCCGCCAGTCGCTGCTGCACCAACTGAGCAAAACCACCGTCCGTCAGGATCCGCCACGCCAGCGAAAATCGTCCCATCGCCACATCCCGATGAAAAAATGCAACACTCAGTCATACCCGGAAATCTCAGCGATTTCCGCAGCGTGCCTGCAGTGTAACCCAGGATTCTGCCCCCTGCACTCGGCATAAAGGATTGCCACTGTCAGGAACCGCACCCGAAGACCGCGAAAAGTCAGTCGATTGTCCAGCAGTTTCTGAGCCATAATACTGAGGTCTGGAGCCGTATTTCGGGCTTTCCGGCCCCAGCACCCCAACCCCGGCGTCCCCGTGTCTCCCCGGATCCAAACTCATGACTGCTCAGTTGATTGATGGCAAACAGATCGCCGAACACTGCCGCCTGCAGGTCCAGCAGCAGGCGGTCGCCATGCTGCAGCAGACCGGCGTCTCGCCGCACCTCGCCGCGATTCTCTGCGGTGACGACCCGGCCAGTCAGGTCTACGTTCGTAACAAGGAAAAGGCCTGTGCCAAAGCCGGGCTTCGCAGCACCCTGCACCGCCTGCCGGCAGACGTCACTCAGCAGCAGTTGCAGCAGTTGATTGCAGCACTCAACAGCAACCCGGACGTCCACGGGATCCTCGTCCAGTTGCCGCTGCCCCGACACCTGGACACGGTCGCCATCCTCGACGCTGTCACGCCGCTCAAGGATGTTGATGCCTTCCATCCGGAAAACGTTGGTTTGATGCTGCAGGGACGCCCGCGTTTCCTGCCCTGCACACCCGCGGGTGTCATGCGACTGTTGTCCGCCAGTGGCATTCCCACGGCCGGGCGTCATGCCGTAGTGATCGGTCGCAGTGATATTGTTGGTAAACCCATGGCGGCGCTGCTGCTGCAGAAAGGGGCCGATGCTACTGTCACGGTCTGTCACAGTCGCACGCCCGATATCGCTGCACTGTGCCGCCAGGCCGACATTGTCATCGCGGCCGTCGGGATACCCAATTTTGTCCACGGCGACTGGCTGAAACCGGACGCCGTCGTGATTGACGTGGGTATTAATCGACTGGGTGACAAACTGGTGGGTGATGTCGACTTCGATGCGGCTGTCGGGCATGTCGCCGCCATCACGCCGGTTCCTGGTGGCGTTGGTCCGATGACCATCGCCATGCTCCTCGAAAATACTCTGACGGCTGCTCGACTGCAGACCACTCGCCCATGAAGATTCAGCAGTTTCTGGAACATTACGGCGTCCGCATCAACCCGTTCAGCCAGGAAGATGCTCAGTCCGATCACATCTTCCAGCGTCACTGTTCTCAGGCCCTGTACCATCCGGCCTGGGACAAGGTGCTGGGCGACTGTCGCAATCCCAGCACGGCAATCGTCTTTGGTGAAAAGGGTTCGGGCAAGACCGCCATCCGTCTGCAGTTGATGAAGGCGATAGCCGAGCACAATCAGCATTCGACGAATGAGCGCGTGTTTGTGATCAGCTATGACGATCTGAATCCGTTTCTGGACGCCTTTCAGGACCGGCTGCGGGGGCGTCGTCGCAATCCTGACAATGCGCTGAAGGAATGGCGTCTGTGGGACCACATGGATGCCCTGCTGACGCTCAGCACACGTCGGATCTGTCGTGCACTGCTGGACAACAGCGGCGCGGATCCCGGCATATCGCCCGAACAGTTGCGAGCATTGCCGCGGCAGCAGAAACGTGATCTGCTGCTGCTGGCGGCGTTTTATGACCAGAGTTCGGATCAGTCCCACACCACTCGCTGGCGGCTGCTGAAACGCCAGTGTGGCTATTCCGCTCCATTTGCCGGTTGGCGCTGGCTGGCGGGACTGGTGGGTACTGCGGTCCTGCTGGGTGTCACGCTGCGCGACGTCTTCAGTGCTCCGTCGCTGGCCTTTCCGCGACTGCTGCAGTGGTGGTTTCCGCTGCTGCTGTTTGGTATCTGGCTGCCGTGGCTGAAACGCACGCTGTCGTTGTGGCGACGCGCGTGGCAGGTGGCCCGTCAGGTGCGTATTCTGGACCACAGCAGTGCCTCGCTGCGGCAGATTCTGGCCGGCTTTCCGGCGACTGAGATTGACGATCAGCCGATTCCTTCCCGCGATCGCAGTGATGACCGCTATGAGCTGCTGTCAAAACTGCAACGGCTGCTGACCCCGCTGGGCTATTCCAGCATTGTGGTGCTGGTGGATCGCGTGGACGAGCCCCACCTGATTAACGGTTCGGCCGAGCGGATGCGGGACTTTCTGTGGTCGATGTTTGACAACAAATTCCTGAAGCATCCCGGGATTGGCTTCAAGATGCTGCTGCCGCGGGACGTCGTGTTCTTCTTAAGCCGTGAAGAGAAGGAATTCTACGAACGATCACGGCTGGACAAACAGAACCTGATCAAATCCCTCGAGTGGACGGGGGAGAGTTTGTTTGACATGGCCACCAGTCGCATCCGAGCCTGTCGCAGCGAATCTCATCAACCGCAGGCCGCAGTGGAACTGACAATTCGTGACTTCTTTGCCGACGAAGTCTCGCGAGATGACCTGATCGGGCGGTTTGCGAAACTGCGAGTCCCCAGACACCTGTTTCGCTTCCTCTACCGACTCCTGACCGAACACTGCAACCGATTTACGGAAGATCAGCCCAGCTGGAAGATCAGTCGCACGACACTGGAAACCGCCGCGGACGCATACGCTCGCGAACAGGAAGCCTTCGAACGCGGTCTCGGAACGGGGTGATCAGTGGTCAGTGATCAGTGATCAGTGATCAGTGATCAGTGGTCAGTGGTCACGTCACCTTCAGAGCATCCGAGTGAATGACTTCACTGGCTCACTGGCAACTGGCAACTGGCAACTGGCAACTGGCAACTGGCAACTGGCAACTGGCAACTGGCAACTGGCAACCGAAAACCGAAAACCGAAAACCGAAGACTGAAAACTCCCCTTTAGCTTGACCCCATATCGGTTCA
>CAITYU010000077.1 GCA_903896675.1 uncultured Planctomycetaceae bacterium
ACGCCAGCCCCCTCCATGAATGTGCACGATCAGAGGCAGTGGACCTGCCGCCGGTTTCTCCGGCAGATACAAATCCAGCTTCTGCGACTCATCACCGCCCTCCACATACGCCAGATCTCGTTCCATCCGCACACCAGCCGGCAGCTTCGGAGCCGACTTTTCGTCGGCCTGCACAAATTCCCGCCAGCCACCCCCACTCAGGCACAAACCCAGCAGCACTGCCACCGCCAACGCACCACGCCCCGACCTTTTCCTGATGCCACCAGTCATACCTGCTCACCCTTCCTCTTGTCGCACTCGCTGAAATCCACACGTCCTGAACCAAACACCAGCAGGTCGCCAGACATCAGGTCCGAACCCTCACACAAAACATCTGCCGACGGTCAGTATCACGGCTGGACACTCTGAAGCGCCCGCCCTGCTGAATGGCTGCCCGACTGATGTCACTGCCCCGACTTCGCTCCCGTTTCGCCACCCTTCGCCGCCTCCGCCTGCTGCCGCCGAAATTCCCACGGAGCAACCGGACTGGCCTCAGACCATAACCCCAGCCTGCCACTGCGGGCCCGCTGTTCAGCCTCAGACAATTCCCGATTGTCCTTTGCAAATCTCACAAAATGCCACGCCCAGCCACGCTCCACCAGTTCCACATTCAACAGCTTCTCCGCCTCTCCCTCCGCCAGCCGCACATACACATCACCCAGAATCTGACCTGCACGATCCTCGCCCAGGGTCACCACACGCAGCACCCGCCCCCGCAGCAATTGCTGCAGCAACTGCTGCGAACGCTGGCCGAAGGGCTGCTGCAGTTCAGGAGCATCAATGCCGTTCAGCCGAATCCGATGCTCCCGACCACCCGCTACCCGCAACAGCAGTGCGTCACTGTCGGGTACGCCCGAGACTTCTCCGGAAAGTTCGGCCCCGCGAGCCAGCTCGCGACGATACTCGATCAGCAACCGCCCACTCCCTGCTCCCGCCGCAAACGCCTCCGGATACTTCAGACCCATCAGGTCATAGCACACCCGCAAACGATCCTCCTTCGTCAGCTCGAAGATCGCCAGCAGCGTCTTCCCCTGGTTCGGTCCCACTGTCCCCTGAATCTTCAGCCGCCACGGAACCACACTGCGGTCCACCACGCAGGTGCCACGGTCCGGAGTCCCATTCACGGTGACCGCATACTGTTCACCCGTCAGCTTCAGCACCGTCGACTCGCGCAGCGACTGCGACATATCCGCACCGTCCAGCATCGCTGTTACCGGATGCCATGTGCCGTCCTGCGCCTCTGCTGTCGACTGCACCGCTGATCGCTCGTCCGCCCGCAACAGTTCAGCCGCGCCCCAGAACACGAGGGCAATTGCCGCACACCGCAGAGACCACCGCATCCCGACCCTCCTTACCTGCAACCCAAAAAACAGGGCCCGCACTGCAACAGCAGCCGGGCCCCGGAAGTCAGCCTCCACAGCAATCCCGCTTCACTGACGACCACCATAGTCGATCAGCCGAGCCAGTTCGGAACGCATCTCGGAACGAGCCACAATGCGGTCGACGAAGCCGTGCTTCAACATGAATTCACTGGTCTGGAAGTCGTCCGGCAACGCGATCTTGCAGGTCGCCTCCACCACACGCGGCCCCGCGAATCCCACCAGCGCCTTGGGTTCCGCCACAATGATGTCACCCAGCGAAGCAAAACTGGCCGCCACACCACCCATCGTGGGGTTGGTCAGCACCGAAATGAACAGGCCACGAGCCCTGCGGTAGCGCGCCAGTGCCGCAGAGACCTTGCCCATCTGCATCAACGAAATGATGCCTTCGTGCATTCGCGCACCACCGCCGGATCCGCTGACAATCACCAGCGGCAATGACAGCTCGGTCGCACGCTCCACCGCCCGCGTCAGCTTTTCACCAACCACTGATCCCATGCTGCCCATGATGAAGGCGGAATCCGTCAGGCCAAATACCAGCGGACGGCCACGCATGTAGCCCCGACCCACCGTGCAGGCATCCTTCATGCCCGTCTTCTTCTGCTCGTCAATCACCCGCTCACGATAGGGTTTGCGGTCGCTGAAACCCAGCGGGTCGCCGGACGTCATGTCCGGATACCACTCCTCAAAACTGTCCGGATCCAGCAACTGCCGAATTCGCATCGCCGTCGGCACATAAAAATGATGCCCACACTCCGGACAGACATTCAGGTTCTGCTCGACCTGCTTGCGAAACACCGTCGCTCCGCAACCATCACACCGCAGCCACAACCCTGCCGGTACCCCGCGCTTGGGACGCCAGCCCGCCTGAGCCGCTGCATTTGTGTTTTCCACTGCACTCATGTTTCTGTACCCTGACCTGACAACGGCACAAATTCACCACAGGATTCCGTCACACCAGCAAACCCGGCCGCCTCAAAACTGCTGGATTGCAGCACCTGCACCAGCTCACCGGACTCCTCACCACACAGACAATCCGTCATCCGCATCCGACGATGCTGCACCGTACACCGAATCACCGACGCCAAAGGTTCCGGTGCCACCACAGCAAATACCCGATACCGACGCAACGCCCGACACAGCACACTCTCCAGTCGCTGACAGGCGTCCGAGAGTGTCTCACCTTCCGGCGGACAAATCGCCGTCGGATCTTCCTTTCCTGAACGAAAAAATCGAGGAAACCGGCGACGGACGTCGTTTTCCGGCAATCCCTGCCACAGTCCCTGATTCACATTTCTCAGCTCCTCCAACTGCTTCACCTTCAGACGCGGAAACGCCCGAGCCACTTCGTGGGCTGTGCCGGAAGCCGGGTTCTCAGGAGATGTGAGAATCACCTCCAAAGACACCTGCTGCTGCTGCAGCCTTTGCACAATTTCACGAATCTGCCCGGTTCCCCGAGCATTCAGGGGAACACTGAGATTCCCCAGCAGACGGTGCGCGTCCTCATAGTCCGTGCAACCCGCCCGTATCAGTACGATCGTCGACATACACTCCGGATTCTCAGACAGCAGCCCGCGCTTCCATCGCCAGCCGCCGCAGCTCGGCCATCGCTGCCGAGTAGCAGGGTTCATCAAACACAGAACTTCCGGCAACAAACAGATCACAGCCCGCTCGCGCGCACTCTGCAATCGTGGATTTCCCTATCCCGCCGTCCACCGAAATCAAAAGCCGTTCACCACCAGCCTGTCGCGCTTCCCGAATCGTTGAAATCGCCCCGGGAATAAACTTCTGACCGCCAAAGCCCGGCTGAACACTCATCACCAGAAATAAATCCATCTCATCCAGAAACTGAGCCGCCGGGGACCAACCCGTCCCCGGATTCACAGCCAGCCCCGCCAATAAGCCACGCTCACGAATCGCTCGCAATAACCCCACCGGTTCAGGAACCGCCTCAAGATGAATCGTGATCGCCTCACACCCCACACGCACATACTCGTCCAGATAACGCCCCGGATCCGAAATCATCAGATGCGCATCAAAGATCGCACCCGAATGCTGCCGCATCCGCTCTATCACCATCGGACCATACGAAATATTGGGCACAAAATGCCCGTCCATCACGTCCAGATGCAACACCTCGGTCCCAGCCGCCTGCAAACGCTCAAACTCTCGATGCAGATTACCAAAATCACACTTCAACATCGATGGCGCTACCACCGGCAACACCGACCTGAGCTGAGATAATAATTGCTGGCGACTTCGCATCACTGATCCCAAATCTGAACTGGCAAACGCCTGTACAGAGCCAAAACGCAGATTCTGTGCTGCCGTGAACCCAATGTCCAGACCCACCGCAGGAGCACTCAGGGGGATCTGTTCAGGTGAACACTAAAAATCCCCGGTGAACTGAGGATTTGTCAGCGTTATTTGACAGATTTCTGGATCAGCACGTTGACGCCCTTCTTATTCGAGAGAACGATGTCGGGACGTCCGTCCCGGTTCATGTCGGAAATCTCGAACTGAGTCCCCACGCCGGTCCCGGTGCCCGCCACAATCCGATGCGGCACAATCTTCGGCCCCTGCCCCTTCGCTCGCACCACCTCAAACCAGTACATCACCACAGGGTCAAATGCGCCCGGATCGGCGCCGTTGTGAGCAAAAAATCGCTTGCCCGTCACGTAGTCCAGCTGGCCGTCACCGTTGATGTCCACCTGCTCCACGGCATGCGTCTGCGAAAATGACTTGTCGATCTCATGCAGCGTCCACGCTCCAGCCCCCGTGTTCTCTGCCCACCACACGCCAAAGGCATGCGCTGACGACAGAAAAATGTCCATGTCCCCGTCACTGTCCAGATCGTCCGCATACAGATTCGCACAGGCCGGCAAGGGGGACTCACCACCGTCCGTCTTCACCCGCACCGCATGAAACTTCCAAACCGCACCATCTCCCACCTGGCCCGGATTCTGCCACCATCCATGAGCAATCAGGATGTCACGGTGCCCGTCGCCATTCATGTCGCCAACACCCAGCCCATGATAGTACTTGAACGTGCCGTTCTGACCCGGATCGCCCGGCTCACTGATCGCCTGAAACGCAGACTGCTCAAAAGGCTTGTCCCGCCCCGGCAGAAAGTTAAAGCCCATCCGCGCTTCTGGCTGAGACCCAATCACGATTTCCCGAACCCCGTCACCGTTCAGGTCCTCAAACTCAGGCGATTCATTGCAGGCACTGGTCCAGATCACATGCTGCTTCCACAACTGCTCGTTCCCCGGACCAGGATTCTGATACCAGTGATACGGATCACCCGGGAACCCCACAATGATCACGTCCAGATGACCGTCGCCGTTGATGTCATGAGCAAAGTTGCAGAAGCTGTTGCTGTAACCCACTCCCGCGACAAACTCACCGGGAGTCCGCACCTCGTGCAGCTTCCACTGTGCACCGTCCAGCCACGCATCAGTGCCGGTCGCCGGAGCCTCATACCAGATGTCGCCGGCCACCACATCCGCGTGGCCGTCGCCATTGAAATCTCCAGCCGCCACGCCCTCTGAACGAAATCGCTCGTCCAGTCGGATCCGCACCCAGTTCAGATCGTCGTCCGCGTGGCCAACCATCGCATCAGCACAGGTCGCTGCCAGTAAACACAGCAGCAGTGAGAAGTTCCGCATGAGCATTTTCCGTGGGAGAATTCAGATTGATGACGACTGCGAAGACATGCACCCCGTCGCCTGCTCAGGGAATACTATCAGTCCGGACACCGTAAATCGAATGAAAGCAGCTCGTCCGGCACCCCGTACCCCCGGATCCCATGACCCCGCCCCCCGCAAACTCCCCTCAAACTCTCAAATACCACCGTTTCCACTGCAGTAAGCGACAACATCCATACACCAGACCCGCAAAAATCAGCCAGCCCGCCAGCACTGCAGCAGCCCCACTGTCCCGCTGCAGCCACGGAGCCACTGCGCGGGCAGCCACATCGTGCAGCAGATAGGCCGCCAGCGAATTCGCGCCAAGGGCCCCCAACACGCCCAGACTGGACCCGCGCACGTCACACACCCACACAAATCCCGCAAACAACACCAGCGACAGACCGCCCGCAAATGTCGTATACGACACCGACCCCGCGCGCTGACTCATCATCCAGTAATTCAGCTTCCGCTCTCCCGGACCCGGCGGAGGCACCAAAGGAGGCTCAGGCAGTCGACCGTCCCACAACCGCCAGCGTTCCAGCCGCGGCCAGACCGGATCCGCCGCATAATCACCCGCAGACGCTGCCTGCGGCAACCCCCCGGAAACGTCATACAACACCGTCGGACACGACAACAGCCATCCCAGCAGCATCACCGCCAGACCCGCCCGGCAAATGCGTCCAACCCCCCGTGATGCTCCCCCAATGGACAACTCGTCACACGCCAGCGTTCCCAGCACCGCCGGAATCACCCACGTCAGAAATCCCAGCGGACCACCATCAATCCCACGCGGGGACGCATGCACCCACGCGAAATTGAACCAGCCACTGAGCACCACATGCAGCACTCCCGAAAACACCGCCCAGCACACCCGCAACCTCACCGACCCCATGATCACCGGCAACAGCCATAACGATGTCGCCGCTATGTGCATCAATGTCTGAAACCACTGCCGCTTGCACTGCTCCAGCAACACCTCCACGACCGGGCGACTGGACAGTCGCTGCCACAACCCCTGCAGGTCCGACAGCGAATACCACACCACCGCTACCAGCGCCAATCCCGCAATCCGCCGCAACAACCGCACCCACGGAATCAACCCCTCACGCTGCCACCGCCGTACCAGACTCAAACGCAGTGCAAACCCCGCTGCAAACAAAAACTGCGGCATGATCGTGTCCGCATAACTGCAGTAATCATTCGTATGCCGCAACCACCGCGGACACACGGCATAATCACCCAGAAAATTCACCAGCAGCATCCCCAGAATCGTATAGCCACGAAACTGATCCAGTGACAACAACCGCTGACGATTCGCTTCCAATTCTCTCATTGTCAATCCTTCGAAGCCAGTAGCCAGTGGTCAGTGGTAAGTGGTCAGTGGTCAGTGGTCAGTGGTCAGTGGTCAGTGGTCAGTGGTCAGTGGGCAGTGGGGGCTGAATTCTCTGGTGTTGAGCGGTGGATCGCAGGCTCGCCTATCAGAACCCCCGATACCCGCATAGACTCCCTTGCACACGCCCTCTGCTGCCTGGCAACTGAAAACTGAAAACTGAAAACTAACGTCCCAGTTGTGTCAATTCATCCAGCATCATCCCGGCAGCATCAGCAGCCAGCCGATTTGTTCCCAGCCACGTTTCGTATCCGCCCAACAGATGCTGCTCAGCCGTTGGCAGATACCCGTAATAGCCATGTGCCAGCGATACCAGAAATCCACCGCCACCCGCTGCCACACGCCGACGATACTCCAGCCCAATCTCACAGAACACTTCACAGGGCATCGTACCCACTCGCACATCACCAATCCGCAAAACCTGCAGCGGTACCGCTGCCCGCTCCGGCTGACCTTCCAGACTGCGTACCCGCCCCGCATAAATCCGCGGCAGATTCGCCTGCCCCGGCACACCCTCAGGCTCTGACAACCTGTCTGCAGCCCACGACAACTGCTCCGCCGTCGGGACTCGCCAGCCCACCGTCAGTTCACTCATCCGACCACCAACCTGCAGCTCACGACGATACTCCAGCCCATCCAGCAGCCCGTGCACCTTCTCCGCCACGTCCTCTGCCACCAGTCGCATCTGCTGATAGGCAGGGGCGGATGGTCGAGGCGTACGGAAGTTGATGTTGTTCACGTCACCGCTGGTCCCATTCGCCAGCATCGCCACAAACGGTATCGACTGTTGGCTGTGCGTCCGATGACGACTCAACGCCTCACAAAACATCCCGAAGTAATCCGCAGAGATGTGACCGTTCCCCACGCCACCCACATAATGCAGCGAATACGCCGCATACACCGCAATCGGCACGCCTCCGGGTTCACGCACACTCAATACCGACACTACCGGGTCCACAGGGCCCGCAGGGCGGTCCAACTGAGCATTGCCGGCCGGCGGATTCATCTTCACCCGATCCACGCCGCCAAAGGGATTCGTCGCCACATACCCGTCCCGCATGAACCAGCGTCGATTGAAGACATGCTCGCCCGCCTCCACCGTACCAAACGCCAACTCCGCCGGACGCAGCAGATTCACCGCACGCTGCACACCATCCACAATCCGACTGATCACAAACCGCTGATACTCGTCCGGCTCCGCGTGGATCGCATACCGCACGCTGCCCAAAGCACTCACGGCGGAATGAGTATGCGTGGCTGAAATCAGCACATGCTCCGCTGGTATCCCCAGCCGCTGCTGAATCTGCTTTCGCGCTTCATCACTGACACAACGATGCAGCCCCAGCAGATCACACACCACGAGGGCGACACGATTGCTGCCATCATCCAGGACCAGGCACCGCGCGTGCAGCTCATCATGAATATGCGTCGAAGGAATCGGCTGGAAGCCACCCACAATGTCTCCGCCGATCGCCGGAGTAATTACGCTGGTGGCCGCCCCCGCACGCAACTGCCCGGCGTTGACTGCACTTCCCGCGCACAACATCACACACCCGCCCAACAACACAGCCAACACAGCCGGCAATCCTCGCATCCCTCTGCTCCCTTCCTGCCAAAAATCTACCGTGCCCCCAACCACCCATTCTCCCGAAATCCAGCCCGGACCTGAACCCACTCGCCACCTGCCACCGCGAAATCCGGACGTTTTTCCCCTTTATTTGTTTCAACAATTTCCCGGAGAAACAGTGGCCAGCCCACGTGAACGTCTTAGAACGTATTGAACGACTTCACTCGCGAGAAGGTCAAACGGGTTCAAATCGAAGTTCATTCAATCAGACAAATGATCCGAAGGGAATTGGCAATGCTGTTCAGAAGCCTCGTAGCCGTCGCACTCATGCTGACGTTCGTCAGCACATCGTCCGCTGACACAAAACGCCGTCATGTTCGCATGACCGCCACCCGCTCCACATGCTCCTCAACCTGCAGCACCAGCAAGTCCGCCGGGCACGCTGTGATGACGTCTCTGCCGGCTCACCAGGCCGCCTCGGACATCGTTGACACCGCTGTAGCTGCCGGGTCGTTCAAGACGCTGGTTGCTGCCGTGAAGGCCGCTGGGCTCGTCGAAACACTGAAGGGCAAGGGCCCATTCACTGTCT
Organism: uncultured Planctomycetaceae bacterium; assembly: GCA_903896675.1. Taxonomy (GTDB): domain Bacteria; phylum Planctomycetota; class Planctomycetia; order Planctomycetales; family Planctomycetaceae; genus SXXK01. The sequence goes on from CAITYU010000077.1 coordinate 8,654, forward strand.
TCGCTCCGACCGACGAAGCCTTTGCCAAGCTTCCAAAGGGCACGGTGGAAGATCTGCTGAAGCCGGAAAACAAGGACAAACTGGTGGCCGTCCTGACCTACCACGTTGTAGCCGGCAAAGTCATGGCTGCTGACGTTGTGAAGCTGAAGTCTGCCAGGACGGTGCAGGGGCAGGAAGTTGCGATTACCGTGGCTGACGGCGGAGTCTCTGTAGACAACGCCAAGGTTGTGAAGACCGATATCGCGTGCAGCAATGGCGTGATCCACGTCATTGACAGCGTTATTCTGCCGAAGTCCGCTCCGGCCACTCCCGATATCGTCGACACCGCTGTGGCTGCCGGATCCTTCAAGACTCTGGTTGCCGCTGTCAAGGCCGCCGGCCTTGTGGAAACGCTGAAGAGCAAGGGGCCTTTCACCGTGTTCGCTCCGACCGACGAAGCCTTCGCCAAGCTGCCAGCCGGGACAGTGGAAAGCCTGCTGAAGCCAGAAAACAAAGATAAGCTGGTCGCGATCCTGACTTACCACGTGGTTCCGGGCAGCCTGAAGGCCGGCGATGTGGTCAAGGCCGGCGAGCTGAAGACTGTGAATGGCAAGACCGTGAAAATTACCACCGACGGTGGTGCAAAGATCAACGGTGCCGGAATTGTGAAGACTGACATCGAAACAGGCAACGGTATCATCCATGTCATCGACACTGTGATCCTGCCCTGACACCCTGATGCAGCACCTTGATGTGACATGTCGGGCTGGTTAAGCAGAACGTCCGCAGTCCACAACTGCGGACGTTTTCTTTTTTCCAGCCGCGATGGTTTCCGACGGCAGTTACCAGTCCCCGACACTGCCGTCACTGCCAAACACCCGCTGTAACAACTCCTGCTGGAATGGATGTTTGCGAACTTCCGCCTCGTTGATTTCAATTCCCAGCCCGGGACGCTGATTCGGGCGAACAATTCGGCCCTGACGTTCCACCACAAAACCCTCACGCACCACATCCTGCCGCCACGGCACGTCATCATGCACGGTCTCGCAGATCACATACGAGGGCTGCGAAAAACCGAATTCCAGCGATGCCGCCGTGCTGACAGGACCCTGCGGATTGTGCGGCGCCAGTGACAGACGCCACGCTTCGGCCAGCGCGGCCACCCGCCGCGCCTCACTTAAACCACCACAATGAGTGATGTCAAGCTGGCACACGGCACAGGCCCGAGCCGCAAACAGGTC
>CAITYU010000078.1 GCA_903896675.1 uncultured Planctomycetaceae bacterium
GACCGCCAGAATGGAATCACGAATCTCTTCCGCCGAAAGCCGGCGACGAACCACGCCCGGGACATCGCTTACCATACCAGCGGCACTTCCCCGCTGCTGCCACACCGCACTGCGCAGAATCAGGCGATGCAGCGACTTGAAACTCCAGCCCTCACGCACAAACCTCGCCGCCAGATAGTCCAGCAGTTCAGAATCCGCAGGCGCCGAACCACGGACTCCGAAATCATTGGGAGTCCGCACCAGACCGAATCCAAAATGATACTGCCACACCCGATTCACAATCACCCGCGCCGTCAATGGGTTCTCAGGATGCACCAGCCACTCGGCCAGCTGCAGTCGACCACTTCCCGTCAGCTCCCTTTCAGTCGCGTCCCCACCCACTGCTTTGACAAATCCTCGAGCCACAGTCTCCCCAGGCTGATCAGGCTCTCCACGCTGCTGAATACGTACGTCATGAGCAGTCCCCTCGGACATCGCGTAAGCCATTGGATAAGGGCCTGTGGCAAGCAGTGACTGCAACTCCCGCAGCAGCACATCCGCCCGACCCTGCAGTTCAGCAATCTGCTGCCTCAGCCGCGCTGCCTCCCCGTGACGAACCAGAACATCCGCGGGAGAAACCCTGTGATCAGTGCCCGGAATGGGTGCAGACTGCACCACAAAATTATCCACGTCCAGCGCCGGACGCAGGCCTGGCAAATGCCCGTAACTGTCTATGAAACTGTAATCAATGACGCCATCCCACGCTGGCAGACACTCCCCATGAAACTCCGGAGACAGAACCGCTCCCGCTACCAGACACCTGTACCTGCGGTTTCGAGTATCCAGCACCAGCTGAATCTGTTGCCACTCACCACGACTCAGCTCTGCCACACGAACATATCCCGTCGCAGTCTTCGCAAAAACTGCACGATCCGTGAAATGCAGCTCCACAGCCGGCAGTGGCCCCGGTCCGTGCCCAACGTAATAACGCCACGATCCGCAGCCTTCCGATGCTGCGTAAGGTCGAATATCAATTGCAAGGTGAACCACACCAGCCGAATCCGCAGGCAGGTCACCAATCGTCAGACCAAACCCGTCGTACTGCGATCGCTCTGGCAGATACAGCCCCTGACGACCAGCGCCATAAACATTCTGCAGCGGACTCTGTGACTCGGGTCGCAGCTTCACCACACTGCCCGGCCCGGCATTCCACGGAGCCGTCAACGCAGATTCCATTGCCTGCTGCTCAAGATCTCCGTCCAACCCGGTCAGCCGACGCAGTTGCGCCGCCAGACCATCCACTGACTCGCCCGCAGGCAACAAGACAGACCACTCTCGCGATACTTCACCCAGGGGCACAGACTGCAGCACGACATTGTCAATGTCCAGCCCAGGACGCGCAATCGATCGTTCACTGTCCGCACACAGAATCAGCAGATCCGGCGCACAGCCCTGCCCCGTCCACCGATCCTCACTCTGCAACATCCCCTGTTCATTACCCAGTCGACAGACAACCTGATCCGCCTGCAGATCAAATTCCAGTTGCAGCGTCAGCCATTCACCAACTCGATACTCACCAGCCTGCGAGGACTTTTCCCCCGACTGCAGCAGCACCCTGCCCTGACTCAAAAGCACATCCACACCCTGCCCCGACACGGATGATTCAAGGCGAATGCGATGACCGCCCTGCTCTGCCGAAACACCATCACGTACCCGAAAATCCACACTGAACCAGAGCTTTGATGCTCGCCCCTCGCCTGCCGTCTTCAGTCCCTGCCAGACTCGCCACGGCTCCGCACCCGATGGCACGGTCAACCCGTGACGACCTTGTGGATAAACGTGCTGAAACGGACTCTGGGCCTCACCAGTGACCGAAACCACTCCTGAATACAGCCACGGAGACACCGGAACTCCATAACTGCCGCCGGCTGCCGGAGCCTGCAGTTCAAAATCACCGTCCGGATCCAGCAGGCTCCGCAGCACAGCCGCAGGAACCGGGCGTTTCAGAGCCGCCAGCTCCCGCGACAGATCGGCCGTCCGACGCACAAAGGCCCGCCACTCGGTCACCGCCTGCTGCGGTGGCACAAGCGGCGTCAGCGAGCGCACTCGCTGCTTCTGCTCAGAACCCGGAAATGGATAACGACTGCTGTCGAAAATACCGTACAGCGAGTAGTACTCAGCCGTCGAAATCGGATCAAACTTGTGGTCGTGACAGCGTGCACAACCAATACTCAAACCCAGAAAAGTCTGACCCACACTGTCAATCGTGTCGTGGATTGTCAGATGGTGATAGTTTTCCGAGTCGAAACCAAAGCGTCGGGACAACGCCAGATAGCCCGTTGCTGTCACCTGCTCCGCAAACCGCTCACCCGGACTCTGCATCGCCAGTATATCACCAGCCAACTGCTCACGAACAAACCGGTCAAATGGCATGTCCTGATTGAATGCGTCAATCACGTAATTCCGATATCGCCACGCTTCAGGCAGTGGATAGTCGGCCGTTTCACCAGCCGTATCAGCGTACCGCACAACATCCAGCCAGTGCCGTCCCCATTTTTCACCATAAGCCGGTGATGCCAGCAGACGATCAACCACCTTCTCAAACGCAGCCGGATCTGCATCCCGCTCAAAAGTATCCAGATCGTCAGGTGTCGGTGGCAGGCCCGTCAGATCAAACGTCAGACGCCGCAGCAGCGTGCGTCGGTCCGCCTGCTCACGCGGTTCCAGTCCCGCATTTCGCAGCGTTCGCAGCACAAACGCATCAATATCTGTCCGACACCACCCGTCGTCTGATGCCGGTACAACGGACCTGCCAATCGGCTGAAATGCCCAGTGCTTCGCTGATTCAAAACCGGCCACCCGCTCAGGCCAGACGGCACCAGCCAGAATCCAGCTCCGAAAATCCTCCAACTGCTGCGCAGACAAGGACTGATCGACAGCCGGAGGCATGGCAGAAACATCCGCCTGCCGCTCGATTGCCCGCAGCAACAGACTCCCCGCAGGATCTCCCGCAATGATCGCCGGCCCGGATTCCCCACCCTCCAGCAACGCATCCCCGGAATCCACACGCAAACCACCCGATACCCGCTCACCACCATGACAGCGGAAACAGATCCCCGCCAGAACAGGCCGAATCCGATTCTCAAAAAACACCTCGCTGCGGACATCCTGAGCAGCTGTGCGACACTGCAGAATCTGCAGAAAAATCAGGATGAACAGGAGGTTTCGCATGAGAATCTGCCAGCAGGCCGACGGAGAATTGCCATCGCAGGACTTCCACCGCAGCAATCATACCACACTTCATCGGCAAAACTCACCTTCACCCCAACCGATCCGTTTCAGTAAAATCATTTAAACTGCAGCACGTTCCCTCCCCTAATGGATTTCACCGTGCCACGTTTCCCGATCCTCGTCGCTGCGCTCGCGGCATTCAGCCCCCCGTATGCAGCCGCGGTCGGCATCCCCAGTCCCGCTCACACAGAAGAATTCGGAACTCTCAGGGATTTCCTGACTGAATCTCCGCCACCCGAATCGCACTCCATCTACCACATCACGCCGCCAGTAGCACTGTTCCGGCAACCGGTCAGCCCGGCAACCGAATGCACTGTACCAGAAGAACCCGACGTATCCGGCACTGCATTCCTGCCACCCACATCACCTGCTCCAGAGATCGAAATCCGCAGCCAGCCGCCGATTCCGGACTCCGACAAACACAGATTCAAAGACCTCAAATTGCGTACAGCACCCGATCTTCGCGACATCGCTGCTGAACCATGGAAAACTTACAGAACACACGAAACTGCACTGCTCTGGACTCCTTCCGATGACCTCGGCTGGACCAGTCTGCTCGGTTCTCATTATCTGCCCGCTGCCCGAAACAGCGGCAAGCCCAGCTTCTCATTCAGCCTGCACTGGCTTAACGGACCCACGTCCGTCCCATTGCCACCACGCCTCTATGACCTTTCGCTGAATTACCAGCGCCGCGGTGAACTCACTGAATACCTCAGCTACGACGTGGCTGCCAGCATTGGTCTCTACACTGATTTCGAAGACAGCGCACGCGAAGGATTGCGATTTCCCTCTCATGCTGTCGCTGCACTGCACACAAGCCAGGAACTGGACATCATTCTGGGAGCAGACTTTCCGGACCGCGATGACTACCCCATCCTGCCGGTTTTCGGCATTTCACTGCATAACACGACAATCCGAGGACTGCGGCTGGATCTTGTGTTTCCCCGCCCACGCATTGAATACGCGTGGGACGCTGACACACGCAGCTATATCAGCGGTCAGCTCGGAGGAGGTACGTGGGACATCGAAATGCCCGACAGCTCCGAAGATGTCGTTACCGTCCGCGAATATCGGCTGGCGGTCGGCACCGAGTCAATCGACGAAGATGGCAATCTCGCCGCCTTTGAAATCGGCTGGATCTTCAATCGCTCTCTGGAATTCCGCGCACTGCCAGGCTCCCACGACATCGGTGAAACTCTGATGCTGCAGTGGGTCACCCGGCGCCGCTGAACCAGCCGCTGCTCAGTGACGACTACGGGGCTGAGATGATGGCTGCACCTGCACAACCGGCTGGGCTCGCTCGCCACTGCAGATCACCACCAGCAGATTGCTGATCAACTGTTCACGCTGCTCGTCACTCATGTGCAACTCGGCAGTACTGAGTCGCTGCACCGCGTCCTTCACAATCTCCACGGCTCCCTCAACTATGGTCTTGCGAGCATCAATCAATGCCATCGCCTGCTGACGCATCAGCATGGCCTGAGCAATCTCCGGAGCATATGTCAGGTCATTCATCCGCACGTTCAGCACACGCACTCCAGCCGCCTGAACCGCCTCCTGCATCTCCTGAACAAATGCTCGATTGACCGTTTCATTCTCCAGCTTCAGACACGGCTCACTGTGGTCCGGAGACTCATACGGAAACTGAGCACTGACCCGCTTGATGACAGCACTGGCCTGATCCTCAATAAAGACCCGATAACTCTCAACCTCAAGGGCCGCCTTGTACGAATCCTCGACGCGGTAGACCACAATCGCACTGATCTGAATTGGATTTCCATTTCGCTCAAGCACAGTCGTCACCGGAATGTTATGAGTCATATCGCGAGTCGGTATACGATGCAGCGCACGACCCACGGGGTGAATCCAGCTGATGCCCTGACGTCGCAGAGTTGTCACGTACTTGCCAAACCGCAGCACGACAATCTCTTCCCGAGGGTTCACAATCACAAAACCAAACAGCAGCACCAGCCCGAAAGTGATGATCGTAACGATCAGCACCAGCAGGAACTCCAGCTGCCCCTGATCCTGCCTCAGCTCATTCGGCTCTGATGTCCGCATCGCAAACCCCGTTCAACTGTGATTCACTTTCCAGCCTGAAAACTTATCCCCCCACTCAACGCTGCAACACCAGCACTGGATCACCAAATCCCGGAAAAAACAACGGTTTCGCACCAGTTGTCAGCTCAAAAGCCACCGCTGAACCTTCACCTGATCACCGTAACTCCCATTTCGTCAAGCAGTTGTGTTGCCCCGTACACACGGCCCGTAATCCACAGCACATAGCGAATGTCAACTCCAATCGATCGACTGTAGTCCGCATTCCACGCAAAATCATTGATCGTTGCCTCAAAACAACGGTCAAAATTCACTCCTACCAGCTCGCCCTTCGAATTCAGCACCGGACTGCCTGAATTCCCGCCCGTCGTGTCCGTGTCATACAGAATGGCAACAGGAACCTGCCCCAGCCGCGGATGCAGAAAGCCCCCAAAATCACCCGCACGATACGCTCGCAGGACCGGCTCAGGAGTAATGAAAGGATCCTGCCCTGTCGTCTTCTCCATCACACCTCGAAGCGTGGAAATCGGAGTTCTGACGACAGCATCCGCCGGCGAATAGGCTCGCACACGCCCCGACGTAAAACGCAGCGTCCCGTTCGCATCCGGGATGAAGCCCGTTCGCAGAAACTGCTCCTTCACCTCCAGCAATGAACCATACAAACGACTCAGACGCCCCTCCCGCGTCTTGTCCAGCTCGCGCATCTGCAGATAAGCCGGATACAACTGCAGCAGTACCTGCAGCAGAGGATCCTGTGTCTCACGCAACTGACCAGCCGACAGACTCAGCAACTGCTCAAGAAAAGCCGCATCGCCCAGCCTGGTGCCATCAATCAGTCGCTTCGCCGCCTGCTCACAAACCTGCTCACTTTCAGTCAGCGGGATGAGTGCTGAAATCTGACGAGCCCCCGGGATCTTACTAAGCCTGCGCAGCATCCCCGACAGCATCACCACATCCGTCGGCGGATGCCAGTCACGCAGTGACACCTTCAGCTCCTGCACCGACTGCGCATAATTCCTGTCCATCCATGGCGACTCACGCTCCAGGTCCGGCTTTTCCCGCTCGTGCACCGCATCCACAACAGCAAAACCAAAAGCCGCCGCACGACAGGCCTGTCGCAACTGCTGCAGATGAATCTCCAGCGGGCCCGCAGACTCCATCTCGCCGTACACTGCAGCAATATCCCGCAGCACACTGCCATACTGCTGCCGCAACCCCGCATCCGCTTCGATGTAAGCCTGCAGTTCCGCTTCCTGCTGCAGACGCCGCTCAACAATCTGCGCTCGCTGCAGACCCTGCAACTGCCCACGCGAACGCTTTTCCACATTCGCCAGAGATTTCGTACGCGATGCATGCCTGATCGCCACCGAACGATCACCTGCTCCGGCCTGCTCCATCTCCCGAATCTGCCACTGATACAGCTCGACGGTCAGTGGCAGTCGCACACGACTCTCGTACTGCAGAAAACTGGCAGTTCGATGTCGCGCCGTTCGCCCCGGATAACCCAGCAGAAATACAGCGTCACCCTCGTCCACACCTGCCGACTGCACACGCAGAAATCGCTTCGGACGATACGGTATATTCTGCTCTGACCACGTGGCAGAACTTCCATCCGGAGCCGTGTAGGCTCGCATAAAGGAAAAGTCCCCGGTGTGTCGAGGCCACTCCCAGTTGTCCGCCTCGCCACCAAAATTCCCCACGGATGCCGGTGGGGCAAATACCAGTCGCACATCCTTCAGGTAAGTATACAGAAACAACACATACGTCCGCCCGGAAAACATCTCCGCAGCTTCCGCTCGCAAACCCGGATGCTCTCGCTCCGCCGCAATCTCCAGCTCCTTCCGACGTTTTTCAATCGCCTTCGTCCGCTCCAGAAACGACATACCCTCACGCACTACCGACAACACCTCTGCAGAAATGTCCCGGTAGTTCTCCGTAATACGGACCTGATAATCCGGAGCCGGAATCTCCTCTGCACGACTGCCGGCAATAAAACCATTCGTCAGCAGATCGCGGTCACTGGTGCTGGCCTTCTGAATCGCGTCAAAGGCACAGTGGTGATTCGTGATGATCAGACCGGAATCGGAAACAAACGAACCCGTGCAGCCATTCACCCGGCAGATGCCGTCAACAAGACTGATCTCGCTGGGATTGAACAACTGCTCCGCCGTCAGCTCAATTCCCCGCTCGCGCAGATTCACCCGCGGCAACTCGCTCATGGGAAACATCCCATCATCCGCCAGCATGTTCGGTACTCCGGAAGTCAACAGCGCAATCAACAACAGTGAGGTTCTCACCCGGCATCCCCCCTTTTCACCCAACACAACCGACACCACTCAGCACGATTCCTGTTCGCTCACGGCAGTGTCACACCGCCCCCTCCCAACTCGACCACCACGCTCGGAACAGACTCCATTGTGCTTTCAGAAAGTTCAGCTGACTGTCACTCAGCCTGTCTGCACTGCCAATCTGATACTGATACTCCGCATGCCCCTCCAGCACCATCAGTGCCTTGTAGTACAGCACCAGATCAGGCCCCTCGTCATACGTTGACAATACCAGCAGCGATTCACTGAGCTGCTGCGCCAACACACGGGACTTCGCACAACCGCCGGCAGCTCGTTCGCACAGTGCCACCAGTCGCAAAACCTCCTTCGGCAGTGCATTGCCCACACCCGTAATCGCGCCACTGGCTCCGCAGTTCACATAACCGTGATAGACCTGAGTATCCACGCCCACCATCAGTGTCAGTGAAGCATCACGGCTGGTGATATGCTCAGCAGCATAACTCAGCGACTTCGCACCGCCGAATTCCTTGAACCCCACCAGATTCGTAAACTCCTGCCGCAGGTCAAAAAACAACTCGGCTCGAGTCTCAAAGCCGTAATACGGGCTGTTGTAAATCACGGCCGGCAGACCATCAGCAGCCCGCAGCACACCCGCAAAATGCTGCCTCTGAGCCGCTGCGGATGTTCCCCGCGAAAGCACTCGAGGTATCACCATCAGACCCGCTGCACCTGCCCTGCGAGCATGAGCGGCATGAGCCGCTGCCAGCGCTGGATTCTGAGCCCCCGTTCCCACAACCACCGGCACGCCCGCTTGACACAATCGCTCCACACCTTCCTGACGCTGAGCGTCCGTCAGCAAAGGCCAATCCCCCATGGAACCACAATACACCACCCCACGCATTCCCGCCCCAACCAGTCGCCGGGCCGTGCTGACAAGAGCATCAAAATCCGGGTGACCTGAAGCTGAACACGGGGTCATCAATGCAGGAATACAGCCGCGAAAAATATTGCCAACCTCAGACATTTGCAGAATACCGCCCATCAGAAAACCCGAAAATTCGCCATACCTCGCACCCTGTCACGGGCACCCAACACCTGAATCCTACAGCATTTCGCACTGCGAATCGCGTCGATCATCAGGAATCACACCGATTTTCAGTCGATTCCAGACCCCCAAATGGGCTGGAACTTGTTACCAACTTCCTCTCAAATACCACCCGTCTCAGACTGCACCGGACACGGTTTCCGATCAGCCTTTCCGCTTACGCACACTGCTTCCGACAACCAATCCATCCCCATGAGCGATCGCAACTACTCTCCCTACCAGCAGAAAGTCATCCAGCGGTACTACGACAACCGCGAACAGATGGATGAGCAGCGACTCGCTGAACTCGTCACCAACCTCTATCTCGCTCCACCCAAAAAACAGGCAAAGCTCTGGGAGTCCGCCGAAGAACTCATGACTCGCATGCTCATCCCGGCTACCCGCATCGCTCACGTCATCAAAACAAAGGACGCCGCCGTCCTCGCCAAAGTCGTTGAAGAAATCCAGAAAGGTGTTCTCAAACGCGATCCGCCCCCCAAAAAAACCACCTGACACACTGCACAATTCCGCCGATACCCCCATGTCCAACCTGCTGAATTTCCTGCTCTACGAAGTCGGCTGGCTGGCCTGTATGGGAGCATCCGCCGCAGGACACTCGCAAATCGGCATCGCCTCCGCCGTACTGCTCATGGCTGTGCACCTGCAACTGCACCCACGCCGCGGACGGCAAATCCTGCTCATGACAGTCGCCGCCGTCGCCGGACTCGTCGTTGACTCCCTGCTCATCGCCGCCGGAATCCTCAGGTTCTCTCAGGCCGGCCCCCTGCCCATCCTGCCACCGCTCTGGATGACTGTCCTGTGGGCTCAGTTTGCCACCACCTTTCCCAATTGCCTCCGCTGGCTCTGCCATCGCCCCCTGCTCGCCGCCATACTCACGTTCGCCGGTGCCCCGGCAACATTCCTCGGCGGCCAGCGCATGGAACTGGTGCAGATCGCTCAACCCACACTGCCCAGCCTGCTGCTGCTGGGCAGCCTCTGGGCGGTGACAGTCCCCCTGCTGCTCTGGTGCTCCACCAGACTGCACCCCGGGCCACCCTCCAGCGATTATTACACCTGCTGCAACTGATCAGCGGATATCCGGCTCGGGAAATTGCAGCGCCAGCCGACTCTCACCACCGTCTGTATTCAGTACCACAGGTACCTTCCACACCGCCGATGCCATCCGGCACAATCCCCGGCCATCCGCAGTGCAGTATCCCCAGGTAACCTGCAGCACCAAAGACGCCTCGCCCGGCTGACCGGAAAGCGGAATCGCGAACTGCACCTCGCTGCCATCAGCCGCCACTTCGACCTCCTGACGCACTGCAAGTGCCGACTTCGGCACAATCCCCTGGTCAGCCTCCGCGAACACCGACCACGTTACCGGAAAATCTGCATTCCTCTTCCAGCCCTCCGGAATCTGCAGCTTCACTACGGTCAATAATTCTTCCGTCGCAGCCAGCCGCACCGGCGCCACTTCCAATGCTGACTTCAGATCAGGCAGCACTCGCCGAACAGTTGTCTCCGGTGGCTTCAGGCCAGCTACAGTAAACTCCGCGGACGCTCCCGTAGCCTCCTCCACAGTAATGATCCGATGATTGTTGGTGTCGGCGATGAACAGACGCCCCCCCCCAAACGCCAGACCTCCCGGCTCGCTCAACTGCAGCGGCTGTAATGAACTTCCTGCCGTACCGTCTCCCTGCCACGTCGTCACTGCATTGCCATTCAGATCAATTCGCCGGATGCGATGATTGTAGGAATCAGCGACAAACAATGTCTGGCCATACAGTGCCACTCCCAGCGGATGCTGAAATCTTGCAGCGTCCCCGACTCCATCCTGATAGCCAAACGCGAACAGAGACTGACCGCGTGGCAACTCAGATGTGCCGGCCAGCGTTTCTGCCCGACCCGACACATCAGTGGCCACTCGACGCACAGCCGACCCCTCACTGTCCACAACGTACAACCATGCACCTTCCGCGTCCACCACCAGTTCCGATGGCTGAGCAAATGCAGCCTCCGACAATGCCCCATTTACCACATCCTCACGACCACTGCCCGCATGCACTGCCATCCGATCACTTCCAAGCACATGCGACCAGATCTGATGTGGCCCGGCCATCGCGATGAACAATGTCCCCCTGACATGAGCAATCGACCACGGACTGTTCAGCGGCACTTCCAGCAGCCCGCTGTCCAGTGACTGGCCTGGCTGCCCCTGAAAACCCGTGCCAGCCAGTGTCGAGACACGCCCCTCCGCCAGATTCACTGCACGAATCAGGTGATTCTCCGTGTCCGCCACGTACAGCACCCCATTCACCAGCACTGTTCCCTGCGGCCTGAAAAACTCAGCCTCCTGAATACTGCCATCCCGGCGACCCGCCACACCACTGCCAATCACAGACTGCAGCTCGCCATTCATGCCAGCCACGACGATGCGGTTATGATTACTGTCCGTTATAAAAACACGATTTCCCTCAGTATCAACACTCACCTTGCCAGGATAACGCAACTGAGTTTCAGCAACCCGGACCGACTCCTGCGAAAATGCCAGTGGCTTTTCGTTCAGAGTGCCCTTGAAACGGTGATACTCAATCAGACGACCAATCACACCATCCAGCAGATCTCTGTTGCCCTCACCGCTCTGTGAACCACAGTAGTTCCCTTCAGGATCAATCAGAGCAACAGTCGGCCACGCTCGAGTCCCGAAACGGCGCCAGATCAGCATTTCACTGTCATTCACCACCGGATGCTCGATCTCATACCTCAGCATCGCATTACGAATGTTCTGCGAATTCTTCTCGTTGTCGAACTTGGCCGAATGCACACCGATCACCACCAACTGAGCACCGTACTTCTCCTCCAGAAACTTCAGGTCCGGAAGAATGTGCATGCAGTTGATGCAGCAGTACGTCCAGAAATCCAGCAGCACGACCTTGCCACGCAAATCCTCCAGTGCCAGTGGCTGCGATGTGTTGAACCACTCTGCACCCCCATCCATGATCCCCGGCGGCACTTTCACAGCCCTGGGAAACGGATTCTCGGGATCGCCGGAATCGACTGCCTCGTCAGGAGCCTGAGGATCTGCCGGCTTCGCTGCATCCTGGCAAACTCCCGCCGACTGCAAAAACAACCAGCAAAACAGGAACACAGGACACAGGATTACCGGGTATCCACACATTGCTCTCGCCTCGGAATAAAGAACGCAGCGCCCGACCGGAATCACCGCGGAACAGGCACGATCTTCAGATCGTCAAGGTCCAGTTGACCCACAGCACCATTCAGTCCAATGCGAAAGATCATCTCCTTCGCTTCAGCAGGCACCTGCACCACTGAGCGCACATCCTGCCAGTCCAGCGTGCCCCGCCAGCGACCAATCACTACAGCCCCGATTTCACGCCGCACACCGTCATAAAAATGTACCACCACCGCGGCCTGCCCTGCCGGACCCGCACCCGGTACAACTCCCGTACAACGCATCCAGAACTGCATTCGCAGCGCTGCCAGACGGCGCCCGTTGACGGCAGTCCCCTGCAGCGCCTGAGACAGCGAATCCGGATCCGCGTTCTCAAATCTCAGATACTGCTGCCCTTCCATCGCTCCGTCCGTTTCAAGACGAGCATTTCTCTGGTAGTGCCAGCCATCCACTCGCTCATCACCATTCTCGTCGCGCTCAAAACCACCATTCACAATCTGCGGCTGATCCGGATCCGGCTGCACCCGCCGCTGCTCCTCGGACTCTCCTGTCATCGGCACGAACAGCGTCGAAATCAGCCTCTCGTCCTGCAGCAGCCCATTTTCCTTCCTCAGCAGGTGAAACGACTGCTGGTAACGCTCACCCATCGGAATGATCATGCGCCCGCCTTCCTTCAGCTGATCAATCAGCGGCTGAGGAACACTTTCCGGTGAACACGTCACGATGATTCGGTCAAATGGCGCATGCTCTTCCCAGCCCTTGTAACCATCCCCCTCCCGGACATGCACATTCTCGTATCCCAGGTCCTGCAGCCTGCGCGCTGCCTGCTTTGCCAGCTGCGGAACTATCTCGATCGTGTAAACATCCCGACAGATCGCACCCAGAACCGCCGCCTGATAACCACTGCCCGTACCGATCTCCAGAACCCGATCCTCCGACCCCGGATCCAGTACCTCAGTCATGTAAGCCACTACATACGGTGGCGAAATTGTCTGCTGATTGCCAATCGGCAGGGCCGTGTCCTCATACGCCCGCCCGCGGTCTGCAGTCCTGACAAATTCATGCCGAGGCACCTTCCGCATCGCCTCAAGCACACGCGGATTCCGAATCCCCTCGGCCTCCAGCGACCTCAGAACCATCGCCTCTCGCTGCTGCTCAAAACGCTGCTGAGCCATCCCGACCGAGCTGGCAGTCACAATCAGCACGCTGCAGACTATCAGCCGCTGCATTAGCGTTTCACGCAGCAAACACATCATCCGCCCCCCGTCACTGTCACGTCGTGTACTCAGAATTCAGCCTCACATATTCGGCTGTCAGATCCGATGTCCAGAAACGAGCACTGCAACTGCCGGATTCCGGACCACCATGCAGGGTCAGTTCCAGATGCACCTCGCGGTCGGACTTCAGCCCCCGCGATACAACCGCGGCATCAAAAATCGCGGGAGTACCAGCCCGATAAACCTCAGTCCCGTTGATCCGCAGTGAAAGATACGCCGGATCAAATCCCACACCACTGTAGCCCGCCGCGGAAACTATCCGTCCCCAGTTCGGATCCCCACCCGTAATCGCTGTCTTCACGAGCGCACTGTCGGCTATCGCCCGCGCCATCTGTCGAGCAGCCGAACGTGTAACGATTCCCGCCACGTCCACCGTAATGAAATGATCTGCCCCCTCAGCGTCCCGTATAATGCTGGTTGCCAGATGCTGACAAACCTGCCGAATCCCCGCTGCCAGCTCCGCCAGATCGTCAGCTCCCGGATTCACGCCGGATGCTCCGCTGGCCAGCAGCAGCACCGTGTCACTGGTACTCATGTGACCGTCCACGCTGATACAGTTGAAGGTGTCCTCCACACCCGCACGCAGCAGTTCCGTGCACTGCGCAGGCGTCAGCAGCGCATCCGTCAGCACAACACCCAGCATGGTTGCCATATTGGGAGCAATCATGGCTGCACCCTTGCAGACACCCGCAATCCGAACACTGCCACCACTCAGCGACAGATCCACAGAGGTCAGCTTGGGGACGGTATCCGTCGTCATCATCGCCGTTGCAGCATCCAGCAGCGACTGATCATCCGACGCCAGTTTTGCCGCAGCCTGCGGTATCCCGGAAAGCAGCAGGGGCATCGGCAAAGGCACACCAATCACCCCGGTTGAACACACCAGCACGTCCTCCGGACGACAGCCGATCGACAACGCCAGTTCGGCCGTCATCCGCTCAGCATCCGCTATCCCCGGATCCCCGGTCGCTGCATTCGAATTGCCGGAATTGATGATTACCGCACGTGCCGACCCGGACGGAACACGCCGGCGAGAGACAACAACAGGAGCACCGCAGACACGATTCGTGGTGAATACACCTGCAGCGGACGAAGGCCCGTCCGCCACGAACAGCGATAAATCCGACTTCCCACTGACCTTGATCCCGCAAGTGTATCCGGCCGCACGAAATCCACGCGGCAGCTTTGCCTGTCCAGTCATCTCTCTCGCCGTTCCCTCTGCTGATCCTGACCACCACTGCAATCCGTACCCACGGCCAACACCACTCACTCCGCCAGCAGTGTCTGCACCATGTCATGCAGCGCCTTCGCGTTGGCCTCGCCGGAACCTACCTTAATCATCCGCACATTCCCCTGCCTGTCAATCAGCACCGCATGCGGAATGCCCGTCACCCCAAACTGTTTCTGCATCGCCGATTCCTTCGGAGTCACAATCGTCGGATGACGCAGTTCATGATGCTTCATGAACTCTTCCAGCATCCCCAGTTCCGCCTCCATCGACACATCACCCTCGGCACGAGCGGCCCGCTTCGTCTCGGCATTCCACTGATAACCATACTGTCGGGTGACACCCACAATCTCCAGCCCTCGACTGTGGAACTCGTCATACATGCTGTTCAGATGAGGAAATGTTGCAATACACGGACCACACCAGATCGCCCAGAAATCCAGCAGCACAACTTTGCCCTTCAGGGATTCTGCGGTCACAGCAGCTCCGTGTGCCGTTGCGGCAATGTCCAGTGGGGGAGCCGGTTTCCCGATCATCTGCAACTGCAGTCGAGCTGATTCGATGCGACGATCAAGCGGTGCGTACATCGCCACAGCAGCCTTCACCGCCGGCTGCTCCTTCAGAGCAGATTCCGCCGCCAGCGCCCGCGCAGATTCCAGAATCCGAGTCGCAGCCTCCGGATCCGTGCCGGAAAGGCGCGACGCCTCAGAGCCCTGCAGACGCAGGTACTCAGACATCACGGCTGAAGACTCCGGCAGTCGTTTCAGAGCATCAGCAAAAAGTTCCTGCAACTGCTGCTTTACGGCCCCCTGCTCCGCCTCAGACTGGCCCAGTGCAGGCATCTGCAGACCCTGCAGCAACTTCGCCGCTGCCAGTACCGCGTCCTCAGAGGTTGACGCCTGCTCGATGGCCGCACGCAGCGACTGCAACTCCTCGCGAATCGCCGCCACGGCATCCTGAGAACGACCACTGCCAGCCAGCAACTCGCCACGCAGCACCGTCAGCTGAGCAATCGGCTGCAGATATCGAGCGTCCCTCGATTGCTCTGCCACCTTTCGCAGACCCGCCAGAGCTGTTTCGGCACGAGAAGTGTCCGGATTGCCGGCACGGCGAGCATAACTGTAGTACATCTGGACCGACGACACAGTCATCCTCGCCGCAGTCGGGTCATCCAGATGCTGCATCATTGCGTCACAGCCCTGCTCTGCCTGCTTCAGTGCCTCCGGCAGCTTTCCCGCAGCCACGTAACGACTGGCCACAAGGGAACGATAACTGTGCAGGCGAAAATTCGCAGGGTCAGCCGCAATCGCATCATCCAGCAGCTTCGCACCGTTCTCCGGACTTGCCTGCTGCAGCTTCTGCAGCAGTTCAGCCGGGGCCGCGGAATTCGTCTGCGCCCAGCCGGTTACCGGCAACAACGCCCAACCCAACAGCAACGCCAGTAACCGTACCCTGTTTCCAACAGCCATCACCGACCCCTCACAACCCGAATGCAGGAAAAACAGACGCCGAATGCTCCCGCGAAACAGGCCCAACTGCAAGTGGATCAGGAAAAATTCTGCCAGACGTCCCTGACTGCAGTTCACAGAGCCTCAGTTTGACGGACGCACACTGTACACGTAGCGGTTCTCCGGAGTTTCCGGACTTCCGGTGACAGCCAGCGCCGTCACCATCACGCAGGGCTGAAATCGCAGCCGGACAGTCTGTGCATCTGACTGCACGGCATCCACCACCCGTACCGCCACTGCACGCTGCAGCGAAACTCCAGTACTCGCCAGACGACTGCACAGCATCAGCAGACTCGGTTCCACTCGTCCGGCCGCCAGCTCCGCCTGCACTTCCGCCAGTTGCTCCGCCTGCGGCTGCAGCGCTGGAAACACCATCGGCAGAAACAACTCCTTCAAACCCAGAACCTCCAGATCCGCAGACCTCAGACCTTCTTCAATCTGACGCTTCAGTGATCTGGCCGCAGCCTGATCACCACCACTGAAATCCAGTAATGCCAGCTCATCAGGACCGCCAGCGGGATCAGTCGTCAGCTGAACGAGAATTTCCGGGATACCGTCCGGTCCCTGCTCGAAAATTCTCAGTTCCGAATTCCATGACACCTCGTCCGAGCCCCCCCGTTGCTCGATCTGCGAAGTCCACCAGCCCGACCCGGCCGCGCCCGGATCATCGCAGATCGAAAATGGCAGCATGGGAAGTGTCTGACCGGGGGCCGGACGAAATGATACCGGCCGGTTTTCCAGACTGACTGTCGCCGCCGCTGAACACTCCGACACATTCAGCAGACTGCCCGGACGACGGTAAATGCGACCATCCGCCATCGGATGTCTCACTCGCACTGCTGAAGGAACGGGAAACGACGCAGCATCCGCAGAATTGTCCCGCCAGATATACTCCACATCCGCTTCATTCAGAGGCGGAAGCTGCGATCTCTCAGAATACCAGTCGGCCTGATCAAGAGCCGCTTCGGTGCACGCCGCCTGCCGACCGTCGACCTGAAACTGCTGGTAACTGCTGCGCAGCAGATCGTCTGCCAGCCACTTGTGAGCAGCAGCAATGGCCGCAGACTCACAGCAGTTGCGAGCCTGCTGCATCAGCCCCGACAGCAGCCACAGATCCAGCACGAGGAACGCCAGCAGGCCGACAAAACTGAGTGCTGCCACTGACCACACAGACAGCACGCCGGAACGAGCCACACAGAGCCGCAAACTGGTCGCCATGCTGCCACACGGCAGACTCGTCCTGCACTCGGCCCTGCGCATGAGCACTCTCCTGTTGCGATAATCTGACCGCCGGAAACTCAGCGCGGCACACCACTGTCCGCCGGCAGGTTGCCGGCCAGGTCATCCAGAGTGACATCATTGTCGTTAAGCTGGGTCGTGGAGGAACCTCGAATCGAGGAACTGTTCGGCGGTGCCGGTGCTGTGCGCGGTCCCGTCGGATTACCGATGCGCTCGCCATCCTCAAAATACTGACTGTTGAAACTGGGCCCGCGATACTGCTCTGTGCGGTAAGGCTTGTTCTCTTCACGAGCAACCGACTTCAGACCGAGAATTTCCATGAAGAAAATTCGGTCGTCCTCGCTGGCCTCAATACTGATGCCACCCTTTCCAGGACCGTTATTGCTGTAGATCAGGTCAATCTCACCTTTTTTCTGGGCCAGCAACGCAATTCGCGACTGCTCCTCATCCAGCTCCAGTGTCACACTCTGGCTGCCAGCCACTGTCGGTATCGGAGATCCCGGGGTCGATCGATTCACCTGCACCACTTTGACGCCCTTGAACAGCGTCGCTGTCATCGCATCACCACTGAGTGTGTCACTGCGCGGATCCAGACCAGCGCGACGCCGAGCCGCTGCAGAGACATCCGCCTCATCCACGGTCAACTGCACATCCACATACTGCCCGGGTTTCAGCTTCGCATTCAGGGCCGCCGTCGTCGGACTGACACGCACGACCACTGCACGATTTCCTTCAGCGATATCCAGCTCAGGAAAATCTCCCGGCGCGTAAAACATCGATCCTCGCAGCGGAGTCGCAGCGGTGATCTTCTCCCGGGAAATGCGGTTGATGATCGTGTCCGCGTTCAGCATTGTGTCCGGTTCAAGAGTCTTGCTGCGATCCCACGGCCCCATGCCGATGTGTGCTCGAGTAATCGTCGTGCCGGGCTCCACGTCAGTCTGAAGCATGGGAATTGTGCGAGTCGTTCGCGGAGACTCAGTGACCGGAGCCCGCCCGAATGCCAGCTTCAGCATGTAACCGGCAGCCAGAGTACAGACAATCGAAAATGTCGCAATCGTCAGCATCCACGGCGTGATCTTCACAGGTGTCTCCTTCAGTACTCAAAACGCTCTCGATGCCGCATGGAAAACTCAAAACGCCGAACCACTGTCCTCTGCCGTCACTTCCGCTGCTGCCACCCGCTCCATCACCATCGCCGCACTGGATTCCAGATAGCGATTCGACAGACTGAAACCCGTCATCCACAGCAGATCGGGACTGGCGCTGCTCATCGGCACTCGTATGAAAACACTGCCAATCTGCCCGACATATTCCGCCGGCTGAACACCAATCTCACAGTTGACAGCCAGCGCTGACCCCAGCAGATTCGCTACCCGCTCCTCGACTTCCGAAACTCCCGCACCACTCAAACTCATCAACCTCACACCCGACTGCGCCGCTGACGTGATTCGCGCATGCGCCGACATCAGCATCGAAAACTGAGCAATGCCGAAAATCAACAGCAGAAAAATCGGCAGAACCAGCACCAGCTCCATGGACAGGATGGCACCGCGACGACCGAGCGAAACTCGTGCAGACTTCATGACAATCCCACAGAATTCAGCTTCCTCAGATCAACGACCTCCTCGCGACACTCTCTCATCGGCAGTTTCGGCCGAAATACCCCTCCACGGTCAGATTTTCTGCAGGTTTTCCTGCACAAAACACACTCACAATCACGGGAAAACGACAGTTCGGCAACCCCATTCCAGCAGGACAGACGGCTGAGCACTCGCATCGGTGGCAGAAAAAACAGACTGCAGCGGTCGTACCGGTTTTGACGCCTCGTTAACCACCTCTGCCACGGCTGCCGTTCCCACAGTTCGCTATTCCGTTACACTTCCAGCCAGCAGATTGAAGTTGCCCCCAAAACCCGAATTCCCGTCTCTCACAAGGTCCGGTCCATGTCCCAACAAGCGTGGCTGAACGCCGCCATCGAAGCCGCTCATGTCGCCGGGCAGGTCCTCCTCGACTGGCAGGGCCGATTCTCAGTACGCGAAAAAAGTCGTGCAAACCTTGTCACCGAGGCAGACGAAGCGTCCCAGGCTGCAATCGTCAGCCACCTGCGACAGCATTTTCCGCAACACTCGTTCCTCGGTGAGGAAAATCTCAACGAACGTGGCTCCAGCGAAGATGCCGTCTGGATTATCGATCCTCTCGACGGAACCTCAAATTATGTGCACGGCTTCCCCTATTACGCCGTCTCCATCGCACTGATGCTTCACGGCAAAATCGAGGTTGGCGTAATTCTGGATCCCACGCGACAGGACCTCTTTACGGCGATGCGCAACGGCGGTGCTGCTCTCAACGGCTCCCCTTTGCAGGCCAGCGGCGAAACACAAATTGATCGAGCGTTCGGTATGGCCAGCCTGCCAATCGCCGCAAATCCGGAAAATCCGGCAGTGCGGAGATTCCTCACCGCCCTCACCTCACTACAGACCGTGCAACGCACCGGTTCCGCCGCACTCAATCTTGCCAACCTCGCAGCCGGCCGCATCGATGCCTTCTGGTCCAGCAGCCTGAATGTCTGGGACATCGCCGCAGGAGCACTGCTGGTCACCGAGTCCGGAGGAGCCCTGTCCAACCTGAAAGGCGAACAAATCGACCTGTTCGCACCCAGCTTGCTCGCTGCCGGCTCCGCAGAACTTCAGCGGAAACTTGCAGACCTGTTCACATGATCACACATATTCCCTCCGCTTGACAAATTGCCACATTGCAGCACCTCCGTAAACTTTGGCAACTTCTCCCGCCCACGCGGTTTGCGTAAACTATACTGACTGCAGACTGGCGGACTCTGTTCGGCGAAATCCAGGCCAGTCATTTCGGCGGTTGACACAGGTCGGCCGCCTCACTGTCACTCACGTCAGCAATTACAGTGACGCGGGAAGGGTTGGGGTTTATGCATCGGCGACTCCCGAAATTCGGCAGCGCCGCACGACTGTTGCTGGCTGGTGCTCTGCTTGCCAGTCTGTGCGTGTTTACGTCCCCTGTTTCTGCACAGTCTGATCTTTCGCTGCCCGCAACGCCCCCAGCCACCACGCCGGGTTCCGTCGCAGAAACGCCCGACACGTCGGACATTCTGATCCGCATGAAGTCCGGAGAACTTGTGCCCCTCCGCAATCTGCTGGGACCTGATATTGCCGATCTCCTGCTGCAGCGCGGGCTGGAACAGCGTGCCGTTCCGTCATTCACAATCGCCCACACTGAGATCACGGGAACCATTGATCGCGATGTTGTCCGACTCACATTTCGTCTGCAGATACAAATCCGCACCGACGCTGAGTGGGTCGCCGTTCCGGTTTCGTTCGGCGAGGTGTTCCTGACCGAGTTTCGCCATGAATCGCAGTCCTCCGGCGCCGAGGCCGTGCTGTCGGCAGGCGAGCAGAACCTGAGAACCTGGCATCTCAGAGGTCGCGGTCTGCACACACTCACCCTGCAGATGATCAGCCGCGCTCGACCCGTACCCGGTGGTGGCTGGCAACTGAATCTGACTCTGCCGCAGTCCACAGCTTCTCACGCACGCCTCGATTTTGCTGTCCCCGTCGACCTGCAGCGTCTGCCAGGCGATGCTGTTTCACAGGCGCAGCGCGATGGGGAGGGTGTTCGTGCTGTCGAGCTCTGGGGGTTGTCAGGCCCGATCTCTCTGTCATGGTCCGAAATCGCTCCACAGGTCGCCGTCCCCCCTGTAGTACAGTCACAAACCCGCATCAAGCTGGACCTGACCACCATTCCTGTCAGCCTGAATGGCACACAGTCACTGCAGATCACCGGCGGTTCTCTGTCTGAGGTCACCGTGGTTTATCCACCGGGGTTCGAATTGCAGGAGGTCAGTGCCCGAAACTCCGCCAATGCCTCGGTCCTTAAGAATTTTGAGTCGCTGCCGAATGAAAACTCGCAGCGCACCCTGATCCGCCTCACTTCCGCTGTTGAAGGACAACTGACCCTCGGTTTCGAACTCGAAATGAAGGAACAGGCCTTTCCCCAGACCATCGCCGTCTCGCTGCCGGTTGTTCAGGAGGCCAATGTCCAGACTGGCGACCTCGATATTCTGATTCCGTCCGGGCTTGTCGTGGAACAGTCGAAGGTCGAAGGTGCTCAGAGACGTCGCGTGGCCTCAGACGTGGCCGGCGGAGTTGCAGCAACGGCATTTCGGCTCAGATCACCGGAATCACGGATTCTGCTGCAGGTGAAGGAGACAGAAGCCCAATACATCTTCACACAGGAACTGGAATTGAAGCCGGAGGGCAACTCCATCAGTCTGCTGCTCCGCTGGAACGTGAATGTCCTGCGCGGCTCTCTCCTCGAACTGCCACTGCAGTGGCCGCAGGCCATGCGTGAAATCTGGGGACTGCTCCCAGGAGACATTGTCATTCAGCGACAGCCGGGTACCTCGGCCGCAATTCTGCGCGACGTTGAAGGTCAGCCGGACTGGATGACTCTGACATTTCTTGAACGTCAAACCGGCGAATTCAGCGCAGAACTTCGCTGCCTTGCCAAACAGGAAGCCACTGCGGATGCTGTGCTGAGCCTGCTCTGCCCGCAGGTTCGCGAGCGTACCGGACAACCCGTCACGATTCGCCTGATGCAGTCCGATCAGAATCGTATCGAAATCACTGCTCCCGCATCTGCCGATGCCCTGACCGCCATCTCTTCACCAGGTGCTGTCCCCGAGTCTGCAGGGCCCGTCAATCCAATACGCAGCCTGCTGTATCGAGATCCGGAGCAGCCTCTTCTGGTCTCGCTGCGAAAACAGGATCCCGTTGTCGAAGCCGATGTTGCCACAGGATTCACTCCGGTTGAAAACGGACTCGAAGTTCGACAGCAGATTCGCTTTCTGATCGATCACAAAGACCTGACTGAAGTGGCACTGTTTGTGCCTGATCGAGTCCAGCCTGTGGTACGAGCATCTGGCAGCCGTGAACCGCTGCGGCCGGTCATCGGGCCCTCCGGAAAGTGGACGTTTCGACTCCCTCAGTCTGCTCGGGGAGAACTGCTGCTGGATGTGGGCTGGATCTGGAATGCGCAGCTATCCGAGTCGGCATCGCCCGATTCGATCCGGGAATTGCCACTCGTGATCCCCGGTGACTGCCTGATTCGCAGTATCCGAGCGCAAACGGCAGCGTGGAGCGGACTGCAGGTTGCTGACCCCGTTCGCTGGGAGCCTGTTTTCTCCGAAGAGTCTGATGCAGCGTGGCAATGGCAAAGCGGTCAGACCGGTGGCGGGTCTTCTGCAATCCCCGCTCTGACGGCACAAAACCTGACACTGCCTGTCCGCACCACAAAAAACTCCGTCTTTAGAGAAACGGAATGCCCACTCCTGATCCTCGCAGGCTCCGAATTGCTGCCCGGACAGGCGCTTACAACAACAATCGCGGCATGGGAGGACGTTCCCCGAAGCGTGTTTTTCAGCCTCGAAAATGCACTGCAACTGGAATCTGTGCAACTGGGAACTCGCCTCCTGACCACATCCGACGTGGCCAGAACAGCGCTGCAGGCCGTACCGACTACTGACGGCAAAGCTGTACGCTGGCAGATCCTGCCCACGGCACTCGAACAGTTGAAAGGCCCGACAGTCCTGCTCATCAGATGTCGCCAGATCACCCCCTCGGGCTCAGCGTTTTACCGCCGACTCAGCCTGCTGCGACCTCGGTTCTCCTCGGAAGAAGCTGCACTCCCGGTGGTCTGGAGCCTGCTTTCATCACCCGGAGCCCGCTGTATTCCACTCGGACAGGATTTCGAATCGTTTGACCACGGACTGAGCTCTGCACTGCCATGGAGGCAAACCGTGGCAGCCCAGCACGCTGCCGACCTCGCCTCCGTAATCTCAACACTCTCGCCTGCGGTCCGCACCGCCGTCGAAACCTGCACTCAGACGCTGATCCAGCAGCACAATGCCAGCGAACTGTGCCTCGGCACTGCGGCCGCCCGGGAATTCAGAGTCGTTGAAGTTCCACTCGCCCTGCAGGTCCTCGCCGCCGCACCCGGCTGCGCTCTGATCTTCCTTTCCATGTCCCTGTTCAGACGCCTCTCTCCACTCGTCCCCCTCGTTCTCACACCCGCTCTGGCACTGACCATGTGGATTGCTCAGCCCGCCTGGTCGGCTGTCTTTCTGCCCGCTGCCGTTGTCGGAGTACTTGCAGGAATGGGCATCGCTCAGCTGCACCGATATCTGGCAGATCGACGTCAGACAGGCAGTCCGATTGCCAATGCCACTGAACTGCCCTCCATCTTCGGCATTCCTGACCTTACAGCAGCAGACGTTCGTGATAACCACGGTGCAGCATCTGGCAGTAGTGCTCTGCGACCCGATCTCTCCTCAGGCTCGGCACGCTGAAATGCCCGGACTTTACCTGATACTTTTTTCCTTGTTCCTGCAGGTTGGCACCGGGCAGGCAGATCCGCAGCCTCCCCGGACATCGGCCGCCATCGACTCTGCAGATGCCCGCACAGCCCCCCCTGACAGCACGGCCACCACAAACCCCGGACAACTCTCGGAATTGATCGCTGCGGGTGAGTACGTTCCTCTGTCTCAGAAAGATCTCATTGCACTCCAGAAACTTCTGACAACTTCCAGAGAACCCGCTGCCCCGACGATCCGTATGGCAAGCTATGCGGCCGAATTCAGAGGACGCACCCTCGCCGCCGGAACACTGCAGTTCGGACTCTACAGACCGCAACAGGCGGCATTCGGCAACGGTCTGCTGCTGGGACGCACCAGCCTGCGACAACTGCAGCTCCGGGATCCGCAGGGACCTGTCCCGCTGGGCGCAGATCCTGAAAGACGGCTGTTCATACTGAAGCCCGGCCTGACCGGTGATCTCAGCGGTACGTGGACCGCCGATGGACTCGTCTCCGGAGACTCCACCATTTTTCGACTGGAGTTGCCCGCCAGCAGTGCCACTTCGCTGCAACTGAAAACACCCCCGGAAACAGAAGTCACCGGACTCGGCTGCCTCGTTCTCGGACCCCAGACCACAGAATCCGGACTCTTCTGGGATCTCCTGGCTTCCGAACCTGCCAGACTGGCATTTTCCTGCCGAAACACGGCCCAACTGATGGCATCCGAACCCCTCACTCTCACAAGTTACTCTGCAAGTCACGTCCTGAATGGTGACATCATGTCCTCGCGATGGACCATCGGGCTGCCACAGAACGCCCCGGACCTCACAGTGTTGTCGGCTCGACTCAGCACAAACGCCCGCGTGACTGCCGTTCGCACTGATGAAAATCGCTCCGTGCAATGGGAAACACACAACTCCGAGAATTCACAGAATCTGCTCATCAGACTCACGGACGCCGGATCCGCCGGATCCCTGACAGTCTCAGCCGCATCAGTGATCCCGGATGCCGACAAATGGGATCTTCCAGCTCTCTCGCTGCAGGAATGGCAGATCACCACGGAGACTCGTGGAGCACTCTTGACACCGCCAGGCATTGTCAGTGTCTCTCTGCCCTCCACCGTCAATATCGATGAATGGTCGCTCTCCGGAATGCAGGAACGAGACGTTGTACCGGGACCCGATCAGTCACGCACCTATCAGCTGACACAATACAGCAGCGATGCCACGGCCACCGTCCGCACGTCCACAACAGCAGCGGTGCTGTCCGATGCCGTGGCAACTGTACTGCAGCCCACCGGGCAACTTGCTGCCGTCCGCTGTTTCGTCAATGTGCAGTGCCGCGACGCTGCTGTCATAGAGCTCAAATGGCCCATTAATGCCGGCTGGCAGATCGTCGCCGCTCGCTATGCCTCAAACAATCGGGCATTGTACTTTGAACAGCGATCCGCGTCAGGCACTGATGCTTCTGATGGCACAGAAAGCTCCGTACTCACGGTGCACCTTCCCGAAACCCTGGAACCCGACACTTCACGAGTCATTGACCTGCAGATGCAGCAGTCCGAAACAGCAGACCCGGCTGCCCTCCAGCCTCCCCTCGCTGTCGCGCCGGACGTCGAACGCTCAGCAGCATGGCTCCTCTACTCACCGGCAACTCTGACCGGATCGCGGCTCTCAGCACGCTGGTCCGGCGGCTTGCAGTCCATGGCAAATCAGACTTTTCTCGCTGCTGCTCCATGGTTCCCTGCCGCCAGCATCTCCGAAGAAACCCTCTGCTACTATGGCGGAGATTCGCTGCCGCAAATGCCGCCGGATACGCAGCCTGTTCAATGCCGAGTTGCACACCAACTGCGGACGGACGGAGACGGTGTCGTCGTCGAGAACCTGCAGATCGAATGCTCACCCCCGCAATCACAGTCCAGCATCACCCTCCGAGTGGGCGCTGAATTCGCTGAAGAAATCAGCTGGACAGTCAATGGGCAGACTGTGAATCCCGCCTGGCGCCCCGCTCCGGGAACCGAAAACTCCTGGCGCGATGCCGCCTTCCAGCTGCCACAGACAGGCAATAACACAACTGTAATCATCAGTGGCACCATCCGACGCGCCGTCACCGAAGAATTCTCCGCTGCAGTTCCCTTTCTTCCCGATGCCGAAACCACCAGCGCTGTTATCACTCTGCCTCCCTCAGATCTCAAGATCCTCAGTGTTACGGGACTGCAGGAATCCACAGCCGGCTCAGAAAATGCACAACTGGCGTCATGGATCCTGCCCATCGAACCACAGACAATACTCATCCGAAGATCCAGCCCTGAAGTCAGAAACCCGATTCAGTCAGCGGATGCCGCCTGCTATCACCTGATTCGCGAACGCAATGGGCAGGTCGAACATCGTATGCTTGCTGTCATCGATGTTACCGGCCCCGTAATTGAAAATCAGCTTCTCTTCGACACCGCCCGGACAAACCCTCACATTCTTGTCGAAGGACGACGCATCGCTGCTGAACAGGGCCCCTCGGGACTGCGAATCCCGCTGCCCGCTGCCGCTGATCGCTGCCGCGTCGTCCTGACATGGGTTCCTGAATACACTCCACTGGAAAATATTCGCAGTCGACTGACTTTATCAGGACTGCGTTCCATCAATGGCAATGGAGTACAGTTTGTGCACCACCTGCTGATCGCTCCTGAACTTGAACCAGAACTGCCCCCCAGTGAATTCCGTGTGGCAGATTCCTCCACCGCACCGCAACTCGAAAAACTCCTCCTCAGAAACACTCCGGAAAACACCATAACCTCAGCAGACTCCGCCGGATTGACTTCCGGACCACATGCAGAAACAACACTGTTCCAGCTGTACTGGGAACTTTCAAGAACCCGAGGCTGGACCCGCGCATGGTTTGTTCAGCCCGATACGGACGGCAATCCCATGTCACTGGAAGTCACTCAGAAGCAGCGACGCCGGATCGTCGCTGCCGGGATGGGCGTCGTCTTCTTCGGCATCTGCCTCTCCTGCTCAACTCTGTTGCTGCGAAATCCTCAGGCGGCAGCCCTCCCCGTCATACTGCTCTCACTCGCTGGCCTCTTTGAATTCACACCCGTGGTTCACGCCGCATTGCAGGGAGCATTCTGGGGAAGTGCCGGAGCCCTGTTGCTGATGCTGTCAATTCGCAGCCTGCTGAGGTACCTGCGCAGCTTCCGAAACTTCGCGATACTCCATGGCCTCGGTTTGCTCGTTACCCTCACGGCACAATCCGCGATGGCCCAGGAAACCACTCAGGAATCCCGCAGCCCACAGACTGAAAACGCACCGCCCCCTGACATACTGACACCCCCACAAACACCCGAAACAGCAGGAATTGCCTTTGTTCGACGCAGTTATCTCCAGCAACTCCGACAACTGGAACAGTTGCTGCCTGAAAAATCAGGCGCTGTCGTACGCTCTCTCAAAGCCATCGTCACTGCCAGTGCACCGGATTCCGTCGAACTCAGACTCCAGCTTGTCGTGTCTGTACCCAGCAGCGATCAGCCACGCTCTCTCACTCTCCCCACCCACGGAACCCAGTTGGTTTCATGTGAAGTCGATGGACAACTTGTCTTCCCGGACCCACAGCTTCCAGGTCAACTCTCCATTCCCATCCCCGCCTCCATATCCGTTCCCGAACTCCCAATAGCCTCCGCCAATCAGAATGGCAGATCTGTACCCGCAGACGAAGTCGCAGCATTCTCCGAACACGTCGTCGTCTGCCGACTTCGCCCCCCCACGCTCCGCCAGCCCTCAGGTCTGCAATTCCGCATTCCGGCTCCGCCCAGCCCGCAATCCGAAATTGAAATCGTCGCCACTGAAGGCCTGTTCTCTGACGCCCGACTGCAGTCCGCTGACGGCTTCATCCAGTGGAAACCCGCCGACGGTTCAGTCGCCTTCAATGGACTGGCCGGTGGAGACTCTGTCGATGTGCGACTGCTGCAGACCGAGCTCGACCGCAGCCGCGCAAATCCCGCTCGCGTCGAAGTCATGACTGTTGCTGAAAACACCACCGGACTGCAGAGTCTCAACTGCTACTGCCGATTCGAACAATGGAACCCCCTCAGCACAGTCATACGCTATCGCATACCCGACGGATTCCGACTGCTCTCCGCTGCCGCAGCTGCCGGCTTCCAGAACCCGGAACTGCTGTGGTCCACTGAAAATCAATCCGCTGTCATCGCTCTTCCTGGTGTTGTTCCAGCGGACTTCATACTGCACCTGCAGCTCAGATCCACACGGCCCCTGCCGCTCCAGCAACAGTTGATTCCCGTTCATCAGTTGAATCAGTTCGCCGACTGTACTCCCACAACCGACGGGATTCTTGCTCTGCGGGCAAACCCCATCTTTGCACCCATCACACCCGACAGAAGTCTGGCCACACCACTCAGCTTTACAGACGTCTCACCACGCTGGGGCCCATGGCTCAGACGGTCCGATCTGATCTTCCGGATTTCACAGAATTCCGCCAGTCTGCAGATCACCGCTCCTGACCGCACAGCAACCAACGAAGTCCGCATTTCGCAGGAATGCACGTTCACCGAACAGTATCTGAACTGGACCTGCCGCATGGACGTCGAAACTTCTGCCCTCGCCGTCTTTCGACACCGTATCACCATTCCCGAAAAAATCATTGTACAGAACGTGGAAGTCACAGCCGGTGAAGCTAATCGACTCGCCTCATGGCACCGTCGCGGAAATCAGGTCATCATTCTGCTCCGCGAAGGTACAACCGGGCTGCACGCCATCACACTGCAGGGAACCCGGGAAATCCTGCCCGATGATGCCGATCTGCGTATCAGCAGCCCAACACTTGAAAAATCCCAGATTCTTGAATCCTCTCTGGTATTGACTGATCAGTCCGGTACAGGGCTCGTCTTCGCTGATACCGGTGACGCCGTCTCCGACCCTCCAATCATGCCAGGTGATGTCCTCCAGCGGGGCACTTCACTCAGGCTCACGGTCGTCGGTGAAACTCGCCCCATCAGACTTACCAGACTGAATCCCGTGGATCCGCAGGGAGCAATCGCCGCATGGTGGCTTGCCGATCGACTCCAGTTCGCCGTGCGGCTCACACAGTGGTCAGTTGCACTCGGACCGCTCGAAATGAATTTCCCAGAAAACACCGTGTTTGTCAGTGAGCCAGCCGTTCTCTCCAACCGTGAAAAGTACGCACTGCAGCGACAGGGCCAGAGATTCTTCGTCGATGGCTCTGCCATCAGATCCCTCTTCGGACAATCCGACTTCACGGTGATCTGGAGCCTGCCCCTCCCGGAACGAAAATCGGCCCCCGGCAATGAACCTGCCAGCGTTCCGTGGCCCACGATCTCCGAACGCATCACCTGGTCCGAACTGTTCATCGCTGAACAGCCACCCGCGCAGCAGTCACCGGAATCACGCATGCCTGACTGGACGCTCGATGCCGGTCGACTGCAGATGGCGGTCTCAGGCGCTCGTGAACTGGAATACGCTCAACGACTGCCCGCAGATCAGTTCATCAGAAATATGAACATCCGACTTCCAATTCCCCCCGCAGCGAACGAAGCGGATTCCGGTCCCGGCAACAGCCTCGTGGCTGTTTCAGCAACCGTCGTATCGGCGCAACCAGGACAGTCACCGGCCGCTGAAACCGAATTTCTCGTCTTCAGTCGCGTCTCACCCTTCACATGTATCGTTGAAGTACCCGACACCGTCGCCGTAACTGAACTGCCAAAGAATGTCTACGCCACGTGGGAAGCTCCCGGACGAAGACGCCTTCTGCTGTCCTCAGGCACAAATCTCGCCCGCTTTACACTGCGCTGGCTCGCAAGACTGACCGCTGACCAGAACCGACAGTCCGGGCTGAGACTGGCTTGCCCGTACGTTAGAAACAGCCAGTTGCGACAGCACCTCTGGATCATCTCGCCACTCCGCGAAATGCCATCCGTCATCAGTGACAGCCCAGTGCTTACAGCCGAACAACAGCAGTTACTCCTGAAGCAGGATCTTCGCTCAGGACTCAGTCTCCTCGCAAAAACCAACTCACGAAATCCTGATCAGAATCCGCTGACCACTGAACAGCTCGCCGACTCCCTCGGAAACTCCGTCACCACGTTCATGCACCGCGAAAACCATGAGTCCGGGAGACGCACTATCCGACTGCACAGAACCACCACCGATTCCATCAGTATCTCATTCCGCAGACACCTCGAGCTGACCGCCATCATCCCGATCGGAATCGGCCTTTTCCTGATGGTTCTGGCTGTGATCTCGGGCACGGGATCATCCACCGGCACTCAGAATCTGACCACCGTTGTCGCATCCCGCAGCATGATTCAGTCCACGACACTCAACCCGACCCATCCTGAACCGTTCAGCGTTCCGGAAACTGCCCCATCAAACCTCGATTCAGACGCCCCGCAGGCCATCAGAAACTGACCCCCGCGCGCACCAACCACGTGCTGTCCAGCGAAGTTTCGTCTGCACCGCTTTCCCATGAAAATGAGCGGTCAAATACTAGGCCACATTCCATGAAGGCCGATTGATTTTCAGGCAGCAGCTGCTCCAGACCCAGCATCAGTCGCAAGTCCCGGATCGTCAGCTGATCAGACATTCCCGAGGCTCGCTGCACCGCCCACGTGTTGCCACCAAAGACTCCGGAAAGATAACCCCACAACTCGCTGTTCTGACCATCCTTCATCAAACGCCTTGAAATCCGCGGAGACGGAAACTGCACGTCAATTCTCCACTCACGACTCGGAGTCCACAGCAACCCCGCCGCAGGCAATATCGGGAAGTCATCTCGCCCCGTGTACACCGCCCCACCGGACAGCGACAACTTTTCCGGAACGGCCTGCCACGTCAAAAGACCCAAACCAAACAGTCGCACTGCTCCGTCACTGTTTCTGAAGTCCGTTCGCACACCCGGGGTAACAATTGCCATCGTACTCAGACGATCGGTCAGAGTCCTTCGCCAGAAGCCCCGCACACCCGTTTCATAAACCTCGGAGGGCAGATCAAACATCGCACTGGAAGTCAGGAAATCCGCGCGAAAAAATGGCGTTATCAGCAGAATATTCTCAAAACTTCCAAGAGGCACTCCGAATGTTGTCGACGCATCCAGCGAACCAATTGCCAGTCCGGATGAGGAGTCGTCATGCAGGTAACTGCTGATCAATGTACCCCCCTGCCAGCATCCCTTTTTGCCCTTCGGGATCGGCAAATCCCCGCAGTCATCCGCACAGCCCTCATCACCCGAATGATTGAAAAACTGCTCCGGCTCGGGAAGACGCCGATTGAACTCGAGGTCGGACATCTGGTCCGCGGCCGCACTGTCCCCGGACTCTGACACTGCCAGCTCCTCTGGCACGATGGATGCAGGCAGCCATTCGTCATCCGCACCAACGGGTGCGGCACACAACGCAACTGCGAGCATGACCCGATACAGGCACTTCCAGCGCAAAGAATGTCGGTTCATTATTGCTCCGCTGCTGCTGCTCCACACACCCTGCGGATCGACGCCAGCCGCCCTGCGCACAGGCCCCCCCGGCGCACATCGCCCCGTGGAGGTCTTCGGCATTCTCCGATCATTCCCCCGAAAACGAATTCACGGATCCTTCGTTACAAACGGAAACAACGGTCCCTCCGCTGCCTCATCGGCAATTGCTGCCGCACAGGCACCCCACACTTTCGGCTGCTCTGCCCCTCTGCCTCAGCCACTGTCCGCCTTCAAACCATGAAACAGCAGACTCCCGATTCGCAGCAGTGTCGCCCCCTCCTCGACAGCCTGCTCAAAATCTCCGCTCATGCCCATCGACAACTCCGACAACCGGATCCCCCGCTGCCGCGTCGCCGGCAACTGGCTCAACAGGTTCCGCAAATGCCGCAGCTCTGCAAAAACAGGCCGCGCCTCCTCCGGATCAGAACTCTCTGCAGCCATTGTCATCAGGCCACGAATCTCGACCTGCTCTGCATACTCCAGAACCGAATCCCAGACACGAGGCAGTTCATCGGCACCAAAGCCCGTTTTCGAATCTTCCCGCGATACGTTCACCTGCAGCAATACCGCGGGACGCCTGCCCGGAACCGCGCCGGCAGCAATCGACTGCAGCAGTCGCAGTGAATCCACGGAGTGGATCAGGGCAGCGTGCCGCAGCGCCAATGGCACTTTGTTCCGCTGCAAATGACCAATCAGATGCCATTCCACTGCTGGCAGCTGCTGACAACGTTCCGCCAACTGCTGTGGACGATTCTCACCAAAAACAGGATGCAGACCTGCCAGAATCCGCACCCACTCCCAGTCAGCATATTTCGTAACTGCGATCAGCCTGACTTCGCTTCGCTCTCGACCCACCCTTCCACAGGCGGCATTGATTCGCAGCAACACATCGGACAGATTCGACTGAAGCACCCGCTGCATTTCCACCATTGCAATCGGCTCCCTGCACAATCCTGAACAGGCCAGTGCAACCTCAGCACCGACTCACGACCAGACCCACCACACTCCCCGGATTCAACACACCACGGTGACCTCTTTTTAATCTGCATTCCGGAAAAATCCGTGAAAATTTTCAAACCCCGGAAAACACGCGCGTTATCATGCAGCCCCCGCGCGGCTTCTTCCCCAACCACCCCCAGTGTCATTCGTGAATGTTCTCATGAAACCCTCGCCAGCAGAACTCCTCCGATTTCGCACTCCTCATTTACACGTGATCACCACGCTCATCGCAGCCATCGCATCAGTGATCACGGCACCCGTCTGCCCGGCAACAGATCAGCAAACTGCACTTCCGACACTTGATCCCTCAGCACCCGGACTGCGCATGCCGATTGATGCCGCAGTACATGATAATGTTGTCTTCACAGCCAATTCCCGCAGTGGGTCCATCACCGCTGTTGACCAATCCGGACTGAATGTCGTCAGCGAATGGAAAGTCGCCGATTCGCTCAGTGCTGTCGAATCCACAGGACGCCTCCTCCTGGCACTCGACGACTCCGCCGGCAGGCTCCTGGTCCTGAAACCTGATCCCGCAGCCCGCGAACTGAAACTGCTCAGCCAGCATCCACTGCCCATGTCTCCTGTGGATCTCGCCGTCAGCAGTGACGGAGGAATGGTCGCTGTCTCCTCGCTCTGGTCAGCATCCATATCCCTGCTCGCTCTTGATTCCGCTGGAATACCCCACCTGCAGGCTGAAGTCCCGTTACCCTTCTCCCCACGCCGAGTCCTGTTCAGTGACTGCTGTACAGTGATCGTCGCTGACAGCTTCGGCGGACAACTCGCAGCCGTTGATGCCACCAGTGGAAATATCCTGAAGAACTTCTCCGTACACGGACACAACATTCGCGGACTCGCTGTCAACGCACGCACGAATTCACTGCTTGTCTCCTGCCAGACTCTCGATTCCAGCACCTTCACCACCTATGAACGAGTCTTCTGGGGTGTGCTGATGCAGAATGGACTGCATTCAATTCCGCTGCAGGACCTGTTCTCAGCTGCCCCACAGGCTTCTTTCATAAAAAGCAGTGCAGAACGCCATGAGTTTCAGCAGGGTGGCAACTACACAGTGAATCCGGACGCCGTTGCATCCGCACCCGCCTACGCTCAAACATCAGGTACCGGACGCTCCACGTATCCCCTCGGTACGCCCTCCATCGGATCCGGCGACCCGGGAACTATTGCCGTTACTAACACCGACGCAACAGTACTGGTACTTTCAGGAACCGGCCAGGTGGCTTTTCGCACGGCCAGTCATCTGCCCTTCGAACGCATCCACGCCGGCAAAAGACCGGAATCCATCTGCCTCTCTGCCGATCAGAAACTCGCGTTTGTTGTCAACCGCTTCGAAGATTCAGTTACAGTCATTTCTCTCCAGCCCGACTCCGCTGCTGTCCGAACAACCGTGGCACTGGCTCCCATCCGACCACTTACACAGGAGGAAATCGGCGAGCAGGCTTTCTACGATGCCCGCATCTCACTCGACGGCTGGTACAGCTGCCATTCCTGCCATACAGATGGACACACCAACGGAATGCTGGCGGATACTTTCGGTGACGAAGATCGCGGAGCACCCAAAAAGGTGAGCTCACTGCTGGGAGTCGCCACCACCGGCCCCTGGGCATGGAATGGCAGCAAAAAACAGCTTGAAGAACAGGTGCACACATCACTGCTCATTTCAATGCAGTCACAGCTTTCCACCGAACAGTTGCCGATTGAGCCAATCGCAGCCTGGCTCCGCACACTCCAGCCGGCGCCAGGACTCGCTGCTGCTCGCAGACAATTGCCGGATCCGCAAACTCTGTTGCAGGCCAGACTGGTTTTCAAAAACTCAGGCTGCAGCAACTGCCATGCCGGCACAGCCCTCACCAGTGCCACTGTCTTCGACGTCGGAATCCACGATGAACAGGGAGAAACCGAATTCAATCCCCCGGGACTCGCCGGTGTCAGCCAGCGCGGTCCCTGGTTTCATGATGGTCGCGCATCTTCACTCGAAGACGTCCTCAGATCCGGACACCATGATCCAACCAGTCCTCTCAACGACTCACAGATCCGGCTGCTGCTGATGCTGCTGGAAACACTATAGGAACTGGCCATGATCCGAAAACTCTGGAAGGACCTGTGGCGTGTGCTGGCATTCACAGGACTCCTGTGGGTGGCATGGTCCGCCAGCAAGCTGGTTGACATCATGTTCCTCACACTCCAGCCACGCACTTTTTCCGGCCTCATCGGCGTTGCCACGATGCCCCTGATACATGAGGACCTGAATCATCTGCTCGGAAATACGATCCCACTCACCGTGCTCCTGCTGATGCTGCAGACCACACAAAAGCACTGGCCCCGCATTCTCGCTGCACTCTGGCTCTTCAGTGGACTCCTCGTCTGGTCACTCGGTATCAGTGAAAAGTACACGGGTGCCAGCACCCTCATCTACGCCACAGCCGCATGGCTCATCACAGCCGCATTTCTTGAACGCCGCATGCTGGCCATCGCCGCCGCTGTGCTCGTTCCCGTTCTCTTCGGACCACTGTTCTGGGGACTATTCCCGACAGCCGGCTCGCACGTGCCGTGGGACGGGCATCTGCTCGGGGCTGTTGCCGGCGCTGCGCTCGCCCGAACAATAATCCGCAGCTCGGACAACACCACCGACAACCGGGAAAACTCCCGAAATCAGCCTCATTCCTGAAGTCTGCGGCCGCAGCTTTGGACTTGACCCCCAAAGCTGATCCCGCATAGAAATGCGGCTTGTCTCGCGCTATTGTCGACCACGGACGGATCGATGCAGAATTTCCTACGAATTTCGCTCTACGTGCTCAGATATCGGAAGCTTGTCGTGCTCTCCGTCGTCTGCGCCCTCATCGTTTCCGCCTTCTGGGCCCTGAATCTGTCAATTGCCTTCCCCGTCGTCAAAGTGCTGTTTCAGAATGACAGCCTGCACGAATTCGTAGACACGGAAATTGCCACTCGCCAGACAACCATCGCCCAACTCTCAGATTCACTCGAACAGGTTCCCGAAGCCGATGTGAAACGCCGCGCCAGACTACAGTACCTGATGGGTGAAGAATCCCGACATGTACTGCTGCTGACCCGCATCCGCAACTCGGTGCTGCCCTGGGTGCCACAGGATCGTTTTGACACCATGGCTGTCATCCTCGGCGTCCTCCTGCTCGCCACAGTGATCAAAGGCCTGTTCATCTATTTCCAGGAACTCCTCGTCGGCAGTATCGTCCAGCTCACGGTGAACGCCATCCGACAGGACTGCTTCCGAGCAGCCCTGCGACTTGATGTCCAGTCTTTAAGCCGCATCGGCACCTCATCGCTGATGTCCGGAATGACCAACGATATCGAACAGATGACTCAGGCCATCCGCGTCTTCGGAGTCACACTCGTGCGTGAGCCACTGAAAGCGGGTGCCTGCACTGTGCTGGCTTTCTTTGTCAACTGGCGACTGGCCCTGCTGTCAATCACCATGGTCCCGCTTCTTGGACTGGTTTTCAGTTTCTTCGGAAAACGCCTCCGCCGAGCCTCGCATCGCACCATGGAAAGCATGGCCAGGATCTACGAATGCATCTCTGAAACCTTCGGGGCCGCACGAATCGTAATCGCCTTCTCCGGATTCCGTAAACACCGCAGACAGTTTCTGAAGGCCAACCGCGAGTACTACGCCGGATCGATGAAGATCGTGATGCTGGGAGCACTTTCACGACCTATCTCTGAGACCATGGGAGTACTGGGAGTCTTCGCTGCACTGGCACCCGGAGCCTATCTTGTGCTCCGCGAAACCGACACAATCCTCGGAATTCAGCTCGCTGCTGAACCTATGAGCATCGCCGAACTGGCGACACTCTACGCCCTCCTCGCAGGCACGCTCGACCCGGTCAGAAAACTGTCCAGTGTGTTCGAACAGATCAAACGCGGAATGGCCGGCTGTGAGCGAGTCTTCGGACTCATCGATCGGCGAACGATCGTCCCCGAGCCAGCCTCGCCACGAATGCTCATCCCACACAACTCGCTGATCACCTTCCGAAATATCAGCTTCCGCTACGATACCCCGGAAATGGAAGGCTCCGCTCGGCCACTGGCCCTGAAAAATGTCAGCCTCGACGTCCGATTCGGAGAAGTGATTGCTGTCGTAGGTGGCAATGGATCCGGAAAATCCACTCTGCTCAGCCTCCTGCCCCGCTTCATGGATCCGGACGAGGGACAGATACTTATAGACGGCGTGGATATCCGGGAATTTCGCACGGCAGACCTGCGCGGCCAGATTGGCCTCGTTACTCAGGAAACTTTCCTTTTCAACGACACCATCTACGAGAACATCCGCTACGGGAATCCAAATGCCACAGCCGAAATGATCCAGCAGGCTGCTGAAAAAGCCCAGGCATCCGTTTTCATTCAGCAACTGCCCGACGGTTACCAGACTGTCGTCGGTGAAAAAGGTGGAAAACTCTCAGGTGGCCAGCGACAGCGAATCGCACTCGCTCGCGCGATTGTCCGAAACCCCTCGATTCTGATCCTCGACGAAGCAACTTCCGCCGTCGATTCGCACAGCGAAGATGTGATTCATACCGTCCTGAAGGATTTCGCCGTCGGTCGCACCGTGTTCATCATCACCCACTCTCTCAGCAGTGCCTTCCTTGATCTCGTCGATCGCATTGCTGTGCTCGACCAGGGACAGATCAGAGCCCTCGGAACTCTCAGTGAACTGCAGCAGAACGCACCGGCAACACTGCAAATGCTGCAACCGGAAATCCTTCATTCACGCGCCGCCTGAAACGCCCGCAGGACGCACTCCCATACCTCTGCAATCTCCGGAACCGAAACCATGTCGGCATCCGACACTGCTGTTGTCTGGCGGTTTCTGGATGGACGCACCGGCCACGAAAACCAGGTGCTGGCTCTCTCAGAAGCCATTGCTCGTCGACGAAACTGCAGGTTTTATGACATCTCAGTCAACGCCGCACCAATCAGCCTGAGCCAATCCGCCGTCAGCACAAATCACGGCTGCCACTTGCTGCCGACACCTCATCTGCTCATTGGCGCTGGACACCGCACGCATATACCAATGCTCCTTGCTCGACGCCGCTTCGGTGGAAAAGCGGTCGTGCTGATGAAACCTACACTCCCCTGCCACTTCTTCGATGCCTGCCTTATTCCCCACCACGACTCAGTCTGGATCACTCATGCCGGAGTCCTCCGGACACAGGGAGTCCTCCATCGTGTGCGACCCTCTGACCGACTCTGCCCCCGCACCGGATTAATGCTGATCGGGGGCCACTCACGGCACTTCGACTGGGACAGTCAGACTGTCGCAGTTCAGGCCCACAGGCTAATCACGCAGACACCGGTTACATGGACCGTCGCCATTTCCAGAAGAACGCCCCCGGACTTCCTTCAACACCTGTATAGTCACCCGGCAACTGCCACCATTTCAGCCGGAACCCTGCCCGCGTCGGAACTCCTCACACTGATGAATACCGCCGGACGAATCGCCGTCACCTGCGACAGCATGTCCATGATCACCGAATCCCTGAGTTCCGGCGCCGCTGTCAGCCTGATTCGAATGCCGCTCAGTAAATCCTGCCGAATTTCCCGCGAACTCAGCAGGCTGGTCCGCACCGGAAGATTCCTTGAACAATCGGACAAGCAAGTTTCACCGTCACTGCCAACTCAGGCACCCGTGTCTGAAAGCGATCGCTGCGCCGCCTTCATCGATCAAATGCTGCCACAGTTACCCGAAATACTCCCGCAGTCTGCTGATTACAGACGGGCCCTCGCGGGAGTCCCGGTATGAAACTTGATCAGGGAACCGCCGCACCAGTTACCCACCGCCCGCACTTTCCACCGGAAAGCCTCGCTAAACGCCAGCCTACGTTTCAGTTCCCGAAAACACTGCTGCTGCCCGCACTCAGATACATTGCACGCAGCAAAGATCGCGGCTGGCTGCCCGGCGTACCACTCAGGCGGCACATTGTGGTCTGTGGCTTCCCCAGAAGCGGCACAACACTCCTGCAACTCCTTCTCGAATCATGCACCCGAAATCTCGGTACATTCGGCCGGGAACGACGCGCTCTTGAGGCCGCTGCAGTCGCCAGACGGTCCCACGCCGTCATACTTACCAAAAGACCCAAAGACATCTTCCTGATACCTGAAATCGCCGATTGGCATCGATCCAATGGCACCCAGGCACTGTTCATCCTGATGCATCGCGACCCGCGAGCTGTACTCACATCCCGACACTTCTCGTCACCACAGAATTACTACCTCAAATGCTCCGACTGGCAACATTTCCATCAGCATTGGAAATGGTCCCTCCAACGCAGCGATGTCCTGTCAGTCAGCTACGAAGCCCTCACCTCCAGCCCCGCCGCAGTACAACAACTCATAAACAGCTTCGCCAGTCTCGATGCAGACTGCTGCTTCAGCGATTTTCTGTCGCGAGTGCCCCCGAACTTTGACCTGCGGGCCCTCAACGGACTGCGACAGACGGAAACCACACGCATCAACGCATGGAAATTGCAGGAGCACGAACAGCGAATGATGCAGATTTCCAGAGAACTTCCGAATCTCCCCGAAATACTCGATGAAATGGGGTACAGCGAAACGCCGCAACAGAATTCCGCAGCCTGAAACTGACAAGGACAGCATCCGTGATCGTTTCGCACCGCTATCGATTCATCTTCCTGAAAACCGCCAAGACTGCAGGCACCAGCATCGAACTGGCACTCTCCAGATTTCTCGGACCCGATGATATCATTACCCCAGTGGCGGCTGATGATGAGTCCCTGAGAAAAAAACTCGGTGGAATCGGACCACAGAATTATCAACTACCGCCCGAATCCACAAAACACTGGTTCAGCCGATTGCGACGGACCTTCAGCAAACCGGTCTTCTACAATCACATGCCGGCAACAGAGGTACAGGCCCTCGTTGGAGAGAAGATCTGGCACACCTACTTCCGCTTCTGCGTGGAACGCAACCCCTTTGAGCGGGCCGTTTCACTGTACTACTGGTGCTGCCGAAAAGGACCGCGCCCCCCAATCAGCCAGTTCCTGCAGTCGCCGCAAATCGAACTGCTCACCAGACGCGGCATTCAAATCTACACGGCCAGCGACGGACAATGGCTTGTGGACCGAGTACTCCGCTACGAAAACCTCGAAACTGAACTGGAATCAGTCAGAGTGCAACTGGGGCTGCCGGAACCACTGCTGCTGCCAAACGCAAAAGGGGGACTGCGACCTGCAGAACAACACTACTCGGAACTGTTGAGCAGCGAAGATCGCATGATCATTGAACGCCGATTTCGCAGGGAAATGACGCTCTTTCAGTACGGTTGGGAGACAGGTGCTGACCTCAATCACCAACGGCATAAATCGCCCGATTCGATCGCAGAATCAAACGCCTGCCATGCACTGCCGGTGTCGCATTGAAATCACTTTCGTCACCGGCAATACGATTCATCGCCAGCACCGAAAAACTGTCTTCCGCCGGAATAACCAGCGTGCCGTCTCGTCTCGTCGGAATATAAATCCTGCCTCCGGCAACGATCGGTGACGCATAAATCGGTCGCCCTCCGGTCCGAAGTTCCGGTATCCGCTCACGATAGACCGTTTCACCGGTCTCCGCCTTCAGACACCAGGCTATGCCCTGGTCGTCAGCCCAGTACAGACGCCCCTTGAAATGCACTGGAGTAGCCACGTATGAACTGGATCGCGTCTGCCACCGCACATGAGTCTGCGTCACGTCCCCCTTTCCACCCGATCGCAGGCAGTAACTTCCGGAAGATCGAAAGCCACCGAACAGAAAAATGTCTGAACCCGCGACCACGGGACAGGGACACACATTCCCGGTCAACTGCGTCTCCGCGAACCACGCCAGCTTCCCGGTACGTGCGTTCAGCCCCCAAACCTCTCCCGGCACAGCCAGAATCAGCTCCGTGCGACCGTCCGCATACTTCAGCTGCGCTGGTGTCCCGTAGGCCAGCTCCAGTGCCGCAGCCTCCGCCTTCCAGACTACTCTGCCGTCATCCCGGTGCAGCGCCAGAACCGCCCGCCCCTCCTCCGCTGCATTGATGATCACCAGTTCCTCAAACAGGGTCACACTCGCAGCCGAACCCCACTGGCGATTCGACGATTCCGAACCCACGCTGACCTGCCACAGCTTCCGACCATCCATGTCGCATGCCACCACTCCCGACTTCCCGAAAAACGCATACACGGCTCGGCCGTCCGTCGCCGCCGAATTGCTGGCATAGCCATGCTCCATCAGGTAACCCTGGGCTGGATCCTCACGACTCGGCTCCGGAGCTTCCATCGACCACAGCAGACTGCCCCTCAAAGCGTCCACACACAGCAGACTGCGACGTGGAAAACCACCCCTTGCAGCCGGAGCTTCGCTGCAGGTCACAAAGATTCGATCTTCCCAAATGACCGGACTCGATGACCCCTCGCCCGGAAGATCCAGCTTCCAGGCAAGCCCCTCCGACTCGCTCCAGCGTATCGGCAAACCCTCAGCCGCACTCAGACCACTCCCATTCTCGCCACGAAAACGAGCCCATTCCTGAGCTTTAAGATCAGACTGCAGCCTGACTGCCCAACCACAGATGATGACGGCACCAAACAGCATCAATCGAAGACATCTGGTCGCTCTCATTGACTTCGCCCCTCGCCGTTCAAATACACCCCGCGCACACACCTGATCGTTCAGCACAATTGTACAAACGCTGCCTTAAGCTCCAATGAAGAGACTCGGCCTGCTGCAATTTCAGCTTACCACACTGTCACCCGCAGTCCGGAGTTGCAACTCCCGCCTCTTTCGCGGAAAACGTCCGGATCCGCAACCGCAGAACCGGATCCGAAATCCGCACTGGAGCTCCACGTGAAAATAAACAGCCCCTTGACCCTGCTGGCACTCCTCATCCCGTACTGCTGCAGTGCCGCAGAAATCTCCACCAAAGGCGTCGCCGGAAACGCTGCAGTCGACATCACACCCACAGAACCAGTTCGATTAAATGGATTTGGAGGACGGAAGCTGGAATCCGAGGGGATCCGACAGAGACTGTTCGCACGTGCTCTCGCCTTCGGAAACACTCCCGAAAACACCACCATCATCCTTACCGTTGACACTCTCGGAATTCCCGACGATCTGGCCGCACGCGTCTGGCAGAGAATCCACCGGCAGATCGGAATCAAACGCGAAAACCTTGCACTCTGCGCCACCCACACACACAGTGCCCCGATGATTGTCGGCTGCGCAAACACCCTGTTCGGAGCCGCCATACCAAATGACCAGTGGTCCCGTATCGTCTCATACACAGCCTTCCTCGAAGACCGGCTCGTCGAAGCTGCAGTCAGCGCATTTCACAGTCAGCGTCCGGCTCGTCTGTCGTGGGGAACGGGGTCGGCTGCCTTCGCCGAAAATCGCAGAACACCCCGCGGCCCGGTGGATCACCGCCTGCCAATTCTTGCTGTGCACTCTCCGGACGGCACCCTGCAGGCGGTTCTGATCTCGTACGCCTGCCACTGCGTCACCCTGAGTGACAATCTGATCAGCGGCGACTGGGCGGGATACGCGGCCGAACACCTGCAGCGGATGTACCCATCCTGCCAGCCACTCATCGCCATCGGCTGCGGAGCCGATTCCAACCCTCGCGGTGGTGTGCTCGGTGATCGGGCTGATGTGGCAGACAGTCTGGGTCTGGAACTGGCTCAGGCCGTTCACAATACAATTCAAAAAGGGCTGCAACCGCTGCCCGCGGAATGCACTTCGGCACTCCAGCGAATTACTCTGCCGCTCGCCCCCCTGCCTGACCGCAGCGAATGGGAAAAAAGGGCTGCTGCTGACAATGCCATCGGTTATCACGCCCGGGTTCAGCTCCAGAGACTCAATGCCGGACAGACACTCGCCTCCGAAATCTCGGTTCCCATCCAGACACTTCGCTTCGATGATCAGTTCGCCATGGTCTTCCTGCCCGGAGAGGTCGTTGCTGACTATTCACTGCGTCTGAGCCGGGAGTTGCCGAACACCAGCCTGTGGGTGGCAGCCTACGCCAACGCCTGCCCGGGATATGTACCTTCAGAACGAGTGCTTCAGGAAGGTGGCTACGAAGGTGGTGGAGCAATGGTCTACTACGATATCCCCGGGCCATGGGCTCCCGGACTTGAAGAACAAATCATTGTCGCCACCGGAAAACTGCTCGCAGGCCCCGGCTTCACAACAGGAACGCAGCAGCACGACAACTCCCGCACCGGCGGGACTGCACCACTCGAGCCGCTGCAGGCACTGCACACCCTGAAACCTGCCCCCGGACTCACCGCCGAACTGGTCGCCTCAGAACCACTCATCCAGAGCCCTGTAGCCATCGCCTTCGGACCCGACGGTTGCATCTGGGTCGCAGAAATGCGCGACTACCCTCAGGGCGGACCCGGACCCGAAATCTCCGGCACCATCCGTCGATTGACCGATACTGACGGTGACGGAAAACCTGATAGGTCTGATGTGTTCCTCGAAGGGCTGCCCTTGCCCACCGGTGTCACCGTGTGGCGCGATGGGCTGCTGATCTGTGCCGCACCCGACATCCTGCTGGCTCGCGACCGTGATCAGGATGGTCGTGCTGACGATGTCGAAAAATTATGGACTGGCTTTGCCACACATAACTACCAGGCGCGAGTCAACAGCCTCGAGTACGGACTTGACGGATGGGTTTACGGAAGCTGCGGCCTGTTCGGTGGCAGCATTACCTGCCAGCGCACAGGCCGAGTTGTCGAACTTGGACAGCGAGACTTCCGCTGCAACCCCGATAGTGGTGAGCTTGAGCCGGCTTCCGGATCCACCCAGCAGGGACGAGCACGCAATGATTACGGCGACTGGTTCGGCTGTGACAACACTGAGCCGCTGCTGCATTATCCGCTGCAGGATCACTACCTGCGCCGCAACCCCGGACTGGCAGCCGAACGCACCGTCGTCAGCCTCCTCGCAGAACCACGGCCAGGACAGCTCTACCCTGTCTCCAGCCAGACTCTGTTTGCACTCTCCGGCCCCCCCGGACGGGCCACTGCAGCCTGCGGATTGGGAATCTGCCGCGATCCACTCGAAGCCGAAAATACACTCGGAAGCGCGCTGACCTGCGAACCCGTCAATAATCTGATTTACCGACAGATCCTGACCCGGACGGGGTCCACATTCCGCAGCCACCGTCCGGAAGCGGAAACTCAACAGGAATATCTCGCCTCTACAGACCCATGGTTCCGACCCGTTCAGGCCCGCACCGGTCCTGATGGAGCGATCTGGATTGTGG
Source organism: uncultured Planctomycetaceae bacterium (assembly GCA_903896675.1). Taxonomy (GTDB): domain Bacteria; phylum Planctomycetota; class Planctomycetia; order Planctomycetales; family Planctomycetaceae; genus SXXK01. The sequence continues at coordinate 43,313 of CAITYU010000078.1, forward strand.
ACATGTATCGCTTCGTGATTGAACACCCCATCTGGATCCCCCCCGCAACACTGGCCGAACTGGACACCCGTGCCGGTGCCGATCGCGGACGCCTCTACCGAATACGACCGCAGAATTCCTCACTGCGAACCGTACCGAAACTCAGTCAGTTGCACGGACCACAACTCGCCGCCGCCATGAATACCCCCAATGGCACCGTTCGTGACCTCGTACAGCAGTTGATTCTCTGGAATAATGACCCATCCGCCACCCCGACACTCAGCAAACTGCTGCAGGCACCATTGCCGGAAGTACGCCTGCAGGCCGCCTGCACACTCGCCGGCCTCAGACAGCTCGATCAACAAACTGCAATCCGGCTCCTGCAGGACCCCCACCCACAGGTTCGCAGACACGCCGTCCGTCTGTGCGAGCAATGGTTGCCGGAATCAGCACCAACAGCCGACGCGGTAACCGCACTTCGCAGCGATCGAACAGACGCCGTCCGCATGCAGCTTGCCTGCACTGCCGGTATGCTGCCCCCCAGCCATGCCGGAACTGTCCTCGCAGATCTGCTCAGCGATTCCCAAAGCGATGCCTTTCTGCTGACTGCAGCACGCAGTTCCCTGAACACGGACAATATCCTGCAGGTTCTGCAGTCCCTCAGTCAGGCCGAAAAAACGATTCCCCGAGAACTGCTGCTGCAGGCTGTCGCCATTACCCACGACAGCGCCGCTGAACGACTGCTCAACGACGCACTGCTGAACGCTCACCACACCCCTTCCGCCTCGCTCCTCATGGAGGCCACATGCGCATTGCAGGGCTGGAGGCAACGCAGGCAGACGCTGCCAGAGAAACAGCAGAACACACTGCTGCAACTGCTGCTGCAGATCAATCACCCTGACAGAGTTTCCTCAGCCAGTACGGAAGATCGGATCGCCGCCGCCCGCCTGCTGGGGATCGCTACCGCATTCGACAGCAGCGCCGAACAGTTTCTGCTGCAGATGCTGACTCCGCAGAGCCCCCTGCCCCTCCAGCTCGCTGCCGCAGACGAACTACTCGCCGGCGGCCGATCAGAACCTGCCGGAACACTCCTCAGCAGATGGGACTCAATGTCCCCGGAGATTCGCTCAAAACTGCTCGCCGGATTCCTGCAGCGGGACGAATGGATCCTCGCACTGCTCGATGCCTTCCGACAGAAACAACTCAACCCCGGCGATTTAACCATCCTTCAGAAACAGCAGTTGCTCAGCCACAACAGCGACATAATCCGACAGACTGCAGTCGCACTCCTTGAACTGCCAGCAACAGAAAACCGCTCGCAACTGATCCGACGATTCTCCGAGAATCTGAATACGCCGGGTGATCCGGCCATCGGCACAATTCTCTTTCGAAAACACTGCTCCGCCTGCCACAGAATCCGCGACACGGGAAACGAAGTTGGCCCCGACATCAGTACCTGGGGCGCACGACCCGCTGAAGCCCTGCTGCAGGCCGTTCTTGACCCCAATCTCGCAGTTGACCCCCGCTATCAGGGTTACACCATACTTCTGAATGACGGACGTACCCTCAACGGACTGATTCGCGACGAAACGGACAACAGCTTCACACTGCTCTCCGCAGAAGGCAGAACCAGCCTGATCCTCAGATCTGATGTCGAGATGATTCGCAGCACGGGAAAATCACTGATGCCCGAAGGCCTCGAACAGAACCTCACCCCCGCAGACCTCAGCCACCTCCACGCATGGCTCCGCACACTCCGAAAAGCTCCGCGCACATTCCCCGGAAATCAACCACGGATTGTCAGCATCGCAGCCTCAGGAAACACAGCACTCACCGCCGCTGCCGCCGAAATCAACGGCGATGAAATTGCCTTCGAACTGCCGTTCCAGAATGCCGGATTCTGGCACGGTCCCGCTGACTACCTTCGCTGGCAAATACAGACTCCGGCCGCAAAAGAATTCACCCTCTGGGCCGAATGGGCCTGCCACCCCGATTCCGCCGGCAACCCGTTCCGCATCGAAACGTCTGCCACCACACTCACAGGACGCGTGCAGTCCACTGGCGGTTGGGACCGCTACCAACTGCAGCGACTGGGCAACGTTCTCATTCCCGCTGGTCTCAGCGAATTGATCGTCCGCCCCGAAACAGATCCCCGCAATGCACTCGCCGATCTCCGCGCAATCCATCTCGTGGAAGGTGATGGAGTCCCGCTTGCCCGCGGAATGACCGCAGCCGCCACTCCACTACCCGATACTCCCAGCGGACTTGCCGCGTGGCTGCTGAATGACAGCCTGACGGAATCTGATCGAACTGCCGCCGTGCCCGTTGCACTCGCTCAGGCTGATCGCATCCTGCCACTCATGATCGAAGGACTTCCCCACAACCCCGGCTCCCCCGAAGAATACCGCAGGATCCCGTGGATCTGGAGACTTTCAATCGCCGTCGCAAAAAGCAACGATGCCAAACTGATCCACTCCACCCTCAAACACTCTCTCCCCACTGCCGAGAAACAACTGCAGCACTGGCAGGCTGTGGTCATCGGAGGTGGACTGATCAACGGAGTTTCTCAAAACGGTCACTGGCCACATGAAATCTTTGCCGACAGCAGCTTCCAGTCCCCCGAACTGCTCGATCGCTGGCAACACGCACTTCAACTGGCCAGAACCATGGTCCTCGATGAAAACGTCCCCACCGGGACACGCTATGATGCCCTGCGAATGCTCGCACTCCTGCCGCCACCACAGGCACTGCAGGACCTGCGACCATGGCTGAATCCCACTACGCATCCGGAACTGCAGATGGGCGCCGTCAGCGCACTCGGCGATGTTCCCGACCCACAGGCTGCCAACGACCTGATCGCTCACTGGGCCGGAATGACCCCCGACAATCAGCAGCTCGCTGCTGCAGCACTGACCCGCAATCCAGAACGCTGCCAAATACTGCTGAAAGCCGTCGAAACCGGCACCCTGCCCGCAGAAATCCAAAGCCACAGCGCTGTCCAGGCACTGCGGGAGCACAGCGACAATTCAGTCCGCGAAACAGCCCGTCGAGTGTTGCAGCCGAACGGAAACTGACACTGCCTTCACACAACACAAAACCGACCGCCGGGCACAGCCCGACGGTCGATTTGAGTTACAGGGATGACAGCACCGCGTCAGACGCCACTGACCTCGCGACCCGCAGAATCCTCGGCACGAAATGTCATGTGCTCGAACGAAACATCTGATTTCGTCACGATCACAATCTCCACTTCATTCTCGTCCTCAATTCGAATCAGATCCTTTCGCTTGCGATTGTTCAGGTAGTTGCCCACACGATCGTGTACCTCAATCAGCATGCGGGATACCTGCTCGTGGGCAGCCGCCGACATCACCAGCCGCATTACTTCAATCGACAGACTTTCAGCCGTCTTGACCTGCCCCACACCGTTGCATGATGGACAGTTTTCATAAACAGAACGCCTCAGCGAAGGACGAATCCGCTGTCGAGTCATCTCGATCAGACCAAACGGACTGATCCTCAGAACCCGCGTCCGAGCCCGATCCCGCTCCACGGCATCCCGCAAAGCCCGCTCTACGCCACGACGATGACGCTCGTCACGCATGTCAATAAAGTCATTCACAATCACACCACCAAGGTCCCGCAGCCGGATCTGACGGGCAATCGCTTCTGCCGCTCGCAGATTCATCTGATAGGCACTCTTCTCGGGATCATTGTCCGCACGGAAACTTCCGCTGTTGACATCAATTGCCACCAGAGCCTCTGTCTGGTCAATCACCAGCGAACCGCCCCCCGGCAACGGCACGTGCCGATCATGAATCCTCGCTATCTCACTCTCAATCCCGTACTTGTTGAACAGTGGTTCCGTTCCTGCATACCGCTGGATTCGGTTCACATGAGACGGCATCACAATCTTCATGAACTCACGGGCACGCTCAAAAGCTCCGTCCTCGTCAATCAGAACCGTGTCAATCTCATTCGTATAGATGTCCCGGATCGTCCGAATGATCATGTCACTTTCTTCGTAAATGCCCGCCGGAGACGGCGTCTTCTTCAGACGAGTGACAATGGTCTCCCACAACCGCAGCAGATAGCTGAGGTCCCGCTTCAGATCAGACTCCTCCCGATCAATTCCCGCCGTGCGGATGATGAAGCCAAGGCCTTCAGGAGGCTGAATCGATTTCATGGTCTGACGCAGACGTCGCCGAGTCTTCTCGTCGTCAATCTTGCGACTGACACCCACACGCTGCAGACCCGGCATCAGCACCAGATACCGCCCAGGAATCGAAATGTACGTCGAAAGAGTCGGCCCTTTGTTGCCAATCCCCTCCTTGATCACCTGCACCAGCACCTCGCTGCCACGCTGGAAAATCTTCTGGATCGGAGGCTTGTTGCGGGCATTACGCTCGTTGAGATGCTTCGGCGGTGGGCCGCCCCGCGACAACTCACGCTGCTCTCGATCGTCCTCTCCACCCTCCTTCACAAGATGCCGGTAATACTGATACTCCACATCACTCACATGCAGAAAACCGTTCCGGCCAACACCAAAATCAACAAAAGCCGCCTGAATGCTGGGCTCAATGTTGACCACACGCCCCTTGTAAATGTTACCAACATAGTTCTCCGCACTGCTGCGCTCCACATACAATTCCTCCAGCACTCCATCCTCCACGATGGCTATCCGGCTTTCCTCCGGCTGGAGCACATTGATCAGCATTTCCTTCTTCATGTCACTCTTTCAGGCTGCGCGGAAACACACAGACTTTTGCTGTGCCTCCGCCATTTCAGTGCCACGCATTCACGAGACACCAGAGATATTCTCTGCACGACAAGCGAACGTCGCCAGTCGCCGCTGCGTCAACCCGAATGCCGAAAACTCCGAACCCCCAGTCAGAAACTGAACGCCCGAAAAACTTCCGAACTCCCGCTGACGCTGTATTTCAAAAAACAACAGCAATTCCGGAAACAGACTGATGCCTTGCCTCAGAAATCGTTGCCGTTGACAAGATCAGGACATAACCTCGACAGTTCCCCCTGCAGATAATGCTCCACATCCCTGGCCAGATCAAGTTGACAGGCATGCTGAGCAATCCGCTCCGCCTCGGAAATCGGCAGACTTCTGATAATTTCCTTCAGCAGTGGTATCGACTGCGGCGTGACACTGAGACTGCGAAGCCCCATGCCCAGCAACAGTGGCACAAATCGAGGCTCAGAACTCATCTGACCACAGACCGTAACCGGCTTACCATGCCGGTCCGCGGCCCTCAACACCATGCGTATGAGCCTCAGAATCGATGGATCTCCAGCCCGGTAAAGGCCAGCCACCGTCGGATCTGAACGATCACACGCCAGAGTGTATTGAATCAGGTCATTTGTACCAATCGAAAAGAAGTCCACTTCCCTCGCAAATTCCTCCGCAAGAATCACCGCCGATGGCACCTCAACCATCATCCCCACCGGCAGGTTGCGCTGAAATGGAACCCCCTCCTCCTCCAGATCCTCCATCACATCCATCAGTATCATCTTCGCCTGACGAAACTCCAGCAACGATGAAACCAGCGGAAACATGATCCGCACATTCCCCCGCACCGATGCCCGCAGAATCGCCCGCAATTGACGCTTGAACATCGGAGTACTCTGAAGACTCAGACGGATGCTCCGCAATCCCAGCATGGGATTCGGAGACTCCTCAAACTGACTCTGCAGCAACTGCGGTACCTTGTCAGCACCAATGTCCAGTGTCCTGATCACCACTGGCCTCTCACCACAGGCATCCAGCACACGACAATACGCCTCATAATGGTCCTGCTCGGATGGCTCCCGATTACCACTCAAAAACAAAAACTCCGTACGATACAGCCCGATCCCGTCAGCACCACGCTGCATGCACGCACTAACCTCCTCCGGAAACTCGATGTTGCCACTCAGCTGAATTCGCTGGCCATCCTGAGTCTCAGCAGGAAGATTGTTGATCCGCCCCAGACGCTCACGCACCAGATGCCTGCGAGCCCGTGAACGCTCCACACGATTGAGCGATTCCGAGTCCGGATCCACCACCACCTGCCCACGGTCACCGTCCAGTATCGCCGTTTCACCACCCGAGACCTGCGCCAAACACCGCCCCAGACCCACAACCGCAGGAATCTCCAGAGCCCCCGCCAGAATCGCCGTGTGACTCGTACGACCGCCAACCTCAGTGGCAAATCCCAGCACAAACCGAGTATCCAGCGAGGCCGTCTCTCCCGGAGTCAGATCATGTGCCAGCAGAATCACCGGAGACGAAAGGTCACGCAATTCCTCGCGACTGGCACCCAGCAGCTTACCCAACAGCCGCTTCTCAAGATCAAAAATATCCAGCGCCCGCTCCGACAAATACTGATTACCCATCTTCTGCAGTTGACTGGCATAGCCACGCAACACTCGACTGACCGCAAACTCAGGCGAACGACACTGATCACGAATCAGCGCCTCAACCTCCCTGATCAGACGCGGGTCACCAGCCATCTGCAAATGAGCCGAAAAAATCGCACCGTACTGCTCTCCCAGCTGCGATGTCACCAACTGCTCGTTCTCGCGAATGTCCGCACAGACGTGATCCAGAGCCTCGTGGAAACGATTCAACTCGGCGTCAACCGCGTCGCGCGTGAGATACACCCGGGGTATTCGGAAGTTCTCCGAACCCAGCACCAGCACCGGACCCGTCTCAATCCCCGGGGAAACCGCTATGCCCGTAAAGACCTTCATCACCGAATTCTAGCGGGATTTCTACGAAACGGAACACTCCCGACCGACAGAACCCGGCGATTCACACACCGTCAAACGCTTTTTACTCCCGTTACACCCAAACCACCACGCGGCCACTCCGGCACACGCCACGGTCAAATACCCCGCAATCCATACCCTGAACTTGAATCGATTTATTCATTTCCACCCATTCTTCCGGCCAAATCCTCACCCCTTACCCAATCGGAATTTTTCATGAAGCACCCGGCTCAGACCACCCGATAACAGTGGCAGAATTCAGCCGAAACCCGGGGGGAAACAGACAGCTACAGCTGGCTGAACGGTGACGGCAACAATATCCAGGGGATCACCGATGCGTCCCAGACTCAGACTCTTCACCGGCTCAGATGAACCGGAAAACACCGCTCTTCAGGAACCTGAAGCCACAATCAGACTCGGAGAACTCACACGCATCCTCTCAGATGCCATTATCTGGGATCGCACCTGGGTCACCGACTTCGCAGACGACGAAGTACGAGTCTCCTCCGACCTCTACGAAATCCTCTCCCTGTACTCACGCATGAAACCCAGCGCCTGAACATATGGACATATAAAACTTCAGCGCACATCCTCGCCCGCTGACGCCAACAGCGTCGCTACGCGACAGCCCTGCAGATACTCCGGTACATTCAAACGCTCACGCACGGTGTGGATGTCATGCTGGCCACACCCCAGCGTCACTGCAGGGAAACCGTGCACCGCCATCCAGTTGGCGTCCAGTCCGCCGTCACAAATCTGAGCCACCGGTTTCATCCCCGCAAGACGCACTGCCGCTCCCGCGGCAACCACACACTCACTCTCCGGTGGCATCCTGAAAGCCTCGTACCGCAACTCGTCCGCGAATTGCAGAATCCCACGCTGACCAGCAGCATTTTCGACTGCCGCAGCGGCCGACTCAAACGCCGCACGCCACGCAGCGACAATCTGCTCCCGGAACTCCGAATCGTGGCTCCGCGCCTCCGCCTCAATCTCCACCCTCGACATCACCACGTTCGTCGCATCGCCACCACGAATTACTCCCAGATTACTTGTCCCACGCTGCCTGCCGCGACGAATCTGGCCGTGCCAGCCCGATTTCTGCAGCTGCGCAATGGCCAGCGAGCACACTACCGCCGCATTCACGCCATCCTCCGGATGCGCTCCCGCATGGCTGGCAATCCCCTCAATCTCTATCGACAGATTGCTCGCTCCCACTGCCCCCGTTATCAGCGACGCCGGATCCCGGCCGTCCCAGTTGAAACACAGCGCCGGACGACCAAGCTTCGACGCCGTTAACCACCTCGCACCTCGCAGCCCCGTCTCCTCCTGCACCGTAAACAACAAAGTCAGTGGCGGATAATCAAGCCCCTGAGACAACACCTCCAGCAGCGCCGTCAACACCACCGCACACCCGGCTCGGTTGTCACCACCCAGCGCCGTCAAGGCAGATGCCGGGCGAATCCAGTCACCCTCCCGAACCGGCTTTGCACCTACCGCCAGAGGCACCGTGTCCATATGTGCCATCAGTAACCGGCGAGGCCCCTTTCTGGTCCCCCGCAGACGTACAATCAGATTCCCCGTCGTCCCGCCAGCCGGACTCTTCCGATGCGCACGATCAGTCTCGATCGACGACTCCGGAACTCCCGCAACCAGTAACTCCCGACAAATCCAGGCAGCAACATCCTGCTCCGCACCGCTGCCACCCGGAATCGCAATCAGATCCATCACACGACTGATTGCTCGCTTTTCATCAACCTGTACCACAACCCGCCCCTTCCGAGTTCAACTCGGCAAAATCCAGCGTTGCAAAATAGTCTTCCGCCGTCTCCGCTCGACGAATCTGCCGTACACTGCCGTCCGCTCGCAACAGTAACTCTGCACACCGCAGCTTCCCGTTGTACTGAAATCCCATCGCGTGGCCGTGTGCCCCCGAGTCGTGTATCACAAGCAGATCTCCCCGCTCCACCGCCGGCAGCGATCGCTGCACTGCAAATTTGTCATTGTTCTCACACAATGAACCCACAACGTCCACAACATGGTCATGCGGCGCATTCTCCTTGCCCAGCACCGTGATGTGATGATACGCGCCATACATCCCTGGACGCATCAGATTCGCCATGCAGGCATCCACTCCCACATAATCACGATAAATGCTCTTATGATGCACGGCCGTCGTCACCAGATAACCATGCGGACCCGTGATCATTCGCCCGTTCTCCATCAGCAGCCGCAGCGGATGCAAACCCGTCCCCGCAATCATCTGCTCATACAAATCGCGAATCCAATCACCCACCTGAGCCAGATTCACAGGTCGCTGCTCAGGGCGATACGGGATCCCGATCCCCCCCCCCAGATTCACAAACTCTATGCGAATCCCCAGCTCCGCATGCAGACGCAGTGCCAGATCAAACAGCATCCGTGCCGTCTCAACGAAGAATTCCCCATTCAGCTCGTTCGATGCCACCATTGTGTGCAGACCAAATCGCTGCACTCCCGCGTCCCGCAGCCTCCGATAGCCCTCAAACAACTGCTGCTCTGTGAATCCGTATTTCGCCTCCTCAGGCTTCCCGATAATCACGTTGCCTTCACGAGCCGATCCGGGATTGTAGCGAAAACACAGCAACTCCGGCAGACCCACGTGCTCACGCAGATAATCAATGTGCGTCAGATCATCCAGATTGACAATTGCCCCGAGCTGCACTGCCTTGCGGTACTCGTGCGCCAGAGTATTGTTGGACGTGAACATGATGTCCTCACCCGTCAACCCCACACGCTCAGACAGCATCAGCTCCGGCAGGCTGGAACAGTCCGCCCCCAAACCTTCCTCGCTGGCGATTCTTACAATCCAGGGGTTCGGCAGAGCCTTCACCGCAAAGTATTCACGAAAACCCTGAGACCACGCGAAGGCCGCGTTCAGCTCGCGACAGGTACGCCGAATACCAGCCTCGTCGTAGACATAAAAAGGAGTCGGCCAGGTGTCCGTCAGCCGGCGAATAAACTGCTCGTCAAATGGCAACATCTTCTGCATGGGATTTCCTGAACAAACTGAGCACCAACGGTGACAGCACAAACAATCAACGGGTTGCTGTCAAACAACAGTTTCCCCGTCACTTTCCGGGAATGCAACCATCCGCACTCACGGTTCCCACCAACCGCTGACCACGGCTCCGCAACAACAGGGCGCCACCTCAGAATTCGTTCACTTCTGCTGATTCAGCCACAGCTTCGCATCCGCCAGATCCAGCCAGTCACACACACTGCTGCCGTCCCCGAAGTCCACCTCTGCCTCCAGCGTCGACCTGCCGGAAACAGACAATCGCAGAACACGCGGCGGATCCTGAGCCGAAATCAGCTCATCAAACAGCACATCATCGTCCGCTCGAATCACCAGACGCACCGCATGCCCAGCCGCTGCATTGAATGCCACCTCGTCGTCAATCCCCGCCGTCAGCTCAAGTGTCTCGTAACGGCGGTCCAGAGCCCACGAGAGCACAGAATGCGAATGCACACACAAGCCCCGCAGATACTCCCGACCTCGCAGACGCAGACGACTGCTGCCCTGCAGTACTCGATCACGCCGCGGCGAAAACAACCGCTGCTGCGTCTCCGTGTCCACCAGCCCCTGCAACAGACTGCCCTCAGGATCCGCCGATATCAAAGCTTCACGCAGTAACGGCAACTCCGACAGATAAGCCAGACGCTCACCACTCAGATCCGCCAGACGCAAATGCTCCACCCCACACCGCAGCGACTGCCCCCACGAAGACCCGCACTGCACTACCGCGTCCTGCACCCGCAGATCACTGACACGCATGGAATCACCGTTCTGCAGCACAAGACGCGACCCTGCTGCGGACTTCTCAGGAGCCCCGGCAGGTTGGCCAAAAACCACCCCGAATACACGAGCAGCCGGCACCGGAACCTTCTCACCATCGAGCAGAAAATCCACGGAGTCCGCACCTATGGCACTCACAATCCCGCTCAGAAAATCCAGACCACTGCCATCCCGCTTAACAACAATCAGCAGGTCCTTCTCAGACTCACGCTTCCTGAATGCTCCCCACTGCTCAGCAAAACCAGCCCCCTCCACCTGCAAACGCACTGCCGAAACAGCTTCCAACGGAACCCGCAGATCTCCCCACACTTCCGACTGCAACACAACTTCCGTCACTGATCGATGTACACCCGTCGCTGACAGCTCAGAACCATCCCGCAGATACAATCGCTGCGGATGCTGCTCAGTTCCCGTCGCCACCCCGGACTCCGACTCCGCAGACCGAAACTCCAGCTGCAATAACTCGGCCGCACCCACTGTCTGCAACTGACCGCCCGACTGCAACTCCAACTGCCGTCCGTCAAATGACTTCAGCTCGCCCGAACGCTCTGTACCATCAACCAGAGACAGTCGCACCTCACCTCGCGAAGCTGGCAGCAAACAACAGAGTAACAACAGCAGACTCATCGGCCCCTCCTCCCCCACCGCACACAAGACTCCGCAAATCACTTCTTCTGCTCGGCGATCTTTCGCGTATACCGGCTGATGGCATCCAGAAAATTCGGAGGAAACTGCTGGCGAATCAGCTCCTTCGCCTGAGCCTCCCGCTCCTTATCAAGCATCCCCCACGCCCCATTTTCATTCAACTCCTTGCGCTCAGCCTCACCAGTTCCAGCCGCACCACGCACCTGCGCCTGACCACCCGACTGCTGCGGCTGCTGTGCATTCCCACCCTGACCCTGTTGTTGCTGCTGCTGCTGCTGTTGCTGCTGCTTCTGCTGGTCCTCCAGTTCCTTCAACAGCTTGTCCAGCGCCGCCACAATCTGCTCCTCACGCTTCTGCACAGGCTCGTCAGCGACCCCAAGATCCAGCCGACGCTGCACATCAGACATCAACTGCGGTACTTCACCCATTGGCCCCTCCGGCCTCGTCGACTCCGCACGCATCTGCTCTGCGACCGCCCGAAACCGAGCCGGAACGTCTGCCGTATTGTTCAGCAACAGTACCAGATCATCCGCAGCGGCCGCCTTCTGCAACAACTTCAACCGACTGATACCACGATAAAACAACAATGCCGCCGGATCCACCAGACCCTCAACCGAAATGTCCGACAACAAAACACAGGCCTCGTCGTAATAACGCTGCTGCGCCAGCATCCTCGCATGCCAGACACGCACATTGTCCCGGTAAAATGGCTCCAGTCTCGCACCCGTGTACTGCTGGGGCAACGGAGGCTGTCCCGCATGACAGGCACGCACCAGTGCCCCCGTCTCCGCGTCCGCCTCAGACAGACTGGCCAGCAGCAGGTCCAGTGTCTCCTCCGCAGACAGATCAGACGCCACCGTACCCTGACGCCAGACCGCCACAGCCGCATCCGCCCTTACCGATTCAACACCGGACTGCTGCAGCCAGACCTGCAACTGCTCGCCCACTCGCTCAACAGACAGACGCACGACAACCCCGGAAACAGCACGCTCCTCGTCAGCCGCTGATCGGTTCTTTCCACCGACAGCAACCCAGACGACGAACCCCGTCAGCAGCACGACCGACCACTTCATGGGGCTTCCCCGACTTCATCGTCCTCTGAAAAACTCACCATTCCCACAAGGTCATAACCATCACGCTCCAGAATCTCCACCGGAACCAGATCCCCTGGTTCCAGTTCAGCGCCTGTCACAATCACAGTGGAATCAATTTCAGGAGCATCAGCGAAGGATCGGCCGGCATAAACCCCGTCACCAATCTCTTCGTCAATCAGCACATCAAGTTCATATCCCACCATCCGCTCGGCATGCTCAAACGCGATCCGCTGCTGCAATGACATCAGTTCGTCTCGCCGAGCCTCCTTGACGTCCTCAGGCAGATGCCCCTCCAGACGCACAGCCGGAGTCCCTGGTTCAAGCGAATAAGTGAATACGCCGAGCCGCTCAAAACGAGCCTCCTCAACGAACTGACGCAACTCGTCAAACTGCTCGTCCGTCTCTCCCGGAAATCCTGTGATAAACGTCGTCCGCAGTACCACATTCGGAATCCGCTCTCGCAGCCGCCCGATCAGGTCACGCGTCTGCTCTCCGTTCACCCGACGCTGCATCCGCTTCAGAACTGCAGAGTTGATATGCTGCAGCGGCATGTCCAGATAGGGAAGTATCAACGAAGAATCAGCAATCACGCTGATCAGTTCATCAGTGAAATTGATCGGGTACAGATACATCAGCCGAATCCAGTCCAGCCCCTCGACCTGCTCCAGCTCGCGCAGCAATTTCGCCAGACGTACCTCACCATACAGATCCATTCCGTAGTAGGTGGTGTCCTGAGCCACCAGGATCAGCTCCCGAACTCCGTCCGCTACCAGCTCACGAGCCTCAGAAAGCACCATCTCAATCGGCTTTGTTACGTGCTTGCCACGCATCGACGGAATCGAACAGAAGGTACACGTGCGATCACAACCCTCGGAAATCTTCAGATAAGCGTAATGCTGCGGAGTAATCCGGAGACGGGACTGATCGTTCAGAGCACGAATCGGCGCTGGACGGAATAACTCTCGCTGCTCCCGAGCCCCACCGACCAGACGATCCGCTACCTTCGTGATCTCGTCCCGGCCGAATACACCCACCACATGGTCAATCTCCGGCATCTGCTTCAGCAGTCCACCATCCTGCTCCAGACGCTCAGGCAGACAGCCCGCGACGATCACTCCACGAGTCCCCCCGGCTTTCTTCAGATCCAGCATCTCCTGAATCACCGAACGGGATTCCGCTCGCGAGCTCTCGATGAAACCACAGGTGTTGATCACCACAAAATCAGAACCCTCCGGCTCTGACACCAACTCGTAACCCTCACGCGACAACGAACCCAGCATCGTCTCGCTGTCCACCAGATTCTTGGGACAACCAAGTGTGATGAACGCATAACGCCCCTTCACATGCCCCGAAACCGCCGGAGCAGAAAGCGGCTGAACTTCACTGGCGGACGATGGATCAATAATCGGAAGAATGGCCATGGGCTGCTTTTCGGAAATTGCTCGTGCGATTCAAAGCGGTGGAAGTCCGCCACCGCAAGTCTATCGGCAATCCGGAGCAACGCCAAAGTCCCGGATGAAAAATGCGGCGAATTCCTGACCGTTCAGAGGGGAATTCGAACGATTCTCAACATCCGTTGCCCAATTTGCAGACACATTTGTCCGCTGATTAACCGGCACAGACTGGTCTGAGCCCCAACACGGCACGCGTCAGGCCGCCCACGACCGCTGCGCACGCAACTCCAGCTCACCATAAATCAAACCACCACGCACAACCGCCGTGTCCGGCGCAACTGCCCGCTGCACCAGAAATCGCTGGCTGCCACCGCTTAACAGAGATAACTGCTCCGCCAGCAGTTCCGGCACACCGGAGGTCCCCGCAAAACCACCCGACAACACCACCTGCACAGGACGCAATGCCTGTACCAGACCCTCTGTATGCTCCAACTGCTGCACCACCACAGTCGCCAACTGCTGCAACACTGCCCGCACCAGCCTGCTCAACACATGCTCCTGCTCATCACGCGGCTGACGCACATCCACCGACTGCTGGCGACGCCAACTGCTGACTCGAGCCATGTCCAGATATGCCGCCCCGTCCGCATCCCAGACATGCAAACGCAGTTGCTTCGCCAACTCAGAGTCCACCCAGTTCCCACCCGCCGGCAGCCAGCCGGATGCCTGGACAAGCCCACGGCGCGCCAGACACCAGCTGCTCGACTCCGCACCCAGCACCACACTGACCCCCGTATACTGACTGTCCGGCCACACTGACAGCAATGCTGCCTCTGCTGCCCCCAGCTGCACAGCACTGAAACCCGACATCTCCACAAGACGACGCAGAAACTCCGCACCACCAGCCGTCTCCGACGGCAATCCCTCCTGCTCCCCCACCCGCGCTTCAGCAGCCGGCGTGATCATCACACACAGATTCTCACCATCCGTCACACGCGGCAGCAGACAACCCGTCAGGATATGCAGTAACTGCCTCGCAGGCGCATCCGCACACGGCACTCGCCCACCGGGAAACATCGGAGTCGCCGGGATGCGGGTCAGCCAGCGAGTCCGCTCCACGTCATTCCCCACAATCAATAACACTCCCTCGCCCACCGCATAAGGCACCCCCTGATCACTGAGCGCGCGACGATGCAACGCCGTATCAGGCACCGCTGAATATTCGGATCGCATCTCCAGACGCTGCAAACGGGATCCCGGACCGCCGGAACGACAAAGACTCCGCAGACTACCGCAGCCAAAATCCAGCGAACAGATCATGATTTTTTTCCGGATACCACCAACCAAATCCTGCCCCGCTGCCACTCACGGTTCCAGACTACCCACGCGGAACTCCCCCCGCACCTCGCCCGGTACGCGTCAACCGAGCCAGTCGCTGCTCCGCAACCGTCTCGCCCGCAGACTCCTGCAATGCCTCACGCACCGCTCCCCGCAATGACACCTCACCTGACTCACTCCCGCGAACCTGACGCACACCTGCCGGGAAATGAGGTCCCGACACCGCCACATGAGGTGCATCCAGTCGCAGTACCTGAGGACGATTCGGGCGACCATAAATCTGCACACCCGCAGGCAGTCGCACTGCACTCGACTCGACCGGTACCTGATTCCTCAGCAGATCCTCAATACCATCCCGCACCGCAGCAGCACTCAAAGACGAAAGCCCGCCCGGCACAGCACTCCATGACGACATGTCCGCTGCCAACGCCCCCCCACGCAGAATCGAAATCTCACCAGGTGGAGCCACCACGGATACCTGTGCCGGCGGCTCACAAACAGACGCTGCGAGCACCGGCTGATTCACAATCGGCTGATTAACCATCGGCTGGGGCACCTGAGGCTGCGGGCCCATCACCGGCCCCGCGACGGCCTCAACCCTGCGATCAGAAATTACATGACCGGAAACGGTCACGGATTTCGCCAGCACCCAGCAACCCGACAACAACAACGCCGCCACCACAAATCCATTCAACAACTGATTGCCCGCCGCATTCACCGCCTGCGAAACGGCCCGCGGGGCTGAAGTCACTTTTCCCGGTTCAGGCACTGCCAGGGTCACAACATTTCGGTCCGATGCCACCGCCGGCGGCTCCGGCACTGCGGCCCCCCCTGCTGCGACATTTGTTGATAACTCTCCCGCTATCGGCTGCATCCGCAACTGTTCTTCCAGAGTCAGCAACTCGCGACTTTCACGATCAGGCACCGCAGGTGGCAGCCCTGAGCCAATTCCGCCTGCCGCACCCTGAGTCGGTTCAGGATAACCATCAGACCCGCCACCAAAACCCAGTCCCGCCGCTGCCTGCCCGGCATCTGCTCCGGAAGTCAGTGGTAAACCTGCCGCATCAGGGCGCAAAGACATACCCGGCATTCCGGTTGCCGGCTGCCCCGCCGATGCCGCAGACATGTTCGGGATCGGAGGAACCTGAGGAACCGGCGCCGCCGGAGATACTGTCCCACCCCATTCCGAAAAGGCCGGACGAACGGCCGCTGTATTCGAACGCTCAACCGTTGACTGCTCTGCCGACGGATCTGCCTGCGACACTGAAATCACGTCACCATGCTGCACTACTGTCGACAGACTGGCGGGATTCATCGGAGGCTGACTGCGCAGACGCGCACTCAGGCTCAGACGCGCCCCCGGACCGGCCGGTATACCCAGACCAACCAGCACGTCATTGACCGTTACGCCATTGTCTTCCAGCGAAACCACCGTTGTCACACCAGCAGAACGAACCACCGCATTCCGTGCCGGTTGCTGATTCAGCGGACTCAGCGACTCCACCAGCAGCACATCCCCATCAGTGACCCGCTCAGTGGTGTCCGCTGCACTCATCCGAATCGCGCGAGACCACTGGGCACGCTGCTGGCCCTGACGCAGAATCGTCACATTGACTGAATCCCCCAGCGGAGTAGCCCCGGCCACAGCGCCCCGAACCGTCGTTTCGGCCTGCACCGCAAACTTCCCCGGACGCGCCACATCCCCCAGCACAGTCAATGCTGGCTGTGAAGCCGGAACCTGGCCCGGCAGCCGCGTTGACATCAGTAACATCGCTACAAGCAAAAACCCCGGTCTCCGCCAATCCATGGCTGTCCTCTCAAGATGGCATCCTGCCAGTTTCCTGCAACAACCGGCCACAACCCTCGGTACAGGCACGCAGAACATCGAGGCCGACTGTCATCAGCGCGGCACGACCTCGGTCGAAACACCGCAGACACCTGCACCACCAATCGTCAGTTGCGGCAGAATCTGCTGGTTCTTCCCGGGCCACACCACACCGTATCCGTGTGATCGGCATTTCAACCGGGCGCGCTCAGACTTTCACCGCCAGCATGCGGGTTCCTCCCCGCCACATCACCTGCCCGCGTCAGCGAATGCAACTGCACGAGATCATCAACCGGAATTGCTGCAGATTCTGCCGATGACCGAAAACCTCAGTTCCCGCCCGTCCGTCCCTTGAACAGACGCCGATCCATCCGCGGGTTGAACGGAGTCCACGCCGAGTCAGCGTTCAGGTCCTCGGAAATCACTCGCTGAAATTCATGCAGCTTCGAATCCAGAGTATCGATGCAGTTCAACGCCAGAGCCTCCGGCGTCATCGGCACGGTCGGACTGCCGAATTCCCGAGTCCCGTGGTGGCTGATCAGCATGTGCTTCACACGCAGTATTCGCTCCGCATCCAGCGGACGCCCGAGCCGCGATTCCGTGGCAGCCAGCTTCTCATTCAGAATCTCCATCCCCAGATGAATGTGCCCCAGTAACTGACCCTCATCCGTGTAAACCAGCGAAGGATCCCAACCCAGCTCGCGAGTCTTCCCGATGTCATGCAGCAGAACACCCAGCAGCAGCAGATCCCGATCAAGTGCCGGGTACACCTGACTGAGCCGATCTGCAGCCTCACTCATCGACACAATATGCTCGATCAGTCCGCCCTGATAGGCATGATGTGCCTTCACGCCCGCTGGAGCCGCACACAGGGCCGTCACCAGCCCGTCATCCTCCATCAGACACGTCGCCAGCATCCCCAGATCCGGACAGCGAATCGAACTGAGCAACTGCCGGAGACGCAGCAGCAACGGACCAGCCTGCGCCTGCGGCTGCTGCTGAAAATCCGCCGGATTGAAGGAACCATCCGGGACCGCTTCCATCCCCGCCACGATCATCTGCAGGTTGCCCTGATACAACTGCACCTTGCCCCGCACACGCACAAAACCACCCTGCACATACTCCTGCGCAGAAGACTCCTGGACATTCCACATCAGACCACTGATTGTCCCGGTTCGGTCCCGCAAAGTTGCCAGCAGATACAGGCTGGCATTGCGGTTGGCCCTCAGTTGTCGATCCGCCAACAGAAAGATCTCATTGACGCTGTCCCCGTCCTTCAGTTCCCTGACAAACGTGCGAGCCATGAAGAATGCTGCTTTCACCTGACAAAAAAACACGAAATCCCGAACTTCAAAACGGTATTATAAGCTGTTCAGCTCCCACCTGACAGCCTCAGTTCGCCAGCTCAGCACCAGCTCCCCCAAATCATCGTCAATCCCGCCGGATTTGCGGGTTCTCAAACATGGCAGTTGGTCTACGAGTTTTCGGAAATGCTGCTAAGATGCGGCTGGTTATCACCATTCCCAGTCCCTCCAGGCCCCGTCTGCTCAGGTTTCCTTATGCGCTGGTCCCAGACATTCATCCCGACCATGAAGGAAGTCCCGGCAGAAGCTGAAGTGCCCAGTCACCAGCTGATGCTCCGAGCCGGTATGATCCGACAGCTGATGGCCGGTGCCTACACGTGGCTGCCGCTCGGCTATCGCGCCGTGCGCAAAGTCTCCGAAATCGTCCGCCAGGAAATGGATCGCGCCGGAGCCGTTGAACTGTTCATGCCCGCACTCCAGCCCATCGAAATCTTCGAACGCACCGGACGCCGGGAAGCCTTCGGGAATGTCCTCTTCAACTTCGAAGCCCGCCGCGGCGACCGCAGACTGCACTTCGCACTCGGTCCCACACACGAAGAAGTCATCACCGACCTCATGGCCCGGCACATCAACAGCTATCGCCAGATGCCCATCACCCTCTACCAGATCCAGACCAAATTCCGCAACGAAGAACGACCTCGATTCGGAGTCCTGAGGACCAGCGAATTCCTCATGAAGGACGCCTACAGCTTCGGGACATCTCTGGAACAACTCAACGTCGCCTACGACGCCATGTACAACGCCTACTGCCGCATCTTCGAACGCTGTGGCCTCAAATACCTGCCCGTCGAGGCTGAAAGTGGTCCGATCGGCGGAGATGCCTCACACGAATTCATGGTCCCCGCCAGCAACGGAGAAGACTTCGTCATCCATTGCCCCGCCTGCAGCTACGCAGCCAACCAGGAACGCGCCGAAACCGGACGCAAAGCCTGCCTGCCGCAGACCGTCGCGGATGCACCCGCACCCACACTCGTGCCCACACCCAATGCCGGCAGCATCGAACAGGTCAGCCGGCTGCTCAAATCCAGCCCACAGGCCTTCATCAAAACCCTCATCTACAAAGCTGACGGAAAACCTGTCGCTGTCCTGCTCCGAGGCGATCATACCGCCAACGAAGGGAAAATTCGCCGAGCCGCAAAAGCCACCTCCGTCGAACTGGCCGATGAAGCCACCATCCTGCAGGTCACAACTGCCCCTGTGGGGTTCGCCGGTCCCATCGGTATCCAGTGCCCCTGCCTCTTCGACCATGATGTCGCTGCCATCCGCTCTGCCATCATCGGCGCCAATGCACAGGATGCACACCTCTCAGGTGTCATTCCCGGGACTCACTTCCCCATCACGGAAACCTTCGATCTGCGGAACGCAGAAGCTGAAGATCCCTGCCCCAGATGCTCCGCCAATCTCAAAATGGTACACGGCATCGAAGTCGGACACGTCTTCAAACTGGGCACCAAATACAGCGTCTCCATGCAAGCCAACTTCGTTGATGCACAGGAGGTTTCACACCCCATCATCATGGGCTGCTATGGCATCGGGGTTACTCGAGTCGTCGCATCCATCGTCGAAACCTGCCACGATGAAAATGGCATCATCTGGCCCCTCAGCGTCGCACCCTGCTCCGTGATGCTCATCCCGCTGAATGTCACCGACCCCGAAGTCATGAAGGCCTCAGAACGCATCTACCGGGAACTTACCGAAGCCGGAATCGATGTCCTGATGGATGACCGCGACCAGCGCCCCGGCTTCAAATTCAAGGATGCCGACCTCATCGGAATCCCACTGCGAGTCACCATCGGAGGCAAAGGCCTCGCAGAAGGCATCGCAGAAGTCAAGTGGCGAGGCTCCGCTGAAACCCACAAACCAGCCCTCGCTGAAACCACCGCCTTCGTTCGAGAACAACTGGCGGGAAAATCCTGAGCCCCGCAGGGTCAGTCACTCGTTCCAGCACGCTCGTACCGGTTCACGACCTCGGCAAACTCACGCAGGTGCGAATAATCCTGCTTCCACGTCGTATACATCACACCCACTACACCGGAAACTCGCTGCGTACGAACCGTGTCCAGCCAGCGACCAATCTGCTGGGCGTCCGCGTCGTAGTACCCCGCCAGCAACTGGCGATGACCACGCTCAGAAAAAAACTTCAGACTCTCTTCACGTACACCAAAATTCCAGTTCACCACAAGCACATCCCGCGACAGACCCTCCCAGGATCCGCTCAAATCTCCATTCACAAGGTAATAGTTGTCCACGGAGTTGTGATGCGGATCAAACATGTCACTCCATACAAACACACGCCGATCGCTGTTCAGCCTCTTCAGATAATCCGTGCAGAACCGCACATTGTCGGCCGCTACCTGACCCGGTGTTTTCCCGGTTCGCTGGAAACTCTCGTCCCAGCCCAGCACTCGCCACTCATCATGCGACATCATCCGGTCCGTCCCCGGAAACGCACGCTCCACCGCTTCTGCCTGACCACGCAGTAACTGCTGAAATGCCGGTTCCGTGACACTCGCACACACCTGACCGTCATAAATCACATGCGGATGAAACCACGAAACCCGCAGTCGAGCCCCCTCGGGAAAACTGCGCTTCAGTTGAATTGCCGGAGATGCATGCCACACATCATACTCACCAGCATACGGTACCCGCCCCAGCAACGGATCAGACACCGGCTCAAAGTCCACACCCTCCTGCAGAGGTTCCCCCGGCTGACCCTCCATGATCACCCTCAGCGGAGCCCCATTGCGGCGGAGTACGTTCAACAGACCACACTCCTCCAACAGCACATCCGACAGCCACAATGAACCTCCCGTCGGTCCCCACGCCCCCAGATACACATTCACCTGCTCACAATTCAGAGAATTGAAGGTGATATGCTGAGTCGTCCAGTCGGATGTGCGCCCCACACGCAGATTCGTATGACTCAGCCGTCGACCGCTTGCTGCATCCAGCACCGCAATCTGCGGCTGCCCCCGAAAATCCAGAGTCCTCATGCGGACAGACACATGATAGTGACGGAATGGCGCCACCCGCACTGCCTTCATCGCCCGACAGTTCTCACCCTTCGGATCAGAAACCCGCAGTACCTCTCCCTCTGATCGCAGCGATTCATCCACAAAACTCCATGCCTTCCGGTCCCCCAGTGAAGGCAATCCAACCTCCGGATCAGCGACCAGCTCCGCCCGGTTGCCACGCACCTGAAACAATGCGTCACGCACGGGCAAACCCTCCGCCAGATTCGGGTTCTGCGCTAACAGATCATTTGAATAACCCACGGGAAAAATCGCCGGCACCAGCCGCAGCTGCAACTCATCCGACAGCCGACGCACTCGCTCCACATGCCCGAAATACCGCTCGTCCATCTCATGCAGACGGCTGAACTTCGAATCCGCCAGCAACAGATGCGTAAACCCCAGCCCGGCAGCCTCACGCATCAGCTGCTCCAGCCGGTCCACGTTCTCAGCCACCAGCAGATTCGTCGAAACATACACCCAGCGTTCCAGTCGCTGGCCAGCCACTCGCCCGCACAGACATGTCACCAGCAAAAAAACACATAACAGAAACCGACACGACCGAGACTGCAGAACATGATGCCACGAGACAGCCTCAGGACTGCCACGCAGCACCAGGTCCATACCCCAACGCTCAATCAGACTCCGGTCCGACATACCAACCCCCGACATGCTCAACCGCCGGACGCCGACACACTGCCAAACCACTCAATTACACCAGCACACACTCCCTCCGCCGGAAATTCACTCCTCATCCGAACGCAGCTTCGCAAGTATGCTGAGATCTTCCAGGGTCGTCGTATCCTGAGTCGACTCGCGACCCGCCGCAATGTCCCGCAGCAGGCGACGCATGATCTTGCCACTGCGAGTCTTCGGGAGAGCCGTTGCAAAACGGACCTGATCCGGCGTCGCCAGTGCGCCAATCGCCTGACGAACATGCTGCGTCAGTTCCACCTTCAGACCATCGTCACCCTCACCCGATTTCAACGTCACAAAACAACAGATACCCTCTCCCTTGATCTCATGCGGAAACCCAACCACCGCTGCCTCAGCCACCTGCGGATGAGCCACCAATGCACTCTCTACCTCCATCGTGCTCAAACGATGCCCGGAAACATTCAGCACATCGTCCACACGCCCCATCACCCACAAATACCCGTCCTCGTCATGACGAGCACCATCGCCGGCAAAATAACAGCCCGCAACCTCGCTGAAATATGTCTTTTTGAATCGCTCGTGGTCGCCATACAGTGTCCGCAGCATCGAAGGCCACGGCTGACGCATCACCAGCAGTCCACCCTCGTTCGCGCCCAGACTCTGACCCGTCCTCGTCACAATGTCAGGAACCACCCCCGGCAACGGATGACAGCAGCTGCCCGGCTTCGTCGGAGTCACCCCCGGAAGAGGACTGACCATGATCGAACCCGTCTCCGTCTGCCACCACGTGTCCACAATCGGACAACGCTCCTGACCAATCACCCGGTGATACCACATCCACGCCTCAGGATTGATCGGCTCACCCACCGATCCCAGCAGACGCAGACTGCTGAGATCATACTTCTCCGGCCAGTGATTGCCCCACTTGATAAAGGCACGAATTGCCGTCGGAGCCGTATAAAAGATGCTCACACGATACTTCTCAATCAGCTCCCAGAAACGTCCCTCATCCGGCCAGTTCGGAGCACCCTCGTACATCATCACCGTCGCGCCGTTCGACAACGGCCCGTAACAGATGTAACTGTGCCCGGTAATCCAGCCAATATCCGCCGTGCACCAGTACGTGTCCTCCTCCTTCAGATCGAACACCCAACGCGATGTCATCGTCGTACCCAGCAGATACCCCGCCGTCGTGTGCATCACACCCTTCGGCTTACCCGTACTGCCCGAAGTATACAGAATGAATAACGGATGCTCGCTGTCCAGTTGCACCGCATCACACTCCGCAGGGACCCCCTGCATCAACTCGTGCCACCAGAAGTCCCGGTCCGGCACCATGTCCACCTCGCCCCCGGTACGCCGTACAACAACCACCTTCTCAACCGTCGGGGAACGGTCCAGACTGGCATCCACAGCGGCCTTCAACGGCACCTCCTTGCCACGACGCCAGCCACCGTCAGCCGTCACCACAACCTTCGCCTGAGCATCATTGTTGCGGTCTGCCACCGCATCCGCACTGAAACCACCAAATATGATCGAATGCACGGCACCAATCCGAGCACACGCGAGCATCGCGATCGTCAGCTCAGGAATCATCGGCATGTACAATGTCACCCGGTCTCCCAACTGCACACCCAGTTGCTTCAGCACATTCGCAAAGCGACAGACTTCACGGTGCAGGTCCTGATAACGCAGCACTCGCGTATCACCAGGTTCCCCCTCCCAGATGATCGCCGCTTTGTTCCGTCGAGACCCCTTCAGGTGACGATCCACACAGTTGTAACTGGCGTTGATCTTCGCACCCGAAAACCACTTCGTCTCAGGCATCTGCCCCTGCAGCACCGTATCCCAGCGCCGAAACCAGTCCAGATTCTCCGCCATCTCACCCCAGAATCCCGCCGGATCGTCCTTCGCCTTCTTCCACATCGCCTCGTACTGCTGGCGACTGCTGATATGAGCCTGCGCCGAAAAAGTGGCCGGCGGAGCAAAAGTACGAGTCTCTTTCAATACACTCTGAATGCTCTGACTTCCTGGGGAACTCATTGGATCAAATGCTCCTGCGTGGTACCGACGTAAGCCTGCAATACAGATGACCGGTTGGACGCCATCCGCTGCTGCACATTCTGCCGAATGACAACCTCGATTGTCCACCAGAACCACTGGTCTTGTCCAAAGACCGCTAACGAAAAAAGGCCCTGCCAACGCAGAGCCTTCTTCACGATCACAAAAACTGCTGACTTCAACCGAACAGGCTCACTTCTTCGCAGGAGCCAGGGCACGAATCACAGCGCCCGACTTGCGAGCCACCAGGTCCTTGCTGCCATCCGCATTCACACGCACAGACACCTTCGTCGGACTGTTCGTCTGAGGATCGATCAACGCAACATTCGATGCATCAATGGCCAGTTCCGTCTGCAGACGGCCACCCTGAGGACTTTTCGGGTGACCACGCTTGACGTGCTTCAATACCCGATTCACACCCTCAACCACCAGTTTGCCGTTCTTCCTGTCCACAGAAAGAACCGGACCACGGGTGCCGGAACTGTTCCCAGTCAAAACCTCGACAATATCACCCTTCCGAATGTGCATCGCAAACTCCAGCACCCGCAAAAAACTTTTCGCTGAAAACCGAAATCCCCACAAAACCCGACAGCAACTGCAGCAAAAACCCAGTGATCGACAATCAAGCAATCCGCACAACACTGAATCTTTACACAGTTCAGCCCATTCCACCCAGATTTTGACCGCAGAACACGCAGTAACGGATTTTCGGCAAGCCACAAAGGATGACGAACACAATCGCCAAAATCAAGCCCACACAGACATCACAGAAGCCTTTCCCGGCGAATTGTCACTCACCCCATGCCCACCGATCGCAAAAACTGCACCCCACACACCATCGTCGCTGCACACTGAATCGCCTCGTATATCGCCTCGTCAGGAACCCCCATCTGACGCACCTTTGCCACATGGGCAGACGTACACGGCTTGCAACTGTTGATGTCACTCAGACTCAGATTAATCAACTCCACCGTCGTCTCGTCCAGTGACGTTCCCTGAAATGTGTGCGCTCGCAAACCCACGCCCATCCCACTAAACACGTCCGTTCCGCTGATGTCACGGAATTTGAACAATACGTTGTACATCGAATTTGTGGCACCCACCGCCAACGCCTCAGCCAACTCAACCCGACTGATCCCCCGCGATTCCGCAAATGTCGCGAGGTAATCCAGCCAGCGACCACCGCCCCCCTGCCCCGCAACCGCCACAGCAATCAACAGCTTGCGTTTCTCATCCAACTTCCCCGCCGAAAGCACAAACTTCCTGAAATTCATGAAAAAATCATGCAAAAACGCAGGAACCGCCGCGAAGTACTGGAAGATCTCCGGAATCTCCGTGACTCCCAGCACCTCCCGAATTCGCTCGTACACCTGTGCCGCTTTCTCCTCAGCCCGCTCCGCACTCACCGGTTCCACAAAAGCCATCACACGCACCCCTCAAAAATCATTCACACACAACTCGCCCCAGCCACACACTCCCACAAAACCCCGCAAATCAGCCCCCATCATTACAGAAACCTCGGAATTTCAAGCCATTCGCACCCTCAAACCCCAGCTTTTCCAGCCAAACACGCCCCGCAAAAGTTCTCCAGACTCAAAATTTTCCCGGACCTGAAAATTCACTACGAATGCTCCACGTTCCCTGCACCTTCGTCCGATAAGCCACAACAGTGCAAAACGTTAACGGAAAGCTGTAAGTCCCGCTTTGACAAGCGTTTATCGGCAATCTTTGCCGGTCTCCTCGTCTTGACAATCCGATCGTACGGCGCTAATTTCCGCGTTCCGGCGGGGCTCGCCCCGCAACCACGACAACAGCAAGCGAATGGAGTCGCTTATGTCCGCAGGTACGCCCCGTGCCTCCGCTGAAGTTTCAGGGACCCCCGTGCCCTTCATCGACCTCGTTGCGCAATACGCGACGATACGCGAAGAAGTCCGAGCCGCTGTGGATCGCTGCTTCGAAAGCCAAACCTTCATCCTTGGGGATGAAGTTGTCCAGCTCGAAAAGGAAATTGCCGCCTACTGCGGAGCCAAACACGCCATCGGTTGCGCCTCCGGTACCGATGCCCTGATCCTCGCACTGCTGGCCGCAGGTGTGCAGCCAGGTGATGAAGTCATCACCAGCCCCTTCACCTTCTTCGCGTCCGCCGGTGCTATCCATCGTATCGGTGCTGTACCAGTGCTCGTCGATATCGACCCTGTCAGCTTCAACCTTGACCCCCGCTGCGTCGAAGTCGCTATCACCTCACGCACCGCAGCCATCATGCCCGTTCACATCTTCGGACAGTGCGCCGAAATGGAACCACTCTGGAAACTGGCCTCCGCATACGATCTCCCCATCATTGAAGACTCCGCTCAGGCCATCGGCGCTGAATACCGCGGCGAACGCACCGGAGCACTCGGAAAGATTGGCTGCTTCAGCTTCTTCCCCACAAAAAATCTCGGTGGTGCTGGCGATGGCGGTATCATGACCACGCAGGATGATGATCTCGCCGCAAGACTGCGACGCCTGCGAGTCCACGGGGACACCGGTGGCTACAACCATGTCGAAGTCGGCTTCAACAGCCGACTCGATGCCCTGCAGGCCGCCGTTCTGCGAGTCAAACTGAGACACCTCGACAATTGGACGGCTGGAAGAACTGCCAACGCCGAACGCTACGCCGAACTGATCCGCAGCAACGGACTTGAAGACGTCGTTATGCTGCCCACCACCCTGCCCGATCGACGGCACGTGTTCAATCAGTTCACCACCCGAGTCACCGGGGGACGGCGAGCAGAAGTCATGCAGTCACTCAAAGAACAGAAAATCGGCTGCATGGTCTACTACCCCATCCCGCTGCATCTGCAGAAATGCTTCGCATACCTCGGCTACAAACCCGGTGATCTGCCCGAAGCCGAACGCGCCGCTGACGAAGTCCTGTCGCTGCCCATCTACGCAGAACTGCCCCCAGCACACCTCGAACGAGTCGTTGCCGGACTGTGCCACGCTCTCGACCGCCAGGCCACGCTGCCTTTCCCATCCGCAGCCGAACGCCAGGCACGAAAAGCCGCCTGATCACTCAGGCAAACGTCGGACACGCCCGACACAATCCCCTCCCTCACACCAATTCCCCAGCCCGCAGGCCACCCCTGCGGGCTTTTCTGTTTTTTCCACCTATGAAAACTGAAAACTGAAATCAGCCCGGCTTTCGCGCGATGACCGCCACACGGGTAAACTTGGCAGGCAGATGCACCAGACTCAGCCGAGTCATCCGGACAGTGCAACCCGCTTCACGCAGCACCTGCTGCATCAGTGACAACGTGATGTTCGAATAGCTGTAACGACGCGACACAAACTTCCCGGTCGGACTCTCGGACATCTCCAGATTCAGCAGAGTACCCCCGGGTGCCAACAGACGCACCAGCTCACGCACCGACGATTCCGTCGATGAGGCATAACCCACCACCGCCCCCACGCAGATCAGATCGAAACTGCCCGCCTCCAGCTCAATCGCCCCGCCAGCAGGCAACTGCAGACGACTGGGATGCGAAATATCACTTACCCCGATCGTGATCCGCTGAACATCCAGGCCACGCTGCGCCGCATTCGCTACAGTGGTCCTCAGAAAACGCGGCTCAAGATCCGTCGATGTCAGTACAGACCCCGGAAATCGCTCCAGAAAGTGCAGCCCCAGCATCCCGGTGCCACAACCAGCATCCAGAATCCGCACCGGACCCGACAAATCCAGTTCCACACTACGCAGAAATCGATCAATACTGCGCTCATACCCCAACGACTTCATGAAGAAGTTGTAAACGCTCGTGCTGCGATAAAGTCGCGTTTTCAGCATCACGCTGCTTCCAATCCCCGCCTGCCAGAGCCAGGCCACTCCACACTGCTTCACACCACAGGTCTGCACTCCCCCGATTCTCTCCCAAAACGTTCAGTTTGGGAAGCCTGCTTCAGCTCAAACTGTACTCCCCGCTCGCCCAGCTTCCAGCAACTGCGGATTGCCCACTCCGAAAACTCCTGCGCCGCCAGATGCGGCACCCGCAAATGTCCGGACGCAGATTCAACACCGCGCAATTCAACAAACACCCGCGCTGCCACCCCTCATTCGACAGACGCCCGCGAGCCCCGTATTGCCACTGAACCAGATCGTCCGCACAGGCGACGCTGTCCGTAAACGTATTCTTCTTCATCAGCTTCCCGGTCGCCGGATCCCGAGTCAACAGGTCCGCCGGCCTGATCGCACATTCAAGCTCCCTCGTAACCACATCACCGGTCAGGATGCCCACTTGCTCAGCCAAAGCCGTTTTTTGGGGGGTACAGAGCCCGAATGACCTCAAACCCACAACAGCACGCCTGATCGCAACACACAGAGTTTCCGATAATCAAGTCCTGAAACGTTTTTTGGCGACTCCTGCCGATGACAACATGGATGCACCACAACGTCGTTCTATTCGTTCAGAACGAGCACACATCGTTTACACGCACTCAGATTTTCTTTTAAAGGAACCGCACAAATCGCAAGATAAACTAAGACATACACAACTTCGGCATGTCGGGTTTCACCGGCAATGCACATTGTCAGAGCACTTGCAGACAGGAGCTGACATGAGGCTTGAAGTACGCTATCGGGGCCGCATCAAAGACATCGACTGCGTCGAACACTTTGAACGACAGGCTGTCCGCATTGCCGCCACACTGCAGGGCTGGTCAATGCTCTGGAACTCACCCGACAATCCGGATCCCTCCCCGATTCGCGGAGCCACCCTGCAACTGCTGCCCAGCCAACCTCTCGTCAGTATGCTGGTTTCTCCGGCAGGCGAACTCATCAGCCTGCAAACTGCTGAAAACTGCGAACACGGAAAATATCCGGACGTCCCCAACTGGTGCTCCATCTGCACCGAACCGAGCGGTCAGGCCGGCCACTGCCTGCTGCTCACACTGCTGACAGTGCTGCAACAACACTGGTTCCCAAATCTCGAGGTAGAAGACTCCAGCGGCCAGTGGCCGCACGTCGCCGATACTTCCCTCCAGCTGAAACTTCACAGCCTGATCCGGAATGAGCTGCTGACTCCCACCTTCGACGAATGCCTCGTCACCATGCAGCCCGATGACAGCCGACACTGCTGTGACTGCGACGAGGAAAATGATGGAGACAACACCGAACAGTGGTGCGTCGATGACATCACCGACTTTCAGCTTGCAGGCTGCAGCGACACACACATCGGTGATGACGCCTGCTATGCAGATTCAGCGCACTACGCCGATCACCGGAACGAAGACGGTCAATCATCCCTCAGCACATCAGAATCACCCTCAAATGAAAACCTGCGGACATACGTTCGCACACTCCACGACTGGGCTCGCCAGTCCCGCTGCATCTTCACTACAACGTTTGATCCCGATGAAGCCGTCGCCCTTCAGGCGCTGCTGATGATGGTCCACCACTGCGGCTGCACCGAAGAAATACTTCCGTTCCGACACGTCCCCGACATCACCACACAACTCTACCATCACCTGCAAAGAATCCTCTGGTTCGCCAGTTCCATGCAGTTCGCCGTCATCCGCATGATCGCAAGCAGCCGACTGCCCCCGCTCATCGCCATCACCGGACAAACTGAACTGCAGAAACTCAGCCACAAAGCACAGTTGCTGCTGCACCTGCTGTAATAACACCACTGCAATCACTCCGATCCCCACCCTCCCCAAAGGGGCTATAACCTCAAGCACAGGACACACCCCCTGCCCACGGCCCACGGCCCACGGCCCACGGCCCACGGCCCACGGACCACGGACCACGGCCCACTGACCACTGACCACTAATCACTGACCACTAATCACCACCTCCTGCCGCACCCCGACGCAACTGACTAAGCAACAGCCGCTGCTGCAAAACAACCGCTCCCGACTGATCGCAGATCTGCATGCGAATCACAGGATCCACTGCCGACCAGTCCACCAGAATGTTGCCGTAGTTGGTGTCAAACCACGTCAAACCCACTCGGTACGGATTGATCTCGTTCGCAAATCTCACCCCCAGCTTCGTAAAATTCCCCGATGGCGCATTCAGGCTGCTGCTTGTCGCCTCATACAACAAATACCCCACCCCCTCGGACGCACCGGCCGGCAACGCCGCCAACTCTGCCAGATGCCGGTCTCCACTGATCAGCAAAACGCCCTCAGCGGCCGTCTCCCGAATCAGTCCAAACAGACGCTGACGCTCGCGAGGAAAATTGCCCCACATCTCCCAGCCATGCTGGTTGGATAACACCTGATAGCTGGATCCAATCAATCGCAACTCCGCCGGCTCCAGCAACTGCTGCTTCAGCCACGCCCACTGAGCCTCCCCAAGCACCGTTGCTGATGGGTCCTCGTTCGGCATGTACCGCCCACGATAACCATCCCCCGGCTCCCGCGCCGCAAATCCCTTTTTCAAAGGACTGCGAAAATAGCGGCAATCCAGCAGAATCACCTGCACTCGCTGACCCACCGGACCATACACCGCCGACCAGTACACTCCCTCACGCTCTCGGCGAACGTCGCCGGCTGCCGCACCCACAAAATCCAGAAACACGCGCTGCGATTCCACCCGGTGCTCAAACTCCGCACCGGCATCGTCACGCCCATAATCATGATCGTCCCACGTCGCCAGCACCGGGCACGTTGCGCGTAACTTCACAAACCCCGGCTGCCGCTCCAGCATCCCATACTTTTCTCGCAACACCTGCATGTCATTCGTATCACCATAAATGTTGTCACCCAGCAGAATAAACAGATCCGGAGCCCCCGCAACAATCGCGTCCCAGATCGGTTGCGGCTGGTCCTGCTTCGCACACGAACCAAACGAAATTCGCTGCAAACGCTGCTGACCCCTGACCAGTGGACACCAGCCCCCCAAAATCACCAGATTCAATACCACCAGCCACACCACGCGTCTCAAACCACACATCACGATTCCCTCCCGACCCACCAGACTTTGCACTGCTCAGACAATCTGAAACAATTGCCTGCCCAAAACTCCGGTTCAGCAATCACCTCCCGGATATTCTCACCCCAGACGAAAAATGCAATTGTGAATCCCAGTGCCCCTCGACTGCTGCTGGCTATCGAATCCAGCTGCGATGAAACCGCCGCTGCCGTTGTCCGCGAAGATCGCACGGTCCTGTCCAGCATCATCGCCTCTCAGCATGAACTGCACCTGGACTGGGGCGGAGTCGTCCCGGAAATCGCCTCACGCGCCCATGTCCGCAGAATCCTCCCGGTCGTCTCTGCCGCACTTCAACAGGCTGCATGCACGCCCGAACAACTGGCCGCAGTCGCCGTTACCACAGAACCCGGACTTGTCGGTTCTCTGCTGGTCGGACTCACCGCCGCCAAAACCATCGCACTCACACTCAATATCCCACTGATCACAGTCAATCACGTGGAAGCTCACATCTACGCCTGCAGCATGGGACACAACACGCCCATCTACCCCGGCATCGGCTTTGTTGTCAGCGGCGGTCACACCAATCTCTACGACTGCCGCAGTGCCTCAGACTGCCGACTGATCGGCGGCACCACCGATGACGCTGCCGGTGAAGCCTTCGACAAAGCCGCCAGAATTCTTGGATTGCCCTACCCCGGAGGCCCCTCCATACAGCAGGCGGCCACTACCGGAAACCCTGACAGATTCCGCATGCCACGCCCGCTGCTGCACTCAGGAAAACTTGACTTCAGCTTCTCGGGACTCAAAACCGCCGTGCTCTACGCCGCCCGCGGGATCCCCGGACCAGACCAGCTCACCAGCACTCCGCCCGAACTGGTGCCCGATCTGGCCGCCGGATTCCAGGCTGCCGCAATCGAAGTCATGGTTGAAAAATGTCGCCACGCAGTGCGACAACTGAAGTACTCCCGCCTGTGCGTCGGGGGTGGAGTCGCTGCGAATGGTCCCTTCCGACAGGCTCTGACCTCCATGTGCCGCAGGGAACGTATCGAACTGTTCATCGCTCCACCGGAATTGTGCACCGACAACGCAGCTATGGCCGCCGTCGCATGGGAATTGCTGGCCGCTGGACGCACCGCCAGCCTCGATGCTGATGTTCTGCCCGGACTCGTCCGACCCGACTTCGGTCGCGGCAAGGCCGGAAAATAAGCCACCAGAGAACAATCTTCAGCCCCCCCCAACCCCACCGCGGCACGCAATTAACACACCCGAAAACCCACCCGCTCAGCACACCACGGCAACTCACTACCAGCGACACCAAACCCCTCAGACAACACACCGGCCAGACTGAACCCGGCCAACTGCCGATAGCCCACATAACTTGTGCACAGCCTCGGATTGATTTCCAGGATCTGCAGTTCGCCACCGTCAGCAACTACAAAATCCACCCCCAGCCAGCCACGAAATGCACCCAATACACCGGCAAGTCGCCGCAGCATGACTCCAGCGGCAATCTGCACTGCGTCCCCAGCAGGCAGACGGCCCCCCATGTAACGAAATCTTCCGAACTGACACTCAATCAACTGCTCACCCGCCGGTAACATCACCGCCGTTCCCGCGCCACAACCAATCAGCCCTGCCGAACAGTGCTGCCCCACCTGCAGCGGTTGCAATAACCATGAAAATTCTGCCCCCGGAACCGTCTCCACCACACGTACACCAACCGTCCTTAATGCCTTTGCCTCGTCCCGGCTCAGACTCAACAACTGCACTTCACCACAGCCACAACCATCACGAGGCTTCAGCACATACAGTTCAGAATCACCCGGTAACACATCCCCGCCGGCATCGCTGCTCAGCGAACCCGTCCGCAGGTCCAGCCTGCCTGTCACCCGTGAATCCTTCAGTCGCTCAGCCGACTCAGCCGTCAACGCCACCGTTGCAGGCGTCTTCAGGAAATGTGCCTGCAGCCAGACCGCAGTAGCCGCTTTGTCACCAAATAACGCAGCCTGCTGCCACGACACATTCAGACTGGTCACGCCGGACCACACACCCGACTGCAACTGCTGCAATCGCTGCACCAGCAGACCGGCAGATTCAGGAGCAATCACCAGAGTCGCAGTGAACTGAGCCGGACTGACCGTCGGACTTCGCAGCCACTGCTCCGGCCCGTCAGCAGCCAGCAACAGCTCCACTCCACCGACCCGCAGCTGATCCCCCACCGGCCCTGCCAGCGCCTCGGCAGACAACAACACCGACACCCGCACCCCCGGAACAGAGACCAGATCCCCAGCCACGGCCAGCAGCATCGTCGCCGCCTCCGCCCGCAGCGAAAGATCGCTCGCACACCACAAACGGCCCGACGACAACAGTTCTTCCACAATCAGAAAATGACGCATGATGCAGTTGTCAGTCCCAGTCATCCAGCCCGACTCGCACCCGTCGGTCCATACCCGTATTGACTCTTGCCTCAACTCCACACACCACCTGCACATACCTCCGTCACGAACGCTTTGCCTCACCGCAAAACACCGTGTACTCGCCAAACTTATGAGCCTGCACGTGCTGAAACAACTGCTTCATCCGTGCCTCCTGCCACTCCACCGGCTTGGTCACAATCATCACCTGGCCACCCGGACGCAACGCCCTTCGCGCTGCCTGCAAAAACAACTCCGCAATTCGAAAATCGGAATAATACGGAGGATTTCCCAGCAGCAGATCCCACTGGCCCGCATCGGAAATCTGTCCCTCGGAATCCAGCTGAGCCTGAATCTGTGGCAGATTGTTCAGCTTTGCCGTCTGAGCCGTACACTCCACAGCACGAGCGTCACTGTCAATCGCCAGCACTCGCGCGGACGGAAAACTGACAGCGGCCGCAGCAGCAACAGCACCGCCACCACAACCCATCTCCACAATCCCCAGCACATCCCTGCCTCGTGGACTCGCATCACGCACAAGTGACAATGCTCGAATCAGCGCCCGCGCACCACCATCCAGTCGCCGGTGACTGAAAACGCCAGGGCGAGTCTCCACGGTCAGCACCCGGTCCAGATGCCGAAAATCAAACCGCGCTCGAAAACCTCGCAGCTTCTTCAGCTCTGAACTTTTCCACGCCGTAAACACATGCCCGCGATCAAACTTCTGCTGCTCTACTCGACTGCACAGCGCTTTCAACTGACCGTCTATCCAGTGGCCCTTCGCGGCATTCGTCGACACAATCAAACGGCCACCGGGAACCAGACGCGTATGCAGTGCCTGAAACAACTCCTGTGCCACCTCAGAAGAATCGCCAGCCAGAGTCGGAAACAGGATGGTTTGAAATGGTCCCGAGGGCGGGTCCGCAGCGCAATGAATCACCACACCACCCGACCGCCCCGCGTCACTGTGAAAACTGTGCAGGGTTCGAGCAAAAAAATGTTCGGTCGTGAAAAATGAAAATCGCAGGTCCGGACGCAACAGCCGCAGTTCGGATGCCAGACGAGTCCCGTGAGTCAGGACGACCAGACACTCCGGGCCCGTGACACCCTCCGCAGACTGCAGCACCGCCCGGTCCGACCACGACTTCAGCGGACGCTCTTTCCGCACTGCCCCCGCACCACCACGCCCCCGGCCACCTGATCCACGCACCGCGTCCTCAAAATCCTCGTCGAAATCTTCCTCAAAATCCGCGTCGAGATCATCATCCAGATCCCCGTCGAGCTCCAGTTCCAGATCGTCGTCATCCTCATCCCCGTGGTTCCGCACTGCTCGTTTGCCCATGCCTGCTCACCGCCAAATTCCAAAAACAGATCCCGCAAAAGCCGTCAGCCTGTCGCGGAGATCAGGAACCACACCAAACTCAGTTCACACCCTCGCTGGCAACGCACCCCTCGTCAACTGTGCCCTCATGGCCCCACAGGCAGCCCCCCGAATGCACGCGAGCCCCCCCTGCCGCTACCCACAAACGAAAAAAACCCTCGAAAAACCAGTGTTCTTCGAGGGTCCAAAAGCGAGTGCCCGTAAAAGCACGGCAAATTGGGCGATGAGGGACTCGAACCCCCGACTTCATCCTTGTAAGGGATGCACTCTAGCCAACTGAGTTAATCGCCCGGTTCCTGTACACGGCAACGGTTTCGGTTGCTGCACCGCCTAGTATGCAGACATCCTGTGGACTTGCAAGGTTCGACGCCGCAGGTTTTCAGGGTTCGCAACGGATTGCAACGATCACAGCAATTTCGTCGATAATGCCAGCCCTGTCAGAACTGCTGGTCCTGCTGACGCTGTTGCTGAGCCTGCTGGTCCAGATACTGCTGCATCAGTTCAGCCTGCTCAGGAGTCTGACGCGACATGCGATAAAACGCAAATCCAAAACCAGTCACAATCGTCGCCGGCATCCCCAGCATGAACAATATGCTCATCATGTAGGCACGCGGACGACGCGACTCCGTTTCATTCGCAGTTTTGCAGCCAGGACATGCCTGAACAGCAGTCGACGCCGGCCCCAGACCGACCACCACACCGATCGCTGCCACACACAACAGACTGCGTATCAGTTTCATCTGTTACTGCCCTGGTTCTGCAAGACCCTGCGTTAACTGCCACCAATGACTCACCGGCTATTCCATTCAGATTCAAACGAAAAATCCATCGGAATCCGAGCATTCCCGGCGAATTCCCGACCGGAAACCGCTGGATCCCCCGCCTCACATGCAAATTCCACCAGTCCCTCAGATTGCATTGCCCGGCATGATGGCTGTAGGAGCCATCGTGCTCCACGGCCAGTGATACAGCATCCAGTAAATCACCACACCCGTCACAGACACGAATCCCCAAATCGGCAAAGTCACTCGCGCTAACCGACGATGCTGCACCCAGCGCTGCTTCCACGCCAGCCAGAAAACTCGCAACGCCAGCATCGGCACGGCGGCCGCAAGGACCACATGCGGCACCAGAATTGACAGATAGATCCACTTGGCCAGCTCCGAACCCACAAAGGCCCGGCCACGACGTCCTGTGTACGCATGCAAGGCTTCATGGTACGTCAGATAACACCCCAGAAACACGACCGAAACCACAAACGCCACAATCATGCAGTTGCGATGCTCAATCTTCCGGCCTCGCAAAATCAACAAATACCCAGCCAGCAACAGACAAAAACACAATGAATTCAACGCCGCATTCAACGTCGGAAGAAACTTCACCCAATCCGGCAATACCTCGTCTATCGCTCGATTCTGCTCCGCTGCTGACTCAACCTGCGGAACACCAGCAATTGCCGCTGCCAACGAACCGCCCCCACCGACATCCGCCGACTGCTGTGACTTGCCAGACTCCTCATCCAATCCCGGCTCAGGAATGATGCAACCGTCCCCGGCACCCGGCTCGGATTCCGCACCACCAGTCTCCACAGACGAGCCCTGCTCTCCGACGGTCTCTGACCCACCTGCACCAGACTTTTCCCCCGCGGAAGGCTTGCCGCTGGCGGACTCACCCGCCGATTCTCCGGCACCCGGTGCAGTCGGTAACAGATTCAACTGCACATCAGGATTCTCACCCGTGGACTCAGTCTTCAACAGCGGGCCGGGCTGCGGAAACTCATCCCGCCCCTCAATCACCCGCCGCAACTTGACCACGTCCTCCGGAACAGTCATCAGATACGTTGCCACCGGCAACCCATCCTCGTTCACCAGCACTGCTCGATTGGTGTGCGCCACCTCAAATCCGGGCTTCCGCTGCTCACCCAGATTCGGTTGCACGTACTGCACAAACCCACGCCGAATCAGATCGTGAATCGATTGCTCATCACCCGTCAAAAACTTCCACCGTACAGGATCCGCCTGAAATGTCTCAGCGTACTTCCGCAAAACCTCAGCCGTGTCATAGCTGGAATCCACCGAAAACGTCACAAACACAAAATCCGGATTTGATTCAGCCACACGCTTGTGCAGAGCGGATATATCGCGAGTAATCACGGGACAGGTGGTGACACACCGAGTAAACACGAAACTGGCCAGCCAGCGACGGCCCTTCAGACTGTCCAGACTGATCATGCCTCCCTGACACTCGGGAAATTCAAAGGGCGGTAACGGCCTCGTCGGAAAACCAATCCTGATCGTCTTCGTCGACGCCACAACAGCATCTTCAGGTGGCTCAACCGTCTCTGACTGCCCTGCCCCATCAGCCACATCAGCCCCATCTGGCTTGCCACGGAACAAATACAGGTAAAACACCAGTGCCAGGACCAGAGCCCAAAGCACTGAACCGAGCACGAAAGAGGCTGCAGACATGCCCGTTCGAGCACTTCCGGGGATCAGCACCCGCGATGTTTCCGAGCCCGCCTTCATTCGCCCCCCCCCTCACCCAACCATCCGAATCGCCGGAAGCACACGCAGCCTGCAGAATTCTACACCCACGACTGACCGTTCCCGTAAAAACACGGCCGTATTCCCGAGGTTGCTGCAGACAATCCAGCGAACGGGAATTCAGCCCAGCACCGTCCACGCTTCAGGACTGACCGGGCCCCTGAAGAAGCTGGCTGTCGAAATAGTTGATCCCCATCCCGGCATCTATGACCAGCCCCTGAGCATTAATGCCGGAAGAACGCGGACTCAGCAGAAAAGCCACTGCCGCTGCCACCTCCTCAGTCTGCACCGCCTGCTTACGCAGTGTCGCCTTCTCTGCAAACAGGTAACTGTCCACATACCCGGGAATCCCAGCCGATGCCGAAGTCTTCAACAGCCCCGGACACACCGCATTGAACCGGACTCGAGAAAACTGGGAAAATGATTTCGCCAGAAAACACAAAGACGAATCCAGCGCCGCCTTGACAGGGGCCATGTAACCATAGTTTTCAGCGGCCATGCGAGTCGTTGAGATGGAGATCGTCACCACGCTGCCCGTCTGAGGATCCAACTGCTCCCGAAACGCATTGCTCAAAGCAATCAGCGAAAAGCAGGAAATGTCCACCGCCTGCAGAAAGGCTGAACGGGGAGTCTGATGGAAGGGCAGCCAGCCGGCGGAATAGTCGGCGAAAGCCACCGAATGCACCAACCCGTGCAGCACCGGAAACTGCGCTGTCACCGCATCACGCAAAGCGTCAATCTGCGACTGCTGGGAAAAATCGCACACATAAATCGGCTCGTCCGGAAACAACTTCCGCACCGACTGCGCCCGCGCCTCACTGCGCACAGACAACACCAACTGTGCACCCGCTGCCTTCAGCAGACTGGCCGTATGCCACGCCACACTCTTGCGATTGGCAATCCCCGTCACGAGGATCGTTTTGCCACTCAGCTGCAGAAAATCCATCACAGCCTCCACTCAAACACCACCCGCACACACCAACAGCACACAGTCCTCCCTCGCCCCCAACAAGGGAAAAGGAGCGGAAATCAGAGGGCGAACAGGTCTGAAGCCGATATCAACCACGGCTTGCCACCACCGACCAGCCCCGAATCACCGATTCAATGGCTTGAAACGACCGGCAACCGGCCGATCAGCCGCTTCACCCAGCCGTTCACGACGCTGCTGCTCGTAAATCCGATAGTTGCCCTCACACCAAACCACCGTCCCCTCACCCTCGAAAGCCAGAATATGAGTCGCGATGCGGTCCAGAAACCAACGGTCGTGACTGACCACCACCGCACAGCCACCGTACGTCTCCAAACCCTCCTCCAATGCACGCAGAGTATCCACGTCCAGATCGTTCGTTGGTTCGTCCAGCAACAGCAGATTGCCACCCGATCGCAGCAGCTTCGCAAAATGCACGCGATTACGCTCACCACCCGACAACTGACCTACAAATTTCTGCTGATCCGAACCCTTGAAATTAAAACGACCGCAGTAGGCGCGAGCATGAATCTTTGAGGATCCCACCTCCAGCACATCATGCCCCCCCGAAATCTCCTGATACACCGTCTTCGTTCCGTCCAGTGAATCACGCGACTGATCCACATACGAAATGTCAACAGTCTCGCCAATCTTCATCGTCCCACTGTCCGGCTTCTCGTCGCCAATGATCATCCGAAACAACGTTGTCTTCCCAGCACCGTTCGGTCCAACCACCCCCACAATTCCCCCCGGAGGCAAATCGAAGCTCAAACCGCGAAACAACTCACGATCACCAAATCGCTTCGACAGATTCTCCGCCTTGACCACCAACTGACCCAGCTTCCGACTGATCGGGATCTGAATCTGAGCCGCATCATCACGCTCATCATACTGCTGCGCTGCCAGTTCGTTGTAACGCTGCAAACGAGCTTTGTTTTTTGTCGCCCTCGCCTTCGGGGACATCCGCACCCACTCCAACTCCCGCTTCAATTCCTTCTGCCGACGACTTTCCCGACGCTCCTCCAACTCCAGCCGCTTCTGCTTCTGCTCAAGCCACGATGAATAATTCCCCTCATACGGCATCCCCTTGCCACGATCCAGCTCCAGGATCCAGCCGGCCACGTTGTCAAGGAAGTAACGGTCGTGAGTCACAGCAACGACCGTACCCTTGAATGATCCCAGAAACTGCTCCAGCCACTGCACCGATCGCGCATCCAGATGGTTGGTCGGCTCGTCCAGCAAAAGCATGTCCGGATTGCTCAGCAGCAACTGACATAATGCCACGCGACGCTTCTCACCCCCGGACAGTACCCCGACCTTCTGCTCTGCCGGCGGCAGCAGCATCGCGTCTGCCGCAATCTCCAGAGTCCTGTCCAGTTCCCACAGATTCTGCATGTCAATCTGATCCTGAACCTTCGCCTGCTCCTCCAGCACCTCGTCCATCTGCTCTGGAGTCAGGTCTTCGCAAAGCTTCATACTGAGCTCATTGAATCGGTCCAGCACCCGCCGCGATTCCACCACAGCCTCTTCAATGCACTCACCCACCGTCTTTTCCGGATCCAGACGCGGCTCCTGCGGAAAATAGCCGATGCGAATACCCTTCGCAGGACGCACCACTCCCATGAAGTCCTTGTCTTCGCCCGCCATAATTCGCAACAACGTGCTTTTTCCTGAACCGTTGTTACCCAGCACCCCGATCTTCGCACCCGGGTAAAACGCCAGCCAGATGTCGGACAGAACTTCCTTCTCGTCGTACAGGCGAGTCAGATGTTCGATGGTCATGATGTACTGAGCACTCATGGGAAATTCCGGAACCACAAAGAGCCTGGAAGAGCAACCAAGTGACGATTGCAGAAGTATAGAAATGCCTGCCCCCGATATCGCAATCACGCATGGTCAAATTGTCCAAACTGAGCCGTTCGTGAGAGAATTCCATGAAAATGGAAGCGCGGTGACAGTCGCCAACCGCTCGCCACCACACGCACTCAACCGCCACCAGCCAAAAGTTTCACTCACCCGCCTGCACGGCCTGCCATTGCCCAAGCAACTGCTCCACAAACTGTCGGGCCTCCGGGTAGACGTCAGGAGACGAGCTGCCGCGAGGACCGGCGATGTTCAGAACGCAGATTTCCCGCTGCCGCAACCAATTCACAACATCCGCTGCGCGCTGCGACAACGACAGAAACGGACCGGCTGACAATGGCAGTCGACCAGCCACCACCCCGCCCTGCGGCTGCCGCAAATACTCAATCCGACAGGGTTTCCCCAGTCTGGCTGCAGCGGCGATGGTCAACTGAGTCCCACTGGAGATTTCGTCCAGCACCAGGACCAGCGTGCCATCAGAATCACGCACATTCCATTCCGTGCGGACGGCATAGGAACGGGCCTGAGTCTCCTTGAGCGGGTACACCAACGGGATCCGGCCATCCTCCGCACGTCGATGCAGCGGGCACCACCCACCCACGGCCCACCCCATCTGCAGCGCAGCATCCAGAGCAGCTCGATCAACACCGGTCTGCCCGCCGGAAATCACGCGCCACTGCCCCACCTGCCGCTCCAAATCATGCTGCAACACAAGGCCCTGCCAACACGGCCGCCACCTCAACCCACCCGCAGAGCACACATTTCTGACACCGAGTCAAAAACGGCAGCCTCAGCTTCCGCCCCGGGCAAGTTACCCGCCTCATCCCATAAAACACAGGGGGTTTCAACCTGTGAACCTTCCTGTTAGTGCCCCCAACCGACGTTTGTACCTCGAGTCATTCCTCAACAAGCCCCCCACCCATTGCATTACAGCAAAACGTTCAGTCTACCGCCGAAATCCAGGTCAGCAACGCCCGAATGCGGGAATCACAGAGCGAACCCTGCACCGCCACACCCTATCGGTCCGATGTTCTTTCAATCGAGAGTCCCTGGCAAAAACACCGAACCGGTTGCCAGCATCCATGTCTCTGTCTAAGCTAAACACAGGTGGGTACCGAAACGTTCGAGTGCGTAGCTCAGTTGGTAGAGCAACGGACTTTTAATCCGTAGGTCCCGGGTTCAAGTCCCGGCGCACTCAGTTTCTTAAGTCTCGACAGGACAACGATTTCGGAAGTTTGCTTCGGCCACTCAGCGAAGGCCGTTTTTCGGAATGGTACTGTTTTGGTAGTAACCCCCAACGTCCCTGCAAAAGCAAATCAGACCGGCTCGGCCATATTGGCAACCCCTGTCTGAATGGAAATCGCGAACATCTTCGACAAAAACGTGTCGATTGTCCCGCATGAAAGATATCCGTCGCCCCGCCGTCACCTGACAGCAAACGGAAACATCGCTGCAGATCACAAGTTGCTGCAGCCCCCCTGTCAGACACCCCAACCGTGACTTTCCTCCCCTCGGGAAGCCAGAGACCGGTCAAAGACTGAGATTCGTCAGAGCAACCAGGGATAGCATCAGGTCCGCGTGGCAAATCCACACAGCAGGAACCCTGCTGTCCCGGCCATCAGGAAACGTTCCCGTAACGCTGAACTGCAGAGTTCGCGACCAACACTTCGCCGAAACTGATCGCATCGAACGTGTTGTTCCCAGTCTGATACTGAATATCAGGACGTTCAGACGCGACGCCCGCAATCAAGCTCGCCACCACCCTCCACCCGAGGGCTGGATACCGGCACCGTCAGCATTTCTTTGATGAAACAACTGCCACTGGGACTGCAGGCCCCCCCCGCACCGCAGTCCGCGTTTTTTGATCTGTTACGAAACCAAAAGCTGTGAGACGGATGTCCCTCAGGGCTGAAATCTCAGTCACCAGCCAGCAACATCCGCTACATACTACGGCTGGTTCACGTACAGCCGGACATTGTGAGTCGATCGACCACCGGCCACGATGTCCGGACGTCCATCGCCCGTCAGGTCAGCAACTGTCAGGTCCTCCGTTGCCATACCGCCCTCGTCCAGTACCTGACCTCGCCACTCCACACCCGCTCCATCCGAATTCCACCACACCTCGACTCCGAATTTTTCCGGAGTATCACTGTGGCCGAACGCTATCTCGTCCAGACCGTCACCGTTAAAGTCGGCCGTCCATAACGCATGCCCTCGCCGAAAACCGTCATGAATCACGCGACGCTGCCACGGATCTTTTGGCTGGTTTGGCTGCAGATACACCACCAACTGGTCACCATGCATCGGCTCGACGGACACCAGATAACGCCGGCCATCCTGCAGTCGCCCAACTCGTACTTCACCCGCACCGTTCAGATTCACATCTGCCTGCCCCGCGCGACCTTCGCTGAGACTGATTCGCTGCCAGCCAGCCCCGTCCCGACGCACCAGAGATAATCCCTCGCGACTGGCCGCAATCGTGTCCACTGCACCCTGCCCGTCAAAATCCACATGCACATGATTGTGCAGACGATTCAATTCCGCATTCAACACTGTCGCAGGCCAGCGCTGCAACCCCGGTTGCTCAGGAACCTCAAACGCCAGTAACCGCACCCCCGCTTCCACACTGGCGTTCAACGGCGAAACCACCAGCTGCGGACGGCCTGTCCCCAGCACGTCCGCCCAGCGCATACGATGCACAGACGTTTCTTCCGCCACCGCTGACACCGTCCATAACCCCTCAGGATCCGCACCACGCCGAATCCAGTGCAATGTCCCCGTTTTGGTCCAGCCCGCACCCAGCGCAAAATCGACGCGTCCGTCACCGTCAATGTCATGCGCTGCAATGCAGACGTTGTCAGGCGGAGTCTGGTTGCGCAGAATCACTCGCTGCTGCCAACCCGGCTGCTGATACCAGATCACCGAACTTTCCGTCAGCGCTACAATGTCCTGATCGTGGTCACCATCCACATCCGCCGTCGTCACCGCATACACCACCCGCCCCGCCTCAGCATCGATGGTCTGAGCCTTAAAGGTGGCCGGGAACGAATCCGCAGGAAATGGCAACAATGACTGCGCAAGCAGGAAAAGAAGTGTGAAGGACATTGAGATATCCGCGCAGGAGGAAGGAACTGGACAAAAATCACCGGCTTA
>CAITYU010000079.1 GCA_903896675.1 uncultured Planctomycetaceae bacterium
AGTGCTGCGCGCTGTTCGGCCGGAATTCGTGATGCCAGCCCTTTACGAACGACATCCGGTTTTCCGATTTCGATCAGAGCGTAGATCAGGGCATGTTCGCGAATGCGGGCTGCAGCCTCTGCCGGAGCTCCGGCGGCATCATTGCGTCCCACCGGCAGATCACCGGCAAGTTCCAGCAGGGGCTGCACAGCGGCTGGATTTTTCAGCCGGCCAATGGCCTCCAGAGCAGCGCGGGCGGGGCCCGATTCATCTCCAGCCGCCATCTGCAGCAGTGCAGCCAGTGAGTTCCGGTGGCGGAACAGCCCGATGGTGTGAGCAGCGGCGTGACGGACGGTGGCATCGGAGTCGCGAAGTGCGATGGCGGTGGCGGTGGCCGCGGAATCCGCGGCGGTCATACCGGCGAGTGTCCAGACGGCGCGACGGCGGACGGCAGCCTGAGGATGATCGGTCAGCAGCGTTTGCAGTGCCGGCACGGCGGAATCTGCCAGCAGACGCAACTGTTCCGTGGCTCGACGCTGCACAAACAGTCGCTCATCAGCCAGCCGTGCCGCCAGTTGCCGGGGTGACTGATTCTGCCATGGCAGCTGCAGACCCAGTGCATCGCTGACTGCCGGCATATTGCGGCGACGCACTCGGTAGATGGCCCCCAGCACGTCCGGCTTGGCCAGTTGCGACGTGGGGCAGCACACTTTGTACCAGCCACCCGTATCGACGATCAGCAGGCTGCCGTCAGCATCCTCAAAAACATCCGTGGGGTGAAAGTCCGGATGATCGCAGGCCAGAAACTCCGTGTCCTCCGTGCGATACGTGGGTCCGTCAGGGATCAAACGGTGCTGCACAACCTTATGCAGATTGAAGTAACAGGCGAACAACTGCTGATCGTGACCACCGCCGAACAGCCCGTCACTGCCGGCAATCAGCCCGCAGGGCGCTGCAGCCCCCTGGTGACTGAGCACCGGCATCACGTCACCGGTCATCGGATGCGCGTAGATGGACGAGTGTTTTTTGCCGTAGACTCCGCCATAAATGGCGTGGATCAGGCCATCACGACGCCCCGCTTCCGGAAGCTGAAAGAAGGTACAACTGAGGAATCTTTCGCCATTCTGCAGAAACGCAACGTTGACGGGATTATCCATACCGCCGGTCAGCACGGATTCGATGTGGGTTCCGTCAGGGCGGGCTCGGAAGATGTGGGACGACTGAGTTTTCAGCAGGCTGCCGTCGGACAACTGGTGCTGCTGCTCGGCAAAAGCCCCTTTGCACCAGTACAAACGCCCGTCGAGGCCCAGATATGGTCCGTGGAGGTCATTTCCGCAGCCGGTAAGAGTTTTCCCGTCGAACCAGACTTCCCGCCGATCCGCCACCCCGTCATCGTTGTCATCCGTGAGTTTCCAGATTTCCGGCGGGGCGGCCACGTACAAGGACCCGGCGAACCAGAGGCAGCCTTCGGGGAACATCATGCGATCGGCAAAAAGTGTGCTGCGATCATAGACACCATCACCATCCGTATCCTCAAGACGACGAATGCGATGGGGTTTCTGCTCCAGCTGCTGCTCGGCCCGTTCCGTCATGCCACCGGAATCGGTGACATACAGCCGTCCCCGCTCGTCGCGTGCGACAGCGATGGGACGTTCGG
This sequence comes from uncultured Planctomycetaceae bacterium, assembly GCA_903896675.1. GTDB lineage: Bacteria > Planctomycetota > Planctomycetia > Planctomycetales > Planctomycetaceae > SXXK01. The sequence continues at coordinate 1,637 of CAITYU010000079.1, forward strand.
CAAGGGCAGCATCTGCAGCGAGACTGACTTCGTAGCCCTCAGCCACTCGCAGCAGACGATTGCCGATCTGTACCTCTTCGGCGAGCAGCAGGACAGGGTACCCGCTGAAGAACAGAACGCTGGCAGCAGCCAGGAAAGCAGCAGAAGATCTTCGCATAAATCGACTCCAGTCCAGGTGATCCGGGCAATCGGAAAGATTAGCCGGAGGACCGTGGGAAGTCGACCTGCGAGGATCGTGAAAAGCGTGAGAAGTGGAGGCGTTTCGTGTCTGAAACGCGTGGAGA
>CAITYU010000080.1 GCA_903896675.1 uncultured Planctomycetaceae bacterium
CAGGTATCTTGACGCTCGCATGAACGTCTACATGATTGCCGGTGACAACTCGCAGCTGCTCAGCAGTGACCTGCTGCCCGGCATTCAGCTGATGGCGAATTCGATCTACCAGACTCGAGTTGACGTTCGCGACAACGCCTATTCGGGTGGTGACTTCGAAATCGGTGGGCCTCTGCCGCTGCTCGGCCGTTACGGCATGAACATGTATCCGGGTGCTTACTATCTGTCGAATCCTCACGGAGGCGACTCGGTAGGTTTCCAGGTTCGCTGGGAAGCGCTGATCACGCAGAACCTGACAGTCAACACGTGGTTGTCCCACGATGGCACATTTGACACCAACGCGTGGGTCAGTCTGCAGTATGAAATCCCGAACTATCGGAAGAAGCGTCTGCTGCGAGATCGTGGCGTTCGTGAACGTCTGCTGGATCCGGTCGTGCGAGCCAACCGAATTCACACGAATATCGACACCACCAACAACTACCTGGCGCTGGTCAATCCGACCACCGGTGGTGCTTACAATCTGATGCACGTGAATCCCAACGCCACGGTTCCCGGGGACGGTACGTACGAGCATCCATTTGCCACGATGCAGCTGGCGAAGGCAGCCAACAACGCGGCTTACGACATTATTCGCATCCAGCCCAACGCTGACGATTCGGGGTCTGACCTGACAATCAACGGTGGGATGGGGCTGTTTGACAATCAGATCCTGATGTCGTCTCTGACGCCGTTGCCGGTTGCTGGTGGTTTCACCATGCCGGTTGAAGCTCCTGCCGGATCAACTCTGGCTCCGCTGCTGTCGGATCCCGTGATGGGAGCCGGGGGCAGCGTGATCCGTCTCGCCAACAATAACTCGGTGCTGGGCCTGCGGTTTGACGCCTCCAACGCGGCTCAGACTGTATTCGGCACAGCCATTTCGAACCCGCTGCCGATCACGGACGCCACGATTGCCGGCAACGAATTCACGGATTATCGCGATGCCGTGGTTCTGCAGGATGTCTCCGGGCGGCTGCAGATTCAGGACAACCTGTTTGACGGCCTGCTGGGAGTCTCCAATGACGGGCTGCGACTGTCAGTGGCCGGTGGCAGCTCAGCCGACGTCCTCGTGGCTGACAACACTGCCAAAGACAACAGCGGGACTGCGATCCTGCTGACTGCCGGAGCCGGCTCGACCCTGAACGCCGATGATCCGACCGGTACCAGCCCGACCGGTATCGTGGGCAATACAGTTTCCGGCAACGGCTTCGGGATTACGGTCAACGCCGATCCCGGTTCCACGGTCAATGCAGCCATCGAAGGCAATACCATCGAGGACAATACCTTCGATGGCCTGCAGATGCAGGCCGACAACAGTACGTTTAACCTTGCCAGTCTGGCGGACAATACCATCAACCGAAACATCGGGAATGGTGTGTTCATCCACTACCTGAACGGCGGTGTGTTCAACGCTGTTTCTGAAGATCTGAACGGTAATGGCAGTCTCGATGCCGGTGAAGATCTCAACGGCAACGGTCGCGTTGACTACGGGATTGTGTCCAACACAATTACCAACAACAGGACGGCTGGTATCTGCATCTTCGGTGAGGATGCCAGCACCGGCCGATTCGACATCGGCGGGCCTCAGCCTTCACTGGCCAACGACATCCTTGGCAACACCGATGGCGGGATCCTGGCTGATCTGCGTGACACCGCCACAGCACAGATGGATGTGCTGGGTAACAACGTTCAGGGTGGCAATGCTGATCCCGGCCTGACCATCGTGCTGGACTTCATCGATCCGTCTCAGGGTGTGGTGACCGACGCCAACGGGCGTCAGGTGGGACCGTTTGGTCTGGCTGCGTATGGTTTCAATCAGTCGCAGTATGATGTTGTGACGAAGGCCATTCTGGCAACCGTGGAAGGGCACTACCGTAACCTCGCTACGTCAGCCGACAGCCCGCTCAGCACACTGGCTCCGGGCCGCGAGCTGAATATGGACTTTGTGATCGGAGATACCGGTACCGCCCCGTCCAATGGTGCCACGGAATATTATGTGCTGACCATCGGCGACAGCGTCCAGAATCTGGGTGGACTGGCTGGACAGTCGGCTGACATCGGCAACATCCGCAACGCCACGGGGGCCGGTCCTGGGCAGGGCCTGTCCGGCTATGCACAGCAGAACGGCGCTTCGGCTGTGGGTGTTTACACCAACGGCATCAATCAACTCAGCCCGTTCCTGAATCCGCCCAACGCGTTCGGTCCCAACGAAGGGATTTACGTGGACAAGGCGGGCTCGGCAGACTACGCCGTCAACGCCCTCACTTCGGGCAACCTGACGTTCACTCGACGGGCAATTGGATTGGTCACCTCGCACGAACTCGGGCATGCTCTGTCACTGCGGCATATTCAGGACACTTCCGACGTCACCCCTGGTGGTCTGAATCCCATCATGGGCACGCCTGCCATCGACCTGCCCATCCAGGCACTGGTGGAGGAAGCCGGCCTTTCTCTGCAGGGCACAAATCCAGGCGAAACTCCGGGCGAGGCTCCGTTTACGCAGTTCGACACGGCTCAGCTTGTGACCGCCATCGGAACTCGCCCGAAAGTGGACGATTCCGCCAACGGCATCCGGGTTGAAGCGTCGGACAATGCTCGACTGCTGGCTTCAACCTTCAACAACAACACGCTCGCCGGGACTCGCCTGAACGGCATCGAGATCGTGATGAACGACAGTGCCGTGGCGGAGTCTGTGACAATTCAGGGCAACCAGATCACGGGCGGTGGTGGCAATGGTGTGCGACTGGAAGCCAACGGTTCAGGTGCACAGATTCATGCTGATCACACCATTGGCGGACTCGGCAACAATGTCTACGGTGGAACTTCGTACGTACAGGGGAACCAGATCACCGGGAATGAACTTGACGGCTTCCAGGCTCTGGCTGCCAACGGCGGTCTGATTCGTGGCAACCTCCTCGGCAATGACCTCTCGGGGAATACCGGCAACGGTGCTGCCCTGATGGTTGATAAGGGTGGCGAGGTTGACTTTGGAACGCCTGGGCAGAATCGAGTCATCCGTGGCAACAAGCTGAACAACAACGGGGCTGCCGGTCTGCTGACAAACCAGTTGTCGGTTCCGGGATCGCTGTCGACGATCAAGGCCGATGTACTGGGTAATGAGATCTCCGGGAACGGTGGCGGCGGGATCGTCTCGCGACTGTACGGTGTGAACAACACACCTCCGGTACCACCGTCTCTGATCGACAACAACCGACTGGATCTGGTGGTCGGGGGCACTGCAGCAGCTGATGCCAATACGATCAGTGGCAACACGGATGCTGGTATCGATGTCTACGCGACCGGTAACGGCAATGCCATGGTGGATCTGCAGGATGTCACGGTCAGTGGCACCCTGGATGGAGCTGCTGCCAGCCTCGACGGTGACGGTATCCGTCTGCGTCGCGACAGCTCGGCGCTGATCACTGCAGATCTTGACCGAGTCTTCGCGACGGGGAACAGCGGCAGTGGTCTTGTTGTGGAAACGCAGGGCAATGACCGACTGGATCCGAATCAGCCGAATTCCGGAACTGCCAACACCGTCACGATCCATGACAGCAGCTTCAGCAGCAACGTGAGAAACGGTGCCGTATTCCGTACTCGCGGTGACTCAACCCTGATCACCGACGTGTTCAACAGCACGTTCTCCAACAATGCTCCGGTCGCAGCTACGGATGTGTCACCAGTCGGCCAGAGCAATGGTATCCTGATTGAGACCGCAGAGAACAGCTCCATCGGCGACCCGAATTCCGGAATTGCTCCGGGACGACGTTCGCGTCTGGAGGGTCTGGTCATCAGCAATAATCGGGATGACGGTATCGCGGTGAATGCGATTGAAGATTCCCGCGTGCTGCTGGAAGTGACCAGCAAGTCGGCGGTGCCGACGACCACCCCGCATGCAGCGGCCTCGGCCCTGGGCAATACGTCCATCTCCAATAACGGCCAGAACGGTATCGACATCGATACTCCAGGCGGTCGGTCAGATATCCTTGTTACGTCCACGCCCGGAGCCAAAACCACGATCTCCGGCAACGGTGTGAACGGTGGTGGCAACGGCATTCGCTGGAATGCTTCCGGAACTTCCGAAGGCACAGTGCGAGTCGTCAATACCACAATCGCTTCCAGCGTTCGCGGGCCCAGTGAAGACACCAATGGTGATGGAGTGCTGACGGCGGCCGAGGACCTGAACCAGAACGGCGAGATTGACTTCCTCGATGGTGATGGTATTCAGGCCAACTTCAGCGGAAGCACCACTTCCAACCTGATCGTCGGCGGTGTCGGCGAAGGGAACGTCATCCAGAAAAATCAGGATGATGGTGTGGCCATCACGACCATTGGCGATTCCACAACCGGAACTCCGCTGGGAACGACGCCGCGGCCGATCATCAATATCTCCTACAACACCATCGGCGGCACCGACAATGGCATCGCAGCCGGCAATGGTGGCGACGGTATCAGTCTGAACAATATCGGTGGCACAGCCATCGGAGTTCCGACAGCGTCCGTCGACTTCACGCTGCCGTTCCTGACGTTCAACGGAGGTGTGACCGAAATCGGTCCTGTTCCGCAGTTCACGGCATCGAACAACGTGATCAGCAACAATGCCGGTCGTGGTGTCAGTCTGCTGCTGAATGGTGCTGCCGGAACTCGGGATCGCGAGCTGGGTGTTGCCGGATTCGACTTTGACCCGGTCCGCATCTCGCTGCTGGATAACACAATCGAAGCCAACGGCGAAGAAGGTGTGTTCTTCCGCGGTGATACCAATATGAACCAGAGCCGGTTCGTGTACCTCGCCAACACCGGGGCTCCGAACGACGACAACCAGAACTTCTCGCCGTTCCGACCGGAATTCCAGTTCCTGAATGTCGGTACCTACAACGGCAACACCGGTTATATGGTGCCTTACCTGAATCTGCACTCGGTGCAGAACACTCTGTTCGAAGTGCGGGGCAATACGATCCGCAACAACGGACGAGGTGGGGTCACCGGAGAAGGTGTCCGCATCGATGTGGGAACCGGAGCTTACGTAGCGGCCGATGTGCAGAACAACGTGTTCGGCGGAAATCTGGAAGCCGACTTTGCGACGGCCTCCTTCCTGTCAGCCGGCAATACGTTCGACTCAGCCGATACCGCCGGAGCGAACACGTTCGACTACATCTATCTGGATGACGTCGCACAGATGGATCTGAGATTCCAGACGAACACCGGTAACCAGATCAATGTGACGGATGTGGGAGCATTCTACACGAATGTCGACACACTCAAGGCTCAGTTCTACGGAATCATCGGAGTGCAGAACCGCGACGCTTCGTTCTTCCAGGTGGACAATGGACCGAACCTGAACAGCCCGAACAATATCTTCAACAACTTCGGGATCACTCAGGACGTGCAGTCCGCCTTCAATACGGGCAACTACAACATTCGCGGTGCTGCTGATCCGATCTGGCCGAATCCGGGCTTCCTGCCCTTCCTGCCGTGATCGGAACAACATTGCTGAACTGACTAAGGCCACCCGAGCAGCTCGGGTGGCCTTTTTTGATTTGCTGCGGGATTGGCGAAGCTCCGCACCGATCACTCGAATCGCCCTGCTGCCGCGGAGCAACAGTCCCATGCACATACAGTTGTTCAGCAACAACAGAACGCCGAGAGTCGCACAATCGTTGCGGCCGCTGTAACCGGCAGGACGCGCACAATCGGAAAATTCCAAACCATCGCTATTCAAGGAACCTTACCACCACCCAACGCTCGTTTTCACTGAGATTCAGTTGACTGATATTGAGTCGTCATGCTGGCTGACCCTATCTAGGTGTTCTGGATGTTTGGGAAGTTTGCAGTGTTCCGGTTATCTGGATCAGAGGGGTGTTCTGTTCGGGCCACACGACCTGTATCGCAGGCTGTGGGTCAGGCAACATCGCTCGCCTCCGGTGCAGCCCCACTGCAACAGAAAGCACAAAGGTTGTTGCCCGCTGTTGTGTCCGGGCAACGATCGCTCGCTGTCCTCCCACGCGTCCGGTTCGTCTCGTTCCATCGGATTTGTCCGAATATCGCCCGGTTTCTGATCGGGTGCTTAGCCAGCAGGGTGTCATCATGTTGTTCAACTTCAGAAATCTGTTCCTTGCCGCCATTGCGGCGACTGCAGTGCTGCTGCAGGCTCCGGCTGCAGGTGCTCAGGATGCCTCATCCGGTGGTTCCAACGGTACGATTCGTCTGAAGCCGATCAAGGTCAGCTCGGTACCCAAGCCGTCCAGCAGCGGCTCCTCGGTCAACTCCGGAAAGGGATCTGTCTCCTCAGGTTCCGGCGGTGGCGTGGCTTCGTCGGCCGCACCGGCCACTGTTGTGACTCCAAAGATCACAGTGTCCTCTGGTAAATCAACTCCTCCGGCGCCGCAGTCGAAGCCCGCGGTTGCAATGCCCAGTGTCAAGTCGCCTGTCCCTGCCGCATCGACTGGAACCACGTCCGGTAAGACGACGTCTGTTCCGAAGCCCGTTGCCGGGACGTCACCGACCACTGCCGTGTCAACCGCCAGGACTGCTCCTGCGGCGCCGGAGTCAAAACCTGCGGTAACCACGTCGTCCGTTCCCAAACCGACTCCGGCGCCGACGACGTCATCGACTGCGAAGCCAACTGCCAGTACTTCCGGCAGCACAACGAAGTCGACCCCGCCTGCTCCGACCACCACCGTGACCAGTTCGAAGCCGACTCCGGCGCCGACGACGTCATCGACTGCGAAGCCAACTGCCAGTACTTCCGGCAGCACAACGAAGTCGACCCCGCCTGCTCCGACCACCACTTCGGTTCCGAAGCCGTCGAAGCCGGTTGCCGGTCAGAACCCAGTGGTGAAGACGCCTCCGAAAAAAGAGGAGCCCAAGCTGAAAGTGACACCGAAGCCCACGATTCCTGTCAAGTATGACCGGAAGGACTACATCAGCAATAAGGGTAAGGGCAAGGGTGGCGAAGGCGTAAAAGGTGGTGGGGGCTACTACGGTAACGACAATCCGGCAACTCAGTACTATTGATCGTGAGACGCGTCCTCGCGTCAACCTGTTGAAAATCCTGACGATTCCACGTAGCCTCGGCTGGCATTTGTTCAGCTCGAGGCTTTTTTTTGGGATCAACGCGTTGTGTTGACACTTCGGGAGGGCGAAGCTCCGGCTGAGCCGAACTGCTCGGCACGTTACTGATTCCCCCGGCTCAGCGGGAAACGATGGCCGCGGAATGACGCGGAAAAACGCGGAAATTTGAGCGTTTTGTGTGTTGGTGTTGTCGCCCTCCCGAGGGGGATTTTGCGATCACTGATCACTGATCACTGACGTCCGGCTCGGCGGG
>CAITYU010000081.1 GCA_903896675.1 uncultured Planctomycetaceae bacterium
AGAAGCCAATCTAAGCCGCCTATGGTGATCGGCGAATGCATTGGCTGTGAATTCAGGAACAGCTTCGGGAGCTCTGATCCCAGTCCCTCGGGCGTTGGCCGAGGCTACGTTGTGCGTGGCCGTTGGCCAACTTCGGGGCGGGGCGCGGCATGTTCCGGTGAGCCATCACCGCAGCAAAAGGGGGCATTTCCAGGGCTGCGCCCCTGAAATACCGAAAAACAGCCCTTCAGGCCTGAACCGCAAGCACACGCACGGCACGAACCAAGCACACGCCGCAACGGCCCCCCAAAGGCCTGAAGGGCCGATCTCAGCAAAGCCAGGTGCGTAAGCACCTGGTCACGGCACCCCCCAAACACCCACACCAGGCCTGAAGGGCCGGTTTCAGCAGAGCCACGTGCGTAAGCACCTGGAACGCCGAGCATGACCACGCAACCACACTCGCTTTGAAATCGGCCCTTCAGGCCTGAATCGCAAACAGACGCACGGCACAAACCAAACACACGCCGCAACTGCCTCCATGCCCGACGGGCTTCGTGGGTAATGACAAGGGCTAAAGCCGAGGCTACGACTTTTGTCCCCCGCGGCATTCCTGCCCGGCCCAATCCTGTCCCCCCTAGCAGCGGCTTGCTGCTGCCGTGGCATGATTTCATGTCCACGGGGAACTTCTCTGCCGAGCATTCCCGTGTCAACGCTTCAGCAAATCGTCTTTGCGGTAGCCGAGGTAAACCGTTGTGGACGGATGGGCCTGCAGCCATTCGCCCCAGGTTGTCCGAGTGTATTGCACGTCCTTCAGCGGTACGTCTGCAGAGTTCTGTGGGTACATTTGTTCGTTCAGTCGCAGCAGCATTTCCCCGTTCTGGAACCCACCGGTCTGTACTGTCAGAGTATCGCCTTTGTCTCCACCCAGGACGCGCACACAGTCGGTTCTGTCGCAATAAGTAACGCAGACCGGGAACTCAGTCTGATTTTCATTGACCACATGTGACTGCATATGTTTGAGTGCGCTGATCAGATAGGCCCGCACTGTCTCGCCCACCACAATTCCAACAACTCGTTCATCTGCCGGAATGTCCACCTCTTTGGCAAGGTAAATAACGGGGTCCAGGACGGGCGGTATGATGAAGGGGGTATTCATCATTGCGTCGACAGATTCGGGATCTGGCAGCAGCGGGTGTGGTGGTGGCGGCAGCATGGTTGGGTCAGCCGTATCGCAGCCGATGGCCACAAACATGGAAGCCAGCACCAGCACCCAGCGAGATCGCAGGGGCATTCGAGTGCTGTCGGCGAGCCGATCAATAAGGCATTTCATTGGGAAGTTCTTCCTCGGTTGCGAGGAATTCCAGAGACAGCCAGTACTTCCACGGGTAGCCTTCCGCTGCCCGCAGAGCACCGATCAGTGGCAGGATCATCGTCAGGATGCCCAGCACTGCCAGCATTGGGACGCCAACGGCGACAAACACCAGCATACCCGAAATCAGTCCATAAATCAGGCTGCTGATCATCCAGTTGATGATAATCCGGCCCTGCAGGTCGACAAGTCGGGATTGCTGGCGGCCGATGATCCACATGGCAATCGGAGCGACAATGCCTGCACCGGTCCACCAGAGCATCTGGGAAAGATGCATCAGGGCACACCACGCGTTGACACCAATACCACAAATCCGTTCACCTTCAGTGCCGGTAACTGCCGTCAGGATTTGTTCTTTTGCGCGTTCAAATTGTTCAGCCGTCAGCGTACCGGCCATCTTCAAAGCGTGCAGGCGCTCAATCTCGTCGGCAATCATACTTCTTCCCTGAGAAGACATGTGGTGCGTGTCAAGGTGTCGGTGCTGTTCATTGGGGCAGTGAAATATTAGGGAATACCCACGTGTCCTGCGATATGAAAACCGGCATTCGTGCCTTTTGAGACGTGCGATTGTGGAAAAACGGGGTAGTTCTGCGGGAGTGTTGCCAATTTGGTATGAGTGAGTCAACAGAGGCGACACTGTGAAACCGCCTCGCTCTGCCTGCGATGGTGGGGCGGACTGGGTGGTTTTTGAGGATTTTGTCGAATTTCCTTATCGGGACGGTTCTGGTGGGCCGATAGATCCAGAAGAGATCCCGCTTTTTCGGGATTTCGCGTGTTCTTTGGCAAATCGTGATGAAATCAGGATCAAGTGCGATCTGGCTGGTGGGGATTTACGTCCAGTACGCTGAATGCCGGTGAATTTTGTTCACCACGCAGTTCGGGGTCTTGACAGTAAGTTTAATCACAGCCTAAGCTTGTGGCACAACTTCACCCCGTGCAGGGGCTCAGTTTCTGTCCAGGAGCATCGATCGTGACCAAAAAAGAGATCGTTAAGGCGATTTCAGATGAGTTGGGTCTGACGCAGCTGACGACCAAAGAAATCGTTCAGAAGACGTTTGACGCGATCATTGATACGCTGGTCACGGACCGTCGCATCGAACTGCGAAACTTTGGCGTGTTTGAGGTACGCATGCGGGCAGCTCGCAAGGCCCGCAATCCTCGTACCGGCGGACAGGTCGAGGTGCCATCGAAGTTTGTTGTGACATTCAAGCCGGGCAAGGAAATGGAAGCTCGAGTGCTTGAGCTTGAGCGTCAGGAGCATGAGAAGGCAGCCGCCAACTCGGCCAATGTCTCCGGCTCAGCCCATACACCAGCTCGCCCTGGATTCTGATTTCATCGCGATGTTCGGCTTTGTGTCGAACGCCATCGGACATCTCAGACCACTTCCTGTTACTGTGGCAGCCGCCGACTTCGAGCGGCGGTGGATGTGTCCAGGGAAGGACGAAGCGATGAAGATGCGTAGTCGACTGATGGCGGGAATGCTGCTGGCGTGCACGGCAATGGGTTGTGCCATGCCGATCTGGAGTCCGAATCCCGACGTGCGGGCGCGGCAGCTGATCTATCAGTCAGAAAGCCTTCGCCATATCCCGGAAATCTGGGAGCGAATCTGGATGCTGGACCAGCCGGACCACGCAACTCCTTATCGCGTGCACGGTGGCGTAATCTGACATGCAGATTGCGGAGTAGCAGGCCGGCAACGTTGTGTTCCGCCGGCCTATTTCCGCAAGTTGCACATTTTCCGCTCAGCGAATCTCTCGCAGGCGCGGACGGGTGTCGTCATCCAGCCCGGAAATTTCCGCTTGTTCAGCTCGAATCTGTTCGGATGCTGCTGCACCCGGCTGCAATGACAGTCGTGTGCCGGCGACTTCGATTTCGCTGATGCGATATACCCGCACCTCTCGGTCAGGCGGGCTCGCCTGCCTTTGCAGCGTCGGCACAAACGAGGGTAACAGTCCCGAATTGCGATTGCGGGGTGCAGACCGTTCCGCAGGTCGCGAGTCTTCACGCAGAAGCACCAGCACTTCCGGAGTCTGCGGGTAGTGCAGGACCAGTTTCAGCGAGTTCCCCGGGTCGCCCACCGCAGGTGAATTCAGGCTGGGTGAAAAGCTGACCTCCACACGGTCCTCCAGATCCCTGTGCCCCGAATATTCAAATGTCCGCGCCCCGTCTGAGATGGATGCTTCAGCATCTGCCAGCTTCCAGCCCGGAGCGGCAGCGACAGAGATGGAGCTGGTGCGTCCCACGATTCGGGGCACCGCAGTCAGTGTCGATGCCAACTGCTCAGATGCTGCTGCCGGCAAATGCTCAGAGCCCAGCAGTTTTGCACACAGCAACAGAGCCGGAATCGGGATTCGCTGCACCGTCTCTCGCTCGTCCAGCAGAGCACTGAGCCGCTGGCGATCACCGGAATGGTAATAGAGTGATGCCAGTGCCACCGAGCTCTGCTCCGTCTCCAGTTGCTCGTCCACATTGCACAGAATCAGCTCTTCAGCGGCCGTGTATCGACGATGCCGGCCCAGAATCCACGCACACACCAGATTGGCCTCCCAGTTGCGAGTGGAATACTCAAACGCCAGTTGTGCGGTCTCCGGAGCCTCCGGATCGCGCCGGCTTTCCTGAATCAGCGACAGATTCGCCATGCTGCTGGCCAGCATGTCGTCCTGCCGAAAATGGCCGCGACCAATCTCCGTCAGTCTCCGAAACGTTTCGGCCGCAGAGTCCGCATCACCCAGTTGCTGCTGAGTCCTTGCGAGGTAATACCAGTACGGCGGATAGCACTCCATGAACCGCTCCAGACGCTTCAGGGAACGCAGCCTGACGTCCGTCTTCTCAATCGCCATCGCCTCTGTCAACTGGTCCAGATCCTGGTCGCGCAACAGCCAGCGGTCCGGAATATTGTTCTTCCGACTCAGTTTCCAGAAGCTGTCCAGAAACGAAGACGAACGAGTCATCAGGGACTGGAACTGAGTCTTCTCGACCTGCCAGAGATCCGAGTCCCTGCGGAGCTGGTTATTGCGATAATCCCACCAACTGGAAGCTCCTGTCTGAATCACCGAACCTACCTGCCCTGTGGCAGCCTGGGCCCCCATCACAAACAGATCTGTGCCCATCTTTCGCTGCACGCCGCGACGAAATCCCTCGGTAATTACAGTCCGCTCGCGATCGCTGATCTCCACCATCCCGATTTCGTCCAGGATTGAACGATACAGCGCGATCACCTCAGGATCATCGATCTGATTCAGGTCGATGTTGTTCAGAATTCGCTGCTGCTCTTCATACAGCACCTGCTTGGTGCCGGTCCGGCGAATGCGGTGCAGTGCCGCTCGGCAGTAGTTCAGCGTCACTGCTGTTTTCCGACGGACGATATCCATCTCACGGCTCGCCGCATCCTCCCGGGAATCACCCGGCAGTTGAGCCATACAGATCGGCGCAGCCAGAGTTTGCTCCAGCAGTACCGCCATCAGAAATACGAAAACCGGTTTCATGGTCATATGCCACTGACCGAAACAGCTGCCGCTGACGCACTGCATGGCAATCCCGTCCAGGCCACCCGCCCGGACTTCAGTCACTCGACTGAATGCGACATTTTGCAACTGCTTCTGACCAGCTGTCGACAATCCATCCATGAACGACGCAGCCGTACAACCTGCATGTTTTCATCAGATTTCCCGAAGACAATGACAAATCAGGTTTGTCTGAAAGTTCGGGCAACGGATTCACCGGAAAGTCGCGTCGCGAAGACTGCGGGGTCTGCGGAAAATGCCGCTGTCTCGGAAGGACCGGCAGGTTTTGCCGGTCTGTCGCCGACCGTCGAACCTCGGGAGGCCGAATCTCCTGCCTCGCCGTGCGTCTTGCCCGCCCCCTCGGGAGGGCGAGGCTCCTGCCGAGCCGCGCGACCCGCCCCTTTGTGAGGGCGAGGCTCCTGCCGAGCCGCGCGACTCGCCCCTTTGGGAGGGCGAGGCTCCTGCCGAGCCGCGCGA